>CAZFGB010000056.1:0-16422 GCA_964518405.1 uncultured Pseudomonadales bacterium | reverse complement strand
CTCACTCGCCGGTAAAGGCTTGTAGTCCTGTCTGCGCCCGCCCGAGAATCAGCGCGTGGACATCGTGCGTCCCCTCGTAGGTGTTGACGGTTTCGAGGTTCATCACGTGCCGCATGACGTGAAACTCTTCGGCGATGCCGTAGCGGGCCCGATTGAGACAGCTGAACGGACCGCCGAGCCCCCTCGCTTCCGGCAGCAGGTTCGCGGCCGGAACCCGCGTGTCCTCAAGCACGATTTGACCCGTGACCGACGTGCGCAGGCTCAGCTTGCCCTTGATCGTCGGCGTCGAGAAACCTGCCATGCCGCGCTCGACCAGGAAACCGCGAATGACACCATCGAGCTTGGCCCAGACGACGGCGACGTCCGCGATGGGCGAATTCGTGATCCACGTCTTGGCGCCGTTGAGGACGTAGTGGCCGTTATCGGCGACCGCCCGCGTGACCATGCCCGCCGGGTCGGAGCCATGGTCCGGCTCGGTCAGGCCGAAGCATCCCACCAGTTCGCCCGTAGCGAGTCCGGGCAGGAATCGTTCCCGCTGCCGCTCGGTGCCGTAGGCGTATATGGGGTACATCACGAGGGAAGACTGCACGCTCATGGCGGAACGATAGCCGCTGTCGACGCGCTCGATTTCCCGCGCTACCAGGCCATAAGACGTGTAGGACGCGCCGGCGCAGCCGTACTTCTCGGGCAAGGTCGCGCCCAGAAAGCCGGCCGCGCCCATCGCGTTCATGATCCCGCGGTCGAAGCGTTCGTGCCGATTCGCTTCCACCACGCCGGGCATCAGCCGGTCTTCCGCGAAGCTGCGCGCGGAGTCGCGTATCAGCCGCTCCTCATCGGACAGTTGGTCGTCCAGCAGGAATGGATCGTCCCACGCAAATGGTGTACGCGCCATCGTCAAACCTCCGAATGTCCCTCGCGCCGGCCCGGTTAGGCGTGCGCCGGTATGCGAACCTTTTCGTACAACTCTTGCGCGCTCGCGCGCGCCGCCTCGGCGAAATCAACGACACCGCCGGCATAGATGATGCTGCGGGACGCGCTCACCACCAGGCCCCGGCCGTTCGACGCGACGTAGGGTCGAACCGCCGCCGGATCTCCCCCCTGGGTGCCCACGCCCGGCACCAGCAAGGGCAGGTCGCCCGCCGCTTCGCGCACCGCGGCCAACTGATCCGGATACGGCGCCCCGGTCACCAGCATCAGATCGCCTTCGTCGCGCGCGGCGGCGGCGCGGGCGATGCGCAGGTACAGCGGATCTTCCGCGGGAATTTCCTGCAACCAGCCGCTGTCCGGATTGCTTGTGCGGCAGAGCAGTGCCACGCCGCGGCCGCGATATTGTCGGTACGGTTCGATACCTTCCCACCCCACGTAGGGATTCACCGTCACACAGTCCGCATCGTAGCGCTCGAACGCCTCTCGCGCGTACTGCTTCGCGCTGGATCCGATGTCGCCGCGCTTGGCATCGAGGATCACCGGAACGCCGGCATACGACGTGTGGATATATGCGATGAGCGCTTCGAGATCATGCTCCGCGCCACAGGCCGAAAAGAACGCGATCTGCGGCTTGAAGGCGCAGACCAGGTCCGCCGTGGCATCGACGATGGCCCGGCAGAAGTCGAGTATCGGCCGCTCGTGCCCGGGCGTGAATTCCCGCACGCGTTCCAGTTCGGGATCGAGCCCCACGCACAGGAATCCACCGGAGCGCTCCCAGGAAACTTCCAATTGCTCGCGAAAGGAAGAGCCCACTGCGTCGTCAGTCCGCAATTTCATGCGGGAATTCCGGGTCGCCGGACGCTGCGGACGCGATCATTGGTTCCATTGTCTTTCCGGGATATGGACAACGATGCCGTCCAGGGCTTCCGTCATGAACACCTGGCACGACAGCCGGCTGTTGCCGCGGCAGTCGTCGAGGTATTCGAGAAGCACCTGCTCGTCGTCGATCATCGAGGGCAGTTGGCCGAACCAGGGCGCTTCGACGTAGCAATGGCATGTCGAACACAGGCAAGCGCCGCCGCACTGCGCCTCGATCCCCGCCACGCCGTTGTCGAGCGCGCAGTCCATGATGGAGTCCCCGATGTTTGCAGCAAGCGTCTGCCGGCGGCCGTCCGAATGGACGAAGACAATCCCGGGTCGTTTCACAAGCGCATTGTAACCGCTAACATGGTTTCTTTTTTGGAGTCCGGCTTGGTCATCGGCTTGACCGGCGGCATCGCTTCGGGGAAGTCCACCGCCGCCCGCTACCTCGCATCCCTCGGTGCGCACGTGATCGACGCCGACGCGCTCGGCCACCGCGCCTACGAGCCGGACACCGACGCGTACCGGGCGGTGCTGGCCACGTTTGGAGAGGGCGTCCGGAGACCTGACGGCCAACTGGACCGCAAGGCGCTGGGCGGCAAGGTATTCGGCGATCCCGACGCGATGAAACGGCTGACCGACATCATGTGGCCCGAGATCCGCCGCCTCGCGGAAACCGAAATCGACGCCGTTCGAGAGACGGACCCGAGCGCTGTTGTCGTCCTCGAAGCGGCGGTATTGTTCGAAGCGGGCTGGCAGGACGCCGTCGACGAGACTTGGGTGGTCACGGTCGAGCCGGACATCGCCGTGCGGCGGGCGATGGCGCGCGACAGCCTGGACCATTCCGCCGTCGAGGCGCGCATGGACGCGCAGTTGTCCAACGCGGAACGCACCGCCCTGGCCGACGTGGTCGTCGACAACTCCGGCTCCGAAGCCGCGATGAGGGAGCGGCTGAATGACGAATGGAAACGCGTATCGTGATCCTCGACCTCCATGCGCACTCGATCAAATCCGACGACGGTCGCGCGAAGGTGCGCAACTATTGCCAGTGGATCCGTTCCCGCGACATCGGCATCGACGGATTCGTACTCACCGAACATCGCCAGTTCGACTTCGAATCCGACTACTCCGTTCTCGCCGAGCAGTTCGGGCTGATCATCCTGAAGGGCAGCGAAGTCGAAACGGAGTACGGCCACGTGCTCGTTTTCGGCGTCACCGAACCGCTGACCCGGGAGTTCGACTTCACATCCATCGCACTGTCGCTGGAAGACGTTATCGAGGCCTGCAACCGCAACGACGCGGTGGCGGTGCCGTGCCACCCGGGGCGCAAGCGCGTCGGCATGAGCGCGCACATCGATGCGCTCGGAGCGCCCAAAGGGGTGCGCATCGTCGAGGTCAGGAACGGCGGCAGCCGCGGCGACGAGGACGACATCGCGCATCGCATGGCCTCCCGGTTCAACTACCTCGGTATCGGCGGCAGCGACGCGCACATCGTGAGCCAGATCGGCCGCTGCGCGACACGCTTCCCGAATCCCGTAACGTCGGAAGCGGAGTTGGTCGAAGCGCTACGCGCCGAGGAATTTGAAGCGATATCCATCGGCAGCTAGCCAAACCGTTGCTAGCTCACGCGATAGTTGTATCGTGAGCTTCCTCTTGGTAGTCCACACCGAGCGCGAACAGGCCCCCATGCTTGCCCATGCATAAGGACCGCCTCGACCAACCCATCACGACCAGTTCGGCCCGGGCGGCGGAACTCTACGACGAGGCGGTGGACCTCCTGTTCGCATTGCAGCCTGGAAGCGGGCTACTGATCGACGAAGCGCTGACCATCGACCCCGATTTCGCCCTCGCGCATTGCGTGAAGGCGCGCTCCCTGGCAACGGCTGGAGAGATGCGGGAAGCTCGACGCTTCGCCGCGCTGGGCCGCGACCTCGCGTCAGGTTGTTCCCAGCGCGAGCGTGACCACGCGTCGATCATCGACCTCGCGCTACGAGGCGAGTCGAAGCGCGCGCTCAGCGCCGTGCGTGAACACGCGGCCACGTATCCGCGCGATGCAGTGCCCCTCTCGTTCGCCCTTGGGGTCTACGGACTGCTTGGATTCGGTGGGTTCAACGACTTCCATGCCCAGCAGGCGGCACTGCTACGGAGCGTCGCGCACGCATGGGGAGACGACTGGCGGTTCCTCGCAGCGTTCGGTTGGGCGCTGGTCGAGGCCGGAGAAAGCCAAACCGGCGCGCCGATGCTCGACCGGGCAATGAAACTGAATCCCGACAACGCCAACGCCGTGCACGGCCGGGTCCATGCGTACTACGAAGAAGGCGCCGCAGCCGAAGGAGAGGCGCTCATCGACGCATGGCTACCGGGCTACGAACGCAAGGCTGTCCTGCACGGACATCTTTCCTGGCACGGCGCACTCTTTGCACTGCAGCGGGGCCACTTCGAGCGTGCCTTCGCGATCTATCGCGACGCCATCGGACCATCGGCTTCCCACGCGCTGCCCATGTTCACCCTCATCGACGCCGCATCCTTCACGACGCACGCAGCGATCGCAGGTCACTTGTTAAGCACCAAGGATCGCGGGGAGCTGGCCGAGTTCGCCACAAGGCACTTTCCCAAACCCGGGGCGCCGTTCGTCAATGCCCATCTGGCCATGGCATACGCCTCCGTGGGAGACGTTGACGCGCTTTCACGTCTCCAGCGGGACGTTGCAGCATTACTCGACGAAGGAAAGCAATCTTCCGGCCCAGTCGTGTCGATGGTGTGCAGTGCCATCGGCGCACACGGGCGGGGCCGCTACGCCACTGCCCTGGATCGGATGCTCGAGTCACTGCCCGACCTGGAACGCCTTGGCGGCAGCCATGCGCAACGCGATGTGTTTATCGATCTCGCGATCTCGGCCGCGATCCATGCCGGCGCCGGCATGACAGAAGCGGAGTCCATCGCGAGAGAGCGATCGATGTACCGGGCACGTCACCTGGATGCTAGCTGGCTGGCGCGGGTTGCCCACACCGCACTCCGCTGACCATCCTCACCTCGCAAACAGCCCGGGCAATACCGATCTCAACATCGTTAGTATTTTCATATAAAATCTATTTTACTCATGAGTAATTTAGAGTTAGCATGACTTTCCTCATGGCAAATCAAGGCCCGGCTTCCTTTGGGAACCAGTACGCTTGCACGGTACCTCGCTGACCCAATTCGGGATGACCTTTCCCGCAAGATGGTATTCCTGGGCGGACCCAGGCAGGTAGGCAAAACGACATTGGCCCTGTCCCTTCTGGGCACGAACGATCCGCGCCACCCCGCGTACCTGAACTGGGACAGCCCACAAGTGCGGCCGAGACTTCTGCGGGGGGAATTGCCTAGCGGAGAGAACCTCCTCGTTCTGGACGAGATCCACAAGTTTCCGCGCTGGCGAAACCTGGTGAAGGGTATCTACGACACGGAGGGCGATCGCGTCTCATTCCTGATAACGGGCTCCGCGAGGCTGGACCACTACCGCAAGGGTGGCGATTCGCTGCAAGGGCGTTACCACTATCACAGGCTCCATCCGCTGACGTTGGGCGAACTCACCTCGGATTCCTCTCCGGCCGATCTGGATGCCTTGATGCAATTTGGCGGATTCCCCGAACCATTTCTCGGTGGCGACACCCGAACATGGCGCCGATGGCAACGCGAGCGGCAATCTCGCGTTCTCTACGAAGACCTGCGCGACCTCGAAAACGTGCGCCAGGTCGCGCTGGTGGAGTTGCTTGCCGAGGCGCTGCCGGATCGGGTCGGCTCACCACTGTCAATCAGGAGTCTGAGCGAGGATCTCCAGGTTGCCCATGAGACCGTTGCGCGCTGGCTGGCGATACTGGAGAACCTCTTTGTGTGCTTCCGTATTCCGCCATTCGGCGCACCGCGCATACGGGCGGTCAAGAAGGAAGCCAAGCTCTATCTCTGGGACTGGTCACAAGCGCCAGACAGCGGGCCCCGGTTTGAGAACCTCGTTGCCTGTCACCTGCTCAAGTACTGCCACTTCTTGGAAGATACGCAAGGCTATCGGATGGAACTCAGATTCATTCGGGACACGGACCGTCGCGAAGTCGACTTCGTCGTAATCCGTGACAACGAGCCGCTTTTCGCCGTGGAGTGCAAGTCTGGGGAAGGATCACCAAGCCGGGCGATCGAATACTTCCGTCAGAGAACGCCAATCGAGAAATTCTACCAAGTCCACTTGGGCGAACGCGATTACGTCTCGAACGGAACTCGAGTCATCCCCTTCAGGACGCTTTGCCGAGAACTGAATCTGCCCTGATCTTCGCGACGCAAAGATTCGTTTCAGCAGAGATGCCGCTTCGACTATGAATTTGAGTGAATAAAAACCAATAACTATCTATTTTATCCTTTGAACAGATTGGAAATGGTGGAGCCAGCCGGGATCGAACCGGCGACCTCCACAATGCCATTGTGGCGCTCTCCCAGCTGAGCTATGGCCCCAGGAAACACCGCGCGTTGCGCGATGTCAGGCGCGCGATGATATTCATCCCACACCCGGTGTTCAATTTTTCGCCCGATCCTTCAGGGCGGCGAAATCCTTGTCCAGTCGCCTGGTCGCCTTGTTGGACATCCCGCCGAGGGCGTCCAGCGCGGACCGCAGGCGGGCGCGGGTCAGGTCCGGGCCGAGAAATGCCATGGAGTCGAACAGCGGCAACGCCGTCGCGCGGCCGGAAACCGCAACGAAGAGCGGGAACAGGAAGTCGCGCAGCCTGATGTCCATCGCCGTAGCTAGCGCCCTGCACTCCCCCATCAGTTCGCCGCTTTCCCATGCACGCGCCGTCGTCATCATCGCGAGCGTGTGGTGCAGGACGCGCTTGCAGTCATCGGCAGTCAACCTGCTGTGCTCGAACAGGTCCGCCGAAAGGGGCTGGCGTTCGCCTACCAGGTAGTCGACCTGCGGCGCGATGTCGATGAAACGCTCGGTGCGGGACTGAATCAGCGGCACGAGACGCTCAAGCCTGCCGCGATTGAGCGACCACTGCCCGACACGGTCGGCGAAGTCGTCGGGCGTCAGTTTCCGGATGTATCGCCCGTTGAGCCAATTGAGCTTTTCGAGATCGAAAACCGGGCCGCCGGTGGAGACGCGGTCCAGGTCGAACGCCGCGACCATCTCGTCGACGCTGAACACTTCGCGCTCGTCCGGCATCGACCAGCCCATGAGCCCCAGGTAGTTCAGGAGCGCTTCGGGCAGATAGCCGACATCGCGGAAGTAATGCAGGCTGGTGGGATTCCTGCGCTTCGACAGCTTGCTCCTGTTCGGGTTTCGCAGTAGCGGCAGGTGCGCATGCTCCGGCATGTCCCAGCCGAAGTATTCATAGAGGAGCTGGTGTTTCGGCATCGAGCTGATCCACTCCTCGCCGCGCAGGACATGGGTAATGCCCATCAGGTGGTCGTCGACAACCACGGCGAGGTGATAGGTCGGGAATCCGTCGCTCTTCAGCAGGACCTGCATGTCGATCTGGGACCACGGAATCTCGATGGTTCCGCGCAGCCGATCCTCGAAACTGCAGACCCCGTCGGACGGCACCCGCAGGCGCACCACGTGCGGCGCCCCCGCCTCGATACGGGCCGAGACCTCGGACGCATCGAGATCGGCGCAGCGACCGTCGTAGCGTGGCGTCTCGCCCCGCTCGCGCTGCGCGCGTCGCAACGCATCGAGGCGATCAGGGCCGCAAAAGCAATGGAAAGCCCTGCCCGCGTCGATGAGGCGCTGCGCGTGCTGGCGATACAGGTCCACGCGCTCGCTTTGCCGATAGGGACCGCGCGGCCCTCCCCTGTCGGGCCCTTCGTCCCACTCGATGCCCGCCCATCGCAGCGCTTCCAGGATCATGGCCTCCGCCGCGGAGTCGGACCGTTCCCTGTCGGTATCTTCGATGCGAAGGATGAACTGCCCGCCGTGTTGCCGGGCGAACACCCGGTTGAAAAGCGCCACGTAGGCGGTTCCGACATGGGGGTCGCCGGTGGGCGAAGGCGCGACGCGGGTGCGAACGGTCATCCGGAATACGGACAGCGGAATCGGTGGATATTATAGGGGAATCACGCAGCCGCACCGGCCGAGATGGTCGTCGCATCAGTCGGGAGGCTGGCCCCAAGGCGGGGCCAAGGCGTGTTCAGACGATGTTCGCAGCCGCGAAGTCGTCCATGACCTCCGTCTCGTCTCCCGTCACCAGTTCCCACGCGTCGTCGACTCGCAGGAGCGCACGCGCCAACTTGTTGTTGAGCGCATGCCCCGACATGTAGCCTTCGAATGCGCCGATGACCGGCCTGCCGAGCAGGTAGAGGTCGCCGATCGCATCGAGCAGCTTGTGCTTGACGAATTCGTCCTCGTAACGAAGGCCACCCGCATTCATGACGCCCTCGCCGTTGATCCCGACGGCGTTTTCAAGGCTCGAACCTAGACAGCGGTTGATGGCGCGTGCCTGTTCGAGTTCTTCGACTTCGCCGAATGACCGCGCGCGGCTGACGTCGTTGATATACGAATTGTGCGCGAAATCGACCTCCGCGTACTTCGGGTACCGCCGGTAGACCGGGTGGTCCTTGACAAACGTGTAGGCAGCCTTGAATCCGCAATAAGGCGACAGGGACGCTCGGGCTTCCCCTTGCGAAACCATGATCTTGCGCGTGATCCGCAACAGTTTCTTGGCCGCAGGCAATTCTTCGATGCCTACGCTACGGATCAGGTTGACAAACGGCGCCGCGCTTCCATCCATGATCGGCACTTCCTCGCCGGAAAGCTCGACCAGGAGATTGTCGATTCCGAGTCCCCACAGGCCCGACATCAGGTGCTCTACCGTCGCCACCTGCACACCATTCTGGATGATGCTGGTTGACAATGTCGTGTCCGATACGTTTTGCACCAGGGCACGGACGGGACGGGAGTTCTTGATATCGGAACGAATGAACTGGACCCCGGTATCGGCCTCGGCAGGGCGAAGCGTCATGCGCACATTTCTACCCGAGTGCACGCCAACACCAATGGCGTATACCGGGGCGCGAATGGTTTTTTGCCTTAGCATTATTGATTTGTCCGGTCGGCATGCTGAGCTTGGCCGAGTTGGCGCATCATAAACGGATGCAATGTCAAAATGAAGGAAAAATGGAGGAAATGCTGAAAAAAGATGGGAAATCCTCCTTCGCCGGATGTTTGAGAAGCTAAGGCAGCTCGTCGGGCAGGGTTCGGCGGGATCGACGGCCCCCGACGAAGGAGTTTCCGTCGCACAGGCGGCCGCCATGTTGCTGCTGGAAGTGGCTTGGGCGGACCACGAGATAGAAGCGGCGGAAATCGATGCCATGCGCCGCACCTTGAAATCGCTCTACCGGATGGACGACGCGGCGATAGAGGCGTTGATTCGTCGAGCCCGATCCGACCACGAGACAAGCACCGGCCTGTTTCCATTCACGCGCACCTTGAACGACGCGCTCTCCGCCGAAGAAAAGACCGCGCTGCTCACCGAGCTGTGGCGGATGACCCGCTTCAGCGGCGCGCGGCATCACTACGAGGAACACGTCATACGCAGGATTGCGGACCTGCTCTATCTCGGCCACGACGACTTCATCGCCGCCAAGCTGCAGGCGAGGAAACGCATGTGAATTGAAGCGGCGCGGCGGGACCCCGGCCACGGCTCAGTACTGCTGTCGGTCCCCGGGACCAACCGCCTGCAGGGTGGCGACGAGATCCCGGAATTTCTCCTGGTTCGACTCGTTCAATCCCATCAGCGCCCTGTGGGCCTCCAGCACGCGCCGGCGCAGGTCGTCGACCGACGTCTCCGCCTGCGGCAACTCGGCGATCTGCGCCTCCTCCACCAACGGATTTTCGACGATGTGGAACACGTCGTCGAAACCCACGGTTCGCAGTACGCGGGTGATGTCAGGGTTCGTAGACACCAGGGTCGGCGTGAATCCATACAGATCCGAAGCCTTGATTGACAGCTTGGCGAGAATGCCTAGCGAAGTGCTGTCGATGCCTTCGGTCGCCGTCAGGTCGACCAGCACCGACTTGAATTCCTCGTCCCGGAACATCTCCGCGAGGAAGTCGTCCACCGCCGCGCACAGGTTCACGCGCACGTCCCCGACGAACTTGATCAGGTACATGCCGTCGTGGTCCGCCACGAGAATGCGGCCGGGGGTCCCGGCGCGCAAGGATGCCGGCAATGCGCGGGCGGTTTGCCGCGTATTCATGCTTCTTCAGCCCTCGCAACCGACCATGAGGCAGGTCACGTCGTCGGGTCCGATGACTGTAGCGTCGATGCCGATGGCGGACCAGAACCGATCCATGTTCGCATCGCACTCCACGGCGCTGCGCCGCAACCGGGATTCCTTGTCCGCGAACCCGGTCTCCGGCATGACCTCGAGGACGCCATCGGACAGCATCACGAGGTTGTCGCCCTGCTCAAGCCCGGTCGATGCCGATACGTATTCAACCCGATCAAACAGGCCTACGGGCTTGCCCGCCAATTCGAGCAGGCGCGACTCGCCCTCACGCACATGGATGGCGTGCAGCAGGTGCCCGCCATTGGCGTAGCACAGCTCGTTGGTCCTCAGGTTGACAACGCCGATAAACATCGCGACATGCTTGTCGATGCGATTGTCGAGCATCTCGCGATTCAGCGCGACGAGAATTTCCCCGGGCGCGCGCAGCATGCTCGGGCGGTACTCGCGCCGGAGGCGGCGCGAGAAGTTCTTCAGAATGACGGTCACGAATGCGGAGGATGCCCCGT
Organism: uncultured Pseudomonadales bacterium; assembly: GCA_964518405.1. GTDB lineage: Bacteria > Pseudomonadota > Gammaproteobacteria > Pseudomonadales > Azotimanducaceae > VXNE01. The sequence continues at coordinate 5,875 of CAZFGB010000056.1, read as the reverse complement.
GACCCGATACGTCGGCGATGTAGAAGACGAAGTGATCGTCCGTGATGCGGAAGTAGTCGACAAAATCCCCGGACAAGAGCAGGGACGGCTGGATGCGGTGCCGCAACCGATACTGATCTATCGCGACGGGATTGGGCGGCAGCATGCCCATCTGAATGTAACGTCCCGCCCGCTGATCCTGTTCCAGGTCGCTTACCTGCTGAAACAGCGAGGGGTCGTTGGCGCGACGAACCCGCGAACGGTGGACATTCCGGTCCATGACTTCGGCGATCATGCCCGCCCGTGCCGGCCACGGCAGCACATCGGTGAATCCAAGAGCCATCGCCAGCGTCAGGTCCTTCGCCGTTGGCGTGGACAAGGCGACCAGCACCGCCGGCACGCGCTCCATCCTGCGCGCCAAGGTCCGCGCCATGATCGCGAGGGAAGCGGCATCACGAAAACCCAGAACGAACATGTCGGCGGCGTCGAGAACCGCCTGCTGATCCGCGCGACCGCGGGTCGAGTCGTAACCGAGTTCAGTGAGGCGCTGGACCAACGATGCGGCCAGACCGTCATCGTCATCCATCACCACGATGGACATTGGATTTCCGCACGCGGTGGCGATAGGGCGCGCACCCTACTCCTTTCGAACGCCTGCGACAAGACGGTCCGACCAACCGATTCAGTTCGGGTTCACTCCGGGCCGCCGACGCAAGACAACAAGGCGATCAGTCACGCGGCTCGCCGACGATTCCAAGCGCAACCAGGCGCTCCACCATGTTCGCGCCGAACCGGAGAATCCGCGCCGGGTCGCGTTCGAGTTCGCTGGCGACCTGGTTCAGGGCTTCCCGCGCCGTGGCGGCTGATTCGAGGAGATGCAGCAAACGCACTGTCGCCTCGTTCGACGACATGAAACGAACCTGATCCGCTTCGTCCCGGTATCCGATCAGCCAGGTAGCAGCCTCCGGGGGCGCCGCAGGTTGAAAGTCGGGGCCTATCTCGTGCACGGGGAAGCGATAGCGCAACGGCCGGGCCAGTGGCGAAAGTGCGAGGCGGCGGTCGAGGACCGGGGGTTCTGGGAGGTCGGCAAGCGGTTCCGCATCCGACATGTCCAGTTCCAGCCTTACCCACTGGAAGTGGCACAGCTCCAACAGGAACGGGGCGTCCCCGGACGAGTCGCGTTCGGTCTCGAGGTAGACGAGAAACTCCGCCGGAATCTGCCGGAAATACGGCGAACCCGAGACGTGCCGGTGAACGAAATCGCGCACCATCGCGTTCCAATGCGCATCGCTCAGGATGCGACGGGTCACGCGGAACGTTCGCGCGAGGAAATTGTCGATGTTCCCGTAGACGAGACCGGCGTACACATCCATGCGCTCGGAGGGGATGCCGGCGGGCGGCGGATTGCGGTCGGGATGCCGGATGTGCGCCGCGAAGTCGTATTGCAGGGCGCGGAAACTCGGCAGATTGCTGCCGCGCATGACGTCAGTTGCGGTCCGTGGCCAAACCGGATCCGGCAAGCGCGAGGTCCTGGATGGATCGAATGCGCTGGATCTCGGAGAGGAGCGCGGGAACGGGCGGAAAATTGAAGTCCCGCTCGAGCAGCGTGGGAATCACGCCGAAGTTCGCGTACGCACGCTCGAGCAGCGCCCAGACCGGTTCGATCACGTCCGCCCCATGGGTGTCGATGCGCAGGTCCCCGCCAGAGCCTTCAGCCCCGGGTGCGCGAGGGTGTCCCTCGGGAGAAAGTGCGCGCGAGGGAGAACCCCTCGCGGTGCTGTGGCCCGCGATATGGATATACACGGCGCGTTCGCCCGGCAATCCATCCAGGAACGCTTCCGGGTCGTAGCCGAAGTTGATGCTGTTGACGTAGATGTTGTTGACGTCGAGCAGCAGGTCGCAATCCGCGCGGTCGATCACCGCGTTGACGAACTCCAGCTCGCTCATCTCCTGGCCCGGAGTGGCATAGCAGGAGACGTGCTCGACAGCTATGCGCCGTTCCAGGACATCCTGAGTCCGCTGGATTCGTCCGGCCACGTATTCCACGGCCTGGGCGGTGAATGGAATCGGCATGAGGTCATACAGGTGGCCGTGATCGCTGCAGTAACTCAGATGCTCCGTGTAGCAGCGCACGTTGAACGTATCAAGAAACGCCTTGACGTTGCGGAGCAGGTCGGTATCGAGAGGCGAGGGCGAACCGAGCGAAAGCGACAGACCGTGACAGACAAGAGGGAAACGCTCCGCGTAAGAGCGGAACTGTCGACCGAATCTGCCGCCTACGCCGATCCAGTTCTCCGGCGCGACCTCCATGAAGTCGACCGCGGCGCCCACGTCAGCCGCATGCTCGGCCAGCTGAGCAAACATACCCCGCCGCAAGCCGAGCCCAACGCCCTGCACGGGATACTCCATGATGGGAGAAGAAGTGCTGAGCGCTCAGGGAGCGCTCAGCACTAGAGACATGGGGCCTGATTATTCTTCGGCCGGGGCTTCTTCAGCGGTATCTTCTTCGCCGCCGTCGTCGCCGCCTTCTTCGCCGCCGTCATCGCCGCCGTCGTCGCCGCCTTCGTCACCACACTTGCCTTCACCGCCTTCGTCGCCGCACTTGCCTTCGCCGCACTCGCCTTCGGCGTGGTCGCCAGCGAGCAGGTCATAGCCCTCGCCGGCCGCTTCGAGGGCGAATGGATCCTCTTCCGTGTCAGCAAACGCCGCGCCGGCCAAGCAAGCTGTCATGACCGCGCCGACTGCAACTGTAATCGGCTTAACTTTGTAGTTCATCGATCTCGTCCTTCCGAAATTTTGTTCCGATCACGCATCGTTAGGGTACGCAACCACCACTCGAACGCGGATTAACCGAGCGTTCGGCCCGATTCTATCCACAGACTACGGAAACGGGTCAAGCGGATTCGCACAGTTTTTTCACAGTCCTGGGAAACGCGCAAGGGATTGTTATAGCCGGCTACCCCAGTCGGGCTCTCGACTCCAGCGGTTCCAGCGCCCGGGCAAGCCGTTCGGGCGAAACTCTTGTCTTCGTCCCGATTCGCTGACTGAACAGTCCGACGCGGTATTCCTCGATGAGAAGCCGGATCTGATCCACCCCCGGGTCGCCGGGCAGGGCATCCGCCACCGACTCTGCCCGCGCCTCCCAGCGCGCCACTTCCGTCATGTTCTCCCGATCCTTACGCACGCGGCCGGGAAGATTGTCCGCCCTATGCGCCAGCGCGCGCAGGTACCGCGACAGGTCCGCGAATCCTTCGAGCGCAACCCGATTCGGGAAATCAGGGGGCACGAGACGATCAAGATGCGCCGTCATGTCGTCCCTGGTCGGGGCGAACGCCGGAGATTCGAGCGCGGCAATTTTTTTCGCGGCGGCAAAACGCAGTTCAAGAACCTCTCGGCACGCACCGAGCATCGAGGTGAAAACGGCGGTCAGGTGTCCCCGGCGCGCATCGATCAGGACATCGAACGCCGGTCCTGTCTGCGGCAGCGACCGCTCCCGCCCCGGCGAGGCGCCGAAAAAGCACGCCCAGGCGGATGCGAGGAGAAGTTCATCCACCAACATCTCCTTCGTGCCCAGGGCCGCGTACTGGAGCGCCATGGTCTTCTCGGCCCGGACCTGCCGGCGCAGGTAGCGGCTTGTCCTGGGATCGGTCAGCAAAGCCAGGCGACTGTAGCCGCGCCTGTTCGTCACCGCCTGACTCGAGCGATGCGCGAGCATGACGAGATCGACTCGGTCTCCGTCGTCGCGAAGCGCGGGATACATCACGGCGGGCGTTCCATCGTCCTCGATCACCAGGGTTTCCGGCACGCCGGCCCGAGGGAAGCGATGCAGGCCCCGCGATTCGAAACGCTTCCTGATGTCGGTCTGGGCACGTTGTTCGACCCTCGGCGACATCCGACCCTTGAGCGCGCCGACATTGCGGTCCTGGTCGACGGTGCGGCCCTTGCCGTCCAGCACCTGCACGTTCATGCGCAGGAATGGGCTGATCCGGTCATCCCGAAAGTCCGCGCCTTCGAGGCGCAGGCCGAATTCCGTTTCGATGCACTGGGCCAACGCCGCGCGCAGTTCGCCCCGACGATAGCGGTCCGCCCGCGACAGGCGCGCCGCGATCCGGCGAGCCTTGTCGCCGAGCGGCAGCAACTCCCGCCGGGCCGATTTCGGCAGTGTTCGAAGGAGCGCCGCGCACTTCTGCTCGAAGAACCCCGGCACGAGCCAGTCGAGGTGACTCCTGTCCAGGTGCGGCAACGCTCCGAGTCCGACCTGGACCGACACGCCGTCGTCGGTTTCGCCCGGAGCGAAGCGATACTTCAGGTTCAGTTCGAGCCCGTCGATAACGAGCGATGGCGGAAAATCGGCGTCGGAGACGCCGAAGTCGGTTCGCGCCAACAGGTCCGCCTCGGTCATGTGCAGCCGAGCCGTCGCAGCCGTGTCCGCCCGTCGCAGCCAAGCGTCGAGAGTCCTGACACTCAGCACATCCTCCGGCAAACGCTCAACGTAGAATGCGGCCTGCGCCCGGTCCGTCGCCAGCAAGTCCGCGCGCCGCGCCTTCGCCTGCAACTCGGCGATCTTGCGCGCCGTGTCTCGGTTGCGATCGAGAAACGGGGCGGACACCGCGCTTTCCGGCCTTAGCAGGGCATCGCGAACGAATAACTCGCGGCTCGCCTCGGGATCGATCCCGGCGTAGCCGACCTGGCGCCTTTCCACCACCGGCAGCCCGTAGACGGTGACGCGCTCGTTCGCCACGGCCTCGCCGCGCGCATCGTCCCAATGCGGATCGGACCAGGTGCGCCTCAGGATGCTGGCCGACGCGTGTTCGATCCACGACGGCTGTACGGACGCGACGCAGCGCGCGTACGTCCGCTGCGTCTCGGCGATCTCGGCGGCGATCATCCACTGGGGCTGCACGCGGGCCAACGCCGACCCAGGAAAGATGCGGAACTTGAGACCCCTTGCGCCCCGATACATTCCGGTGTCGGCATCCCGCATGCCGATAAAGCTCAGCGACCCGGCCAGCAGCGCCTGGTGTACGCTCGCATAGTCGGCATCGCGGGCGTTGAGGCGCATGCCCCGCCGCTTCGCGGCGAGCAGCAGCTGACGATGCACCGCCCGCCATTCGCCCACCCGCGATGGCGACAGGAAACTCGACTCCAGCATGCGGCGGAACGCGCTCCTGGTCATGTCCCGCCGGGCCGATTCCAAAGCGTTCCAGAGATTCACGAAGGTCAGGAAGTCCGACTTTCCGTCGGCGTACTCACGATGCTTGCGATCCGCCGCCTGCCGCTTGTCCAGGGGACGGACGCGCGGATCCTGTATGGACAGCGCGGACACGATGATGAGCATCTCCCTCAAGGCTCGCAGCCGATTCGCCTCAATCAACATGCGCGCAAGCCGCGGGTCCACCGGCAGCCGGGCCATGGTGCGCCCGATACCGGTCAGCCGTTCGCCATCGAGCGCGCCCAACTCGCGCAGACTTCGCTCGGCGTCCTTGACCACGCGCGGGTCCGGCGGGTCGATGAACCGAAAGTCCTCGGTCTTGCCGAGCCGAAACGCCCGCATCTGCAGGACGACGGAGGCGAGATTCGTACGTTGCAGTTCCGGGTCGGTGTACTGCGGCCGACCGTCGAAGTCTTCGGACGTAAAGAGGCGATAGCAGGTTCCCGGCGCGACCCGGCCGCAGCGGCCCTTGCGCTGTTCGGCGCTCGCCTGGGAAATGGGCTCGATCGGCAATCGCTGAATCTTCGAACGATAGCTGTAACGGCTGATCCGCGCCATGCCCGGATCGATGACATAGCCGATGTTGGGGACGGTGAGGCTGGTCTCCGCCACGTTTGTCGACAACACAACGCGTTGCCGGGGGCCGGTAACGAATATCCGGCGCTGTTCCCGTGCCGGCAGCCG
>CAZFGB010000055.1:0-13218 GCA_964518405.1 uncultured Pseudomonadales bacterium | reverse complement strand
AAAACGGGGCGCGTCCGCGAGTCGAACGCTTCACGCTGCGAGCGACTTTCGAAGTGGGCGCGGCGCCGGATGCGAGCCTGGCGGTGGTGCGCTTCGAAGACATCGAACGGCGGGGACTCATCGCGAGCGGCGCCGCGGGTTGGAGAATCGCCTTCGCCGACCCCATGGATGTCCCGACCATGGAGGCCGACCTGCGCGCGGCGTTGCCGCCGGGCTGGAGGCTCACGACCTGGATCGATACCTATGGCGAACTGTTCCGCGCGGTCGGCTTGGAGAAGACGTTGATGTTCGTTTCCCTCGCGCTGGTGGTCGCGATCGCGGCGTTCAACATCGTCTCCGGTCAGACGATGCTGGTGAACGAGAAACGACGCGACATCGCGATGCTGACAACCATCGGCGCGCCTTCCCGGTTTCTGGTGGAAGTCTTCCTCGTGCAGGGTTTCGCTGTGGCGGTGATGGGGATCGGCGTCGGTTTGGCCGCCGGGGTCCTGATCGCCTGGAACGTCGACCCGTTTGTCTCGGCGATCGAATGGCTGACCGGTCAGAACATCCTGTCGGGGACGGGCTTCGGCAGGATGCCGTCCGTGGTCCTGACCGGTGACCTGTTGGTCATTGCGGGGCTATCGCTCGGTCTCTGCTTCCTCGCGGTATTGCGGCCGGCGTTGAAGGCCGTGGCCGAAAATCCGGCCCGCGCGCTGCACGAAGGCTGAACTGGGCGAGGCCGCTACAGCGCGGTCTTTGCCTGCCGTGCGACTGCGCGTGTGCGCCGGCGTTCTCGCCGCTGCTGCCAGCGCCGCAGAATGCGCAGCCGCCACAGCAGCCGGGCGACGACCATCAGCGTCAACCCGCTGACCCAGCCGCACACCAGGGAACCGACGATCAGCGGGTACCACAGCGCTGCGAAACCCGCCCCCAGCGATGACCAGGACAAGTCAAGCTCGTTGAATACCGGGTCCATGTCGAGCAGCCATGCGCCCAACCTGTAGGCGAACAGGAACATGGGCGTGAAAGTCACCGGGTTCGTTACCCAGACGAGCCCGACGGAGATGGGCAGGTTGCAGCGCGCCGCGATGGCGAGCGCGGCGACGATCAGCATCTGCCCCGGCAACGGGATGAACGCGCAGAACATGCCGATGAAGCAGGCGCCGCCTACCGACCGACGGTGCAGATGCCAGAGTCCGGGGTCCTGTAGGAGATGTCGCAACGGCCGCAGTATCGGTTTCTCACGAATACTCTCGGCGGTTGGCAGATACCGCTGGAAGGAGGGGTGTGGCATACCGTCATTATGCCAATGCCCTCCGACAAATACGTATGCGCGACCTGCTGGCGGCCTTCGCCGCGGGGGTAGTCGTCGCGCATGTGGCGCCCCAGTCCGAATCGGCTGCGTTGATCCTGGGCATCGGCGGCGTCGCGCTGTTTCCGGTGCGCGCCGTACGCGCCGTCGCCTTCGCCGCGGCGGGATTGGCGTGGGGTTCCTGGAACATCGCCGAGGCGATGTCCGACCGGATGTCGCATTGCGCGGGGCCGATCGAAGTCGATCTGGTCGTCCGGGACTTGCCCGCGCCCAACGGCGACGCCCACCGCTTCGAGGCCGAACTGGTACGTGGCGGCGTCTGCGGACTCGACGCGGGGGACCGCGTCCGACTGTCCTGGGAGAGTGAAGAGGCGCCGCGGCCGGGACAGCGCTGGAGGATGACGGTCAAGGCGAACCCGGCACGCGCCTACGTAAATCCGTACGCCTTCGACTACGAGCGCTGGCTGATGCGCCGCGGCATCGTCGCTACGGGATACGCCGTTGACGGGGCGCTCGTTGCGGACACCCGCGATCCGGTGTCTGACTTCAGATTGCACCTGCGGGAACGCCTCCAGGCCATGTCGTTTACCCATGGCGGCCTCATCCTCGCGTTGAGCACCGGCGATGCCGCAATGGTTCCGGCACCTGCCTGGCGGCTGTTCCGCGAGACGAGCACCGTGCACCTGTTGGTCATATCGGGGCTGCACATCGGCATGTTCGGGGCGCTGGGACTGGCCGTCGGCAATCTGATGGGACGTGTGCTCCCGCTCACGCGGCGTTTTCGGGCGCGCAGCCTCTCCAGCGTCGTCGCCGTCGCCGCTGTGTTGGCCTACGCGACCCTTGCGGGTTGGTCGTTGCCCGTGACGCGCGCGAGCATCATGGCAGGCGTGGGGATACTCGCGGCAGTCGCCGGACGGCGCATCGGCGCGCTCGACGGACTCACCATCGCCCTGGCGGCGGTGCTTGCGGTGGACCCCATGGCGCCCCTTGACACCGGATTCTGGCTTTCGTTTGCGGCGGTTGGCGTGCTCATCGCTTTTTTTGCACCTCGCACCCAAAGGCGAATCGAGCGCGATACCGTCCTGTCCCGCGTGCAGGGGCGCGCCGGCGCGTTGATTCTGGCGCAGGTCGCCATCTGCGTGGGATTCGCTCCCTGGCTTGGGATACTCAGCGGCGAAATCCAACCGGCCGCGCTGTTGGCCAACCTCGTACTGATCCCTCTGGTCGCTTCGGCGGCGGCACCGCTGGCGGTGATGGGCGTGTTGACGTTGCCCCTTTCTCCGACTCTGGCCGGCGCGCCGCTGGCGGCGGCGGATTCCGCGCTCGGCCTTGTCATGTGGGTCGTCGAGCGCGTGGGCGAGGTGCCGACCGTACCCGCGAGCAGCAGTGCGGGTGCATTGGCGGCCGCGATGGCGTTGGCGCTGGTCTTTCTCCTGCCGTGGTCCAGGACTGCACGCTGTGCCCTCGCCGCGACCATGTTCTCGATCTTGCCGTTGCCTGATCGTGTTCCAGCGGGTCGATTCGACCTGGTTGCGATGGACGTAGGGCAGGGCACTTCCGCCCTCGTGAGAACGCGCAATCACGCCCTGATCTACGATGCGGGGCCGCGCTATCCATCGGGTTACGACGCTGGCGATGCCATCGTCGTTCCCGTGGCGCTGCGCGCGCACGGGCGCGGGATCACGCAACTCGTATTGAGTCACGCGGATATCGATCACGTGGGCGGCGCGGCGGCGGTATTGACGCGTCTGAATGTCCGCGGGGTCAGCGCGGGCGAACCGGCCGAGGGGATTGCCGCCCGGCCGTGCCGTCGCGGCGATGGGTGGCTTTGGGACGGCGTTCGCTTTCGTGTGTTGTGGCCTGCCGGCCCGGAGTCGGGAAACGATGCCTCCTGCGTGATCGAGATCGACGACGGTAAACACCGGGCGATACTGACGGGTGATGTTGGAAGGGCGGCCGAGCAACGCATCGATGTCCGTCCCGCGCGGGTGATGGTTGCGCCGCACCACGGCAGCCGCACCTCCTCTTCGTCGTCGTTCGTTGCGCAGGCGTGCCCCCAGGTGGTGATCTTTTCGGCGGGTTTCCAGAATCGATTCGGGCATCCGCATCCAGGTGTGGTCGAGCGATATCGGTCCATCGGCGCGCACATGGTGACGACCGGGGACCTCGGGGCCATCACGTGGCGCAGCGGCGAGCCGGGGTCCTTCACCGCCGCGCGGGACGATTGGCGTTATTGGCGATCCGGGCCGCGACCTGCCATCCACCGGCTGGATATGGCCACGCCTGTTGCGGAGTTCGTACTGGACGACACGCCTGCGGCTTGCCGAACCAAAGGTTCTCAACAATGACGGACGGGACTGGACGCTCGGATGTGACTCGAGTCTTAGTGTCTTTAATAGTATCATTGATAGACGGTGGACGGCCTTGAACCTGGATGCATTTCGACGGAACCCGCAGGGCGTCCGGTACCGGGACTTGTGCAAAATGTGCGACCAGTACTTCGGCCAACCTCGGCGGAGTGGTACGAGTCACCGTGTCTACCGGACGCCCTGGCGGGGAGACCCGAGGGTGAACATTCAAAATGATCGCGGTATGGCCAAGGCGTATCAGGTTCGACAGGTCATCAAGGCAATCGAGAAACTGGAGCGAGAGGATGGTTGACCACTATACGTATCGAATTACCTGGTCGGCGGAGGATGGTGGGCACGTGGGCCTTTGTGCCGAGTTCCCTTTGCTCAGTTGGCTTGCACCAACGCCGGGGGATGCGCTAGCGGGGATTCAGAACCTGGTCCAGGAGATTCTGGCGGATATGCGAGACACTGGGGAATCCCCGCCCAAACCTCTTGCGGACCGACCATACAGCGGTCGATTCGTTGTTCGCATCCCGCCCGAGACGCATCGCGAACTCTCGATCCAGGCGGCCGAGCAGGGCGTGAGCCTCAATCGACTGGTTAGCGCCCGCCTGAGCGGTTAGGTTCGACCTCTTTTCCCTTGCGCAAGACGTGGATGCGATCCGATTCCAGATCGGTCCAGGTTTCCGTATCGCCGTCGGGCCAGATGACGGTGACTTCATCGACGCGTTCTTCCGCGCCGAGTCCGAAGGTGAGTATTGACTCGACTTGGGACAGGTAGCTGCGGCTTGGCATGACCGTGCGAAGCTGCCGTGTCCCTGACGCCTTGACGATCGCCCTCGCGCCGATCGCGTGGACGTTGGGCGGCGGCGCCCGCAGTGAAAGGCGCAGCCAGTGGTTGCCCATCTCCTGGTCATTGCGCAACAACACTGCGGACGCGCCGGCCTGGGTCAGGGCGAGATCGAGGTCGCCGTCCGCATCGATGTCGGCATAGGCCGCACCGCGGGCGATGCGCGGCGTCTCCAGCGTCCCGCTGACGAGTTGGAATGGACGCGGGCACTCGGAGCCGCAGTTCCAGAACAGTTGCGCCGGCTGCGCATAGCTCTGACTTGCCTGCACCCTGGCGATCTCCGGCTCGACGTGGCCGTTCGCGGCGAGGAGATCCATTCGGCCATCGAGGTCCGCGTCAAGGAAAACCAGCCCGAAGGTCAGTGCGCGGCGGCTTTCGGCGCCGACGCCCGCGACGATGGCGTCATCGCTGAAGAGATTTTCGCCTGCGCGAGACACGTAGAACGAGGTCATTTCGTTGGCGAAGTTGCCGATGGCGATTCCAAGGCGCGCGTCGTTGGCGAAGTGAGCGGCATCGATCCCCATGGCCCCGGTCGCAAGGCCGCCAGGGTCGAACGCGAGACCCAGTTCGATGGCGGCCTCGCGGAAAGTCCCATCGCCGAGGTTGAGAAACAGGAAGTTGCGCACGGTATCGTTGGCGACGGCGATGTCCGGCCAGCCGTCTCCGTTGACGTCCACCGGAAGCGCCGCGAGTCCCTTGCCCTCGGGCAACCCCGTGGCGGCGTTGGAGACATGAATGCCGGACGCGGCGGATACATCCGTGAACCGGCCCCCATCGTTGCGAAACAGGTAGCTGTCGGTGCCGGGAAAGTCCGTGGGAGGGCCGTAGGCGCGACCGATGCCGGTCAACCGGTAGTCGATTGCACGGTCGATTTCCGGTGACCAGCGAACGTAGTTGCAGACGAAAAGATCGAGGTCGCCGTCGCGGTCGTAGTCGAAGAACGCGGCCCCGGTGCTCCAGGCATCGCCGTCGCCGGCGACGCCAACGGCTTGGGTGACATCGATGAATCTTCCGCCGACGTTGCGCATCATGCGATTCCCACCGAGCGCAGTGACATAGGCATCAACGTGTCCGTCGCCGTCGTAATCGCCGACCGCAACCCCCATGCCGTACAGGGTCAGATCGAAACCGGCCGTCGAGGAAACGTCCTCGAACGTCCCGTCGCCGAGGTTGCGGTAAAGGTGTGAAGTTGGTCTCGACGGTGGAACCGGGCGCCACGGCCAGTAATCCGAGTTGATGAGCAGGAGATCCTGGTGGCCGTCGCCGTCGTGGTCGAAGAAGGCGACGCCGCCGCCCATGGTTTCCGGCAGCAGGCGTTCCCCGTACGCGCCGTTCTCGTGGACAAACCGGATTCCGGCGCTCTCCGTGATGTCCGTGAACTGGATCGACGGGGGCTCTACCGCCGTTGGAGGTGGCAGCGTGGGCCCTGAAACGTCGGCTTCGTCCGGGATTTCCTGCGGCTCGGAAGCCCGGGTTGCCAGAAACACCGCCAGGCCAACCACCGCGAGCAGCGCGATCGCAAGCAGTGATCGCTGCAGGGCGCGGCGTATGCGCGCTTCCTCCGGGGACAGGGCATTCACCGGTCCGTGTCCATGCGCTGCAGGTCGTACACGACGAGTGCTTCCGCGGCGAAGTTGGCTGCGGGATCGCGCCTGCGTGCGGCGGCTACCGCACGATCCTGGGCGTTGTCATCGGGCCGGTAGGTGGAGTGGAGTGCCCGATGGCGGCTTGCGGCCTCTTCGTTACCCAGTCGGCCGTGGATCTGGGCGAGACCGTAGTGTGCGGCGACATTCTCCGGGTCTTCGGCGAGCGCCGCTTCGTGGTGGGCCAGGGCCGACCGGAGCAACATCTCTTCGTCGGCGCGCGTCGACGCCAGTTTGGCGCGCTCGAACAGCGCCTGCGCCAGCGCGTTCCGCACCCGGTAGTCGCGGGAGAAGTCGAATCCACGCCTGCGAGCCTCTTCGAACCGGGTATCGATGATATCCGTAAAACTGCGTATGGCGGCGTCGAATTCGCCGTTTTGCATGTCGACGAGTCCGCCAAACCATGCCACGGACCAGGGCCAGGCACCGTTGCTGGCGGCGCGGCGCAGGGCTTCGGAGGCTTCAGTTAGGCGGCCTTCGCGGATCATCACGCGGGCAAGATTGACATCCCCTTCGGCGCGGTCGAGGCCAGCGACATGGCGGAATGCGTTCTCTGCCTGGCGCAGGGCGCCACGTTCTGGCTTGGCGAGGAGACCGATGCCGTAGTCGTTCCAGCGTTCCCACTCGGGCATGTCGGGCGGCGGCGATACGGCTGGGACGTCCCCGACGGGAAAGACAAGTGAGTCCTTGGCGATAGTGACGATGGGAAGATCGTTCCTTTCGAAGCGTTCCCCCTCGAAGGCGCGCATGTAAGTGGTATCGAACTTGCGGTAGCGCAGCGCGACAGCGACTTCGACGGAAGTGCCGGCGGTTTCCGGAATCCGCACGCGATAGTGCGCGGTAGCAGCGGCTCCCGGGGGAATCTGGTGATCGTAGAGCTTGGTGAAGATGTCTTCGGCGTTGCGGCGATCGATACGGTTGCCGTGCCGGTCGAGCACATAGGCGTTGACGAAGTGTGACCACGGATCGACCGCCCCGTCGCTGTCGCGGGCACCACTGCGGCCGATTACGGTGTCCCCGCTTTTGACCGAGACGTCGAGCCAGACCTGGTTCGAGTCCGCTGTTCCTTCCGTGAAAAGGTGGCCGAGACGCAACGTCCGTATGACGACGTCGAATACGTAGGTCTCGCCGGGCTTAAGGGCGGGCACCTCGGGACGCAGCGGCGCGATGATTTCCCCTTCGATATCCGAGCCCGGGCGGATAGCGAACAGGTCAACTCGCAGCGCCCCCTCCAGCATCGCGCGATGGCCGTCGATCACCTCCTCCGGCCAATCGAGCAGGGCGGCCAACGCAGTATTGGCCGCCGGAAACTGGTGTCCGCGGATGGCCGGTTCCCCGAGGGCGGCGTCGAAATCGGCGGCGAAGTCATCCGAGGCCGCGGACTGCATGTGGCAACCGTTGCAGTTGGTCTCCGCGCGCGCCGGGTAATAGAAGCTCTGCGCGCCGTGGCCGGAGACGCCACTCAGAAGGAACGAATCGTAGTGATTCTGGCCGCGCAGCCACTTGTAGGCATTGAGTTCCTGCGGCAGATGGACCTTGTGACAGGTGCCGCAGAACTCCGCCGTCCGATGCAGCGGTTTCAGGAACGAGCGCTTGTGCAGGTCCGGGTTGCTCTTGATAGCGAGGCCGTTGATCCACTGCAGGATGGCGTTGTCGGAAAAGGCGAACGGATAGTGCTCCGGTACCCCGACGACGTAGTCGGCGTTGCCGCGCGTAGTTCCATGGTACAAGCGTCTCGCGGGAGCGTTAGCGGCCGGGAGTGGTTGTTCCGTGGACGAGGGGTAGGGGCGGGCCACAGGCGACGCCGAAGGCGCCGGCTGTGGGGCACTACCTACGCTCTCGATGGCGTGGCAGGCGAGGCAGGTAATCCCGGCGTGCGCCGTCGGATCTCCCACGTCGTCGAAATCCGGGTCGTCGAAAGCGCCGGAGAAGAGCGGCACCGGGTCGTGACACCCCGCGCAGAACCGCGCAGCGGACACATCCCCGTCGCGGGCGAGCACCATGCGGCGGGTATTGCGCACCGAGAACAGGTAGGCCGGATTGTTGAAGGACGCGAGACGGTGCGCGCTGTGGGCCCATTGCGCGTGGATATCGGCGTGACATTGGGCGCAGTAGTCGTCCTGCATGAGCGTTTCTGGCGGAATGAAGTTGCCGGTGGCCGTTCTGGCGAGCGATGGAGAGAAGTCGACCTCGGCATGGACGGTTTCGATGGCGGCGGGTCTGGCGAGCCAGACGCCCGCCAGGCCGACGACGATGCCCACCAGTGCGATGGTGCCGCCCGCGGCCCAGCGAATGCGCGGCCCCGCCAGACGGTGCAGGACGAATAGCCAGCACGCGGCGAAGGGCGCGGCGACATGCAACCAGTAAGCGATGGAGCGCGCCTCGGCGCCACGCAGTTCGACCAGTGGAATGCCACGCGTCAGGGCGAAGCCGGAGCCGATCAGCAGCAATACGATGGCGAACAGCGCGAGCCCCAGGCGCACGGCGAGCCTGTTCGGCCGGTGGATGGCGCGGCGGAGGTGGAGCACCGCATAGACGATCGCGGGCAGGGTGATGGCGAGCCCGAGGGCTAGATGGATCAGGAACATGGACTGGTAAAGCGGCCCTTCCAGACTCTCGGCCTCGAACCACTGCAGGAAGGAAACCGCGCCCAGGTAGATCGAATTGACGATCAGCAGCGCGAAGAGCACGAGCACGGCGACGAGCAGCTTTCGCAGCGCCGGCCCGACGACTTCCGGCATGCCTGGATGGTTCATGCGATGGTTGTAATCATCGCGTCCGTAACGCGCTAAAGGCCCGCCTGAAAGCGCACGTTGTAACGGGCGTGCAGGCGCGTGCGGCGTTCGAGCGCATCAGCGCTGGTATTGTCCAGCACGGGTAGCGGCGCCACGGTTTCCCCGTGTTCGGTGTAGAGGTCCATGTCCTTGGCCCAACCGTGGAACTCGATGGCGAAGAAACGACGATCGCCGGGAGTCGGCGGGAGTCCCGCGCGAAACTCGAGATGGATCTCTTCGCCGCTTCCGATGATCGCGACGGCGCTGTCGATGTCGGAGACGAGCGGGGTCGCGTCTCCGAACGACGTATAGAAGCCGCGCTGGTACTTGGCGTCCCAGTAGGGCGCGCGGGCATCGTATGCGTAGTGGGGCACGCGTTGGGGTCCGGTGGTGCGCCTCGCGAAGCCGGTCCGACCGACCCGGGCCTCGAGCGGCCGCCGCGCCGGCGGCATGGCGATGGGCAGCGGCTCTTCGATGACCACCCGCAGGCGATCCCAGTAGATTTCCATGTTCGACGAGAGCCGCAGCGCGTCCGTTCCGACGGGAAGACCCGCCAACGGCAGCGCCATGGTTCGGGGCATGCCCGCCGGATACCCGAATTCCGCCGCGACCATGCGCCACGCGCCGTCCCGGCCGCGCGCCTCGAGGCTCGTCGGCCGGTAGCGCAGACCGGCTTGCCAGGCCGCGAACACGGTCTGGGAATAGGGGTATTCGATCCAGCCGTCCGCCACCAGCACGGCGCCGTCGGCCTCGAGCGGCGTTCCGAATTCGAGGGTGATCACCTGGTCGCCTTGCAACAGGCCGATGAACCGGGCGTCCGCCGCACCGGGCGAAGGCGCATGCAGGTCACGTTCGGCGACGAGGGACAGCACATCTTCGCCGTTCGCGTTCGTGGCGCGGGTCGGCGCGTGGCTCCGGCGGTAGGCGATGGGCCGACCGGTGACCGGCGGTCCGGCCGTGCCCATGCGCTCGTCGAGCACCATGGACCAGTCCGGCGGAAGATCGAATACGCGCAGGCGCGCGGAGTCGAGGTACGCGTTCTCTTCCATGGGCTCGGCCAATTTCAGTCGATAGCGGCCCTCGCGCGGGGAGAGCGCCGCGGCATCCAGCAGGAAACTCTCGAACGGTCGAGGCGGCGCATAACGGCCGGGCGCGTCGAAGAAGCCGAGTCCGCCGACGCCGAGCACATCGGCGACGAAGCTATAGGTTTCGCCGTTCCAGGCGAACACGACGGGACAGCTCGCAAGCTGGCGCTGCGTTTCGGCGATTTCGTGCAGGCGTTCGGCCGCAAGGTCTATTTCCGTTTGCGAGACGCCGTCGGTCCATTGCAATGCCACGAAGTCGGCGCGAGGGCTTCCGCCGAGGCCCACGCTCAGGGGCACGAGACTCTGTCCCGGGCCGGAGTGCGAGTCGATGGCGTCGAACACGGTCCAGCGTCCGGCGGTACGCACCTGGACGCGGGTGCCGAGCCCGGAGGCGTTGGAACGCATCTGATCCGCTTCGCTGCGTCCGCTGAGGACAAGCCCGAGAAAGGCAAAGCGGCCCGGTCCGGGCGCCAACCGATCGATGCCCGCATCGCTGGCGACGATCAGGGCGGGTCCCCCGGCGGGGTCGAATGGCAAGGGCAGAGCGGTTGCCACGCCTCGAACTTCCCTTTGCCAAGCGACGGTTCCCGCCTGCGGATCGATGATGGAAATGCGATCGGGGTCGACCCGCAGCAGGTCCAGCAGGCCGTCGCCATCGAAGTCGGCCACGGCGAGTTCCACCGCTCCGGCGGGCGCTCCGGCGTCGATGAGCGACGCCCGCTCCCAGGAGTCATCGGCGGGCCGCCAGGCAAGCAACGTCCCGTCCTTGGAGACGCCGTAGATTTCCGGCTTTCCGTCCGCGTCCGCATCCGCGGCGGTGACCGCCGCAAGCGATGCGCGGCGCAAATCGTCCAGGCCGGGAAACGGCCGGTAGCGCCATGTGCGATCGTTCTGCCAGACATCGTGGGGCGGAGCGGTATTCAGGACCAGGATGTCCAGGTCCCGATCGCCGTCGAGATCGGCCGCGAGCACTTGGCGCCCCGCGCCGCCGCTTATTCCCATCTCGTCGGCGAGGGGTCGGAAGGAGCCGTCGCGGTTGTTGTTCAACAGTTCGCTGCCGGCGGGACCCGTGACGAAGATGTCGAGATCGCCGTCGTGGTCGGCATCGAACACCGCGCCCGCGTCGCAGCGCGCGCCGTGAGCGACGTCCGGGGCGCCCCAGGCGCCGTCGTCGAGTCGCCGCCGCAGCCGCGTGCCTTCCGGTCCGCAGAGCACCATGTCGACGTCGCCGTCGTCGTCGATGTCGGCCCACAAGCTCGCGCCGTCGCCGGCCCCCGCGAGCGGGTGATCGGGATCGGGAGTAAAGCCCCCATCCCCGTCTCCGAAGAGCAGGCTGTTGCCGCCGGTCCCGGAGGCAGCGAGATCGAGTGCTCCGTCTCCATCTATGTCGGCGGCGGTGACGGACGACCACCTGCCGCCGGCAATCCGTTCAGGCGCAGCGAACAGGGCGCCCTCGGGGCGCTCCGGCTCCGGCGTGGTGGACCTTGCCGCGGCGAGCGCGAGCGCCTTGGGACCCATGCGGCCATAGCTGAAAGCCGCGGCGTGCGCGGCCGGATTGTCCTCGAACCGTTGATAGTCGGCGAGCAGCTTCTCGGATTCGTCGATGCGGTCTGCTCGCCGGAGCGCTTGCGCGCCTGCCCAATAGGCGCTGCGCAGGTATGGGTCGAGCGTGAGCGCGCGCAGGAACCATGATGCGGCCTCGGCGTGGCTTGCGGATTGAAGCAGGGTCTGGGCGAAAAAGTAGGCGGCGAACGCGTCGTCCGGATCGGCTTCTATGGTTCGCTGCAAAAAAGTCTGGGCAGGTTCGGTCTCGCCTAGGTAGAGGTGCAGGATTCCGCTGACATACATGGCGCGGGGATGATCCGGTTCCTGCGCCAGAACGTCGGCGAGGATATCGAGGGCGCGGCGCTCGTCGCCCTCCTGCTGCCGGTTCAGCGTGGCGATCGCCCAGTTGACCCGCGCATCCAGCCAACCGGGAGCGCGGTCGACGACTTGGGCGAACGTTTGTTCCGCCGTCGCGTATTCGTATTGCCCCATGAGGGCGACGCCGAGATCATTCAGGCCGATGTCTTCGGGAGATGGCTCGGTGTTCGGGGCGCAGCCGCCGATTGCCAGCGTTGCCGCGCAAACCGAGGCGCAGGAGCGCAGCGCGCGACGCGTCAGATTCCGTGATGGCGTCTCCATCGACATGCGGTCGCGACGCGCCGCCGCCACGTCAGCTCCCAATCGGCAAGCGGACCGTCGCGGTTCCGAATACCCGCGTCTCATGCGCCTCATTGGCGACCGTGATATCGATCTCCACCGTCCCCGCTTCCTCGTCGATATCCGTCACGACGCCGGCGATGGTATGCGGCGTGTCGGCAAGCACCGGAGCGCGGAACACGGTGTCGATCACGACGATGTCGGCGGCCGGCGCCCACCGGTGGATCATCGCCCCAAGAAATCCCTGGCTCATGACGCCGGGAACGAGGGCGCCGGGAAAGCCTTCCCTGCGGGCCGCTTCGTGGTCGGTGAAACGCGGGCCGCCCCACCCGACATGGCGACCGAAACGCTTGATGTTGTCGATGCTGGTGTCGGGCGAGAACGCGGGCAACTCCGCGCCGAACTCGACGTCTTCGATCGTGGCTACGACGTCGTTCACGACGACTTTTCCCTGATCACGGTGCGCGTGTCGGCGTTCGCGACATGCGTGCCGTCCTCATCGTAGAGCTCCATGCGCCGCACGAGGAACACCATGCGGCCCGACCGCCCGGTCTTGACATAGATGTCGTGCAGGTGGGACTTGCCGGTCAACGTCGCGCCGTCTTGGATCGGGGCCATCCATTCGACGCCCTTGCCGGCGTCCATGGTGACGCCGTCGAGTTCGGGGAAGTCCGGCGGCAGCGAAAGTCCGCCCACCAAGGTTGACACGAATGTCGGCGGCGCCTGGAAATTCGGATTGGTCGGGTCGGTGAAGCGCGCGTCCTGCTCGCCGCAGGTTCGGGCGTATTCGGAAAAGCTTTGACCGTCTATCTCGAAGGTCGCCTCGTCGAATTCGCGGTTGAGAAAAGTAGCGCGCAGCGCATCGATGTCGGCTTCCAATCGCTCGCCTCCCGGAAACGCCTTGAACAGGCGCGAGATTGACAGAAGCGCCGCAGTTCGGCAACACGAGGGAAACCGCGCCGGCGCCGCCAGCGCCCGCCGGCGCGCGTCCCTCTACCCCTTGGGCGTTGCGCTGGCTA
>CAZFGB010000054.1:0-20550 GCA_964518405.1 uncultured Pseudomonadales bacterium | reverse complement strand
CTCCCTGGTGGCGTATCGTGATTGCCGCCGCGGGGCCCGCCGCCAACTTCGTGCTTGCTTTCGCGGCCTTTTGGGCGATTTCGCTTGCCGGCGTCACGACCTACATCCCCATCGTCGGCGCGGTCGTGCAGGATGCGCCCGCATACGTCGCCGGCTTGCGCGGCGGCGAGGAACTTCTCGCCATCGACGGCCAGCCGACGCCGACCTGGTCCGATGTCAACGTGGCGCTGGTCGGACGCCTGGGGGACACGGGCGACATCGACATCGAGGCCCAGCCCCCGGAACACGCCTCGCCGCGCATCTATCGCATTCCGGTGGAGCAGTGGCGTCGTGGCGAGGAAGCGCCCGACCTCCTTGCCGACCTCGGCATCCAGGTCCTGCCGGCGGTGATCGGGCGCGTCCTGGACGATAGCGCGGCGTCGCGGGCCGGCTTGCGCGAGGGGGATCGGGTGCTTTCGGCGAATGGCGAGTTGATCGAGACCTGGGATGACTGGGTGCTGGCCGTTCGGGCGGCCCCGGAGCGTGTCATGTCGGTGCGCGTGAACCGAGACGGACGCCAGGTCGACATTCGTCTGACGCCCGGCATCCGGTCGGAGGGCGGAGAGACCATCGGTTTCGCCGGCGTCGTGGCCGCCGAACCACCGGTGCGGGCCGTCCGTCACTCGATGATCGAAGGCATTGTCTGGAGCGCGAACGAGACGGCCGCGAAAACGGTGCTCACTCTCAAGCTGCTGGGCAAGATGGTCGCGGGGACGGTTTCGCCTAAGAACCTCTCCGGCCCGGTCAGGATCGCCAAGTTTGCGAAGGACTCGGCGCAAACCGGCTGGCGGAACTTTCTCACGCTGCTGGCGCTGCTGTCGATCAGCCTCGGCGTGATCAATCTGCTGCCGATCCCCGTGCTCGACGGCGGACACATCCTGTTCGCCTGCGCGCATATCGTCGCCCGCAGGCCGGTTCCGGCGCGCGTGCAGGCCGCCGGTGTGCGGGTCGGGCTGTTCCTGGTCGGTTTCACGATGCTGTTCGTCATCTATAATGACGTGGCGCAGCTGCTTTGAAGGCCCCGGCGGGGCCGGCGGGTCCTTTGTCGACGACGAGGAGCCTTCAGCCGGGGGAGCTTGGCCGACCGCTGACGCGTAAGGAAGTGCTGGCGTTTCTCCCGTCGCCGGAGGCGTATATCCATGCAAGGAGTAGAGTGAAACGAACTGTCGTGGTCGCGGGGTTGCTCGCCGCACTCGTTACGGCCGCCGCGTCGGCGTGGGAGCCGTTTCGCGTAGGCGACATCCGGTTGCTGGGGCTGCAGCGCGTATCCGCAGGCACGGTTTTCAACCTGCTGCCCCTGTCCGTCGGCGATGTGATCGACAACGTCGGCGTGCGAGAACTGGTGCGGGAGCTTTTCGCCTCCGGCTATTTCGACGATGTCACCATGTCCCGGGACGGCGATATTCTCATTGTCAGCGTCAAGGAGCGTCCTTCGATCGAATCCATCGAGATCGAAGGCAACAAGGCGATCAAGACCGATAGCCTGATGGACGCGTTGTCGGGGCAGGGCCTTCGGGAAGGAGAGATATTCAAGCAGGCGACGCTCGAGCGCGTCGGTCTCGAACTCGAGCGCAGCTATGTCGCGCAGGGACGCTACAACGCCGAGATCGAAACCAGGGCGGACCCGCTGCCGCGCAATCGGGTCGCGATCGAGATCAACATCGAAGAGGGCAGCAATTCGGGTATTCGCCACATCAATATCGTCGGCAATTCGGTTTTCTCCCAGCGCGAACTGCTCGATGATCTCGAGCTCAAGCATCCCACCCTTTTTTCCTTCGTCCGCGGCGACCACAAGTATTCGCAGGAGAAACTCTCGGGCGATATCGAGCGCGTCGAGTCGTATTACCAGGACCGGGGACACGTCGACATGTCCGTGCGTTCGGCCCAAGTCAGCATCACGCCGGACAGGAAACAGGTCTATGTGACCGTCAACATCGATGAGGGCGAGCTGTACACCGTCAACGAGGTCGAACTGGCGGGCGAACTTCGGGACGTGGACCCTGACGTGATCAGGTCCCTTTTTCTGGTGCAGGAGGACCAGACCTTTTCGCGAGCCCGCATGACGGCCACCGAAGAGCGGATCACCGCGGTGCTCGGCAATTCCGGGTATACCTTTGCTTCCGCGACCGGCATTCCCGAAACGCGCGACGACGGCACCGTGAATGTCACGTTCTACGTGGAGGCGGGCAAACGCGGGTACGTCCGTCGCCTTTCCTTCGTCGGCAACAAGGTGACCCACGACGAGGTGCTGCGTCGGGAGATGCGGCAGATCGAGGGGGGCTGGGCGTCTACCGCGCAGATCGAGTTGTCGAAAGTTCGCCTTGAGCGGCTCGGCTACTTCGAGGAAGTCAACGTCGAAACGCCGGAGGTGCCGGGCACCGACGACCAGGTCGATGTGGAGTTTTCGGTCAAGGAGCAACCGACCGGCGTCATTTCCGGTCAGCTCGGCTACCAGGAAATCACCGGGCTGCACCTCGGCGCGAGCTATCAGCAACAGAACGTCGCCGGAACCGGCAACAGCATCGGCATCAATATCGGCTGGAACGACTTCTACAAGCAACTGAGCGGTAGTTTCTTCGATCCGTATTTCACGGACGATGGAATCAGCCGCGGCTATAACCTCTACTTCAGGCGTTCCGACTACTCGGGCTTGAATCTGGCGCGGTTTTCGACCGACGCCATCGGCGTGGGCACCACTTTCGGCTTCCCGATCAGTGAAACGCAACGCCTTCAGTTCGGCTTCACGGCGGAGCAGACCAAGATTTCGGAGGGGCTGTTCGCCGCGCTGGAGATAGCGGATTTCCTCGCGCGCGAAAAGGACGAGTTCCTCAATTGGAAAGTGGAAAGTTCCTGGATGAGCTCGACCCTGAACCGGGGCCTGTTCCCCACTGCCGGGCGCAGCCAGTCGATGGCGCTCGAAGTGGCGATTCCGGGCAGCGAACTGTCTTTCTACAAGTTGCAATACGCCGGTGACCAGTATTTTCGGCTCCCTCGCGGCTGGTCGCTCAGGATGAGGACGGAAGTCGGCTACGGCGGCGTGTTCGGGGATACCGAAACGTTCCCGTTCTTCGAGCACTTCTTCGCCGGAGGATTTGGCTCCGTGCGCGGCTTCGAACGGGCTTCTCTCGGCCCCAAGGGGACGGACCCGCCGGATTCGACCTTCGTCGATCCGGATGGGCTCCCGATCGGAGGCAACCTCCTGTTCGAGGCGAGCATGGAAGTGATCTTCCCGCTCCCGGTTCTGGAAAACCGGGGCCAGTTCCGGCCGGTTTTCTTCGTCGACGCGGGCAACGTCTTCAACACCGACTGTCCGACCGCGGAACGTCTCGGGATTGCGGGCGACTTCGATCCATCCACGATCACCGTGCGTTGCGAGGACTTCTCGACCGACGCCCTGCGATACAGCGCGGGCTTCTCCGTGACGTGGCTGACCGGCATGGGCCCGATGACCTTCGTTCTCTCGAAGCCGTTCAATGTCGGGCCGTTCGACGAGTCGGAAACCTTTTCGTTCGAGCTGGGCAGGACGCTTTAGTGCGAAATCCGTCGGAGCCGAAGGCGCGCGCGGCGCTTCGCCTTGCCCATGGCACTCGGACCGCGGGTTTGCGCTCGGATTGACGGCGGATTCGCCAACGGGCAGACGAATCGGCGCGTGATAATCGGACGGCATCCCCTTACAATCGCCAACGATTGTCGACGGAGTCGCCGGCGGAACTGGATGAGAGACGATTGAGGAGAACGGGTGTGGTCAAGAGGCTGGCGGCGACTTTGCTCGCGATGTTTTGTTTTCTGGCCGTCGGCGCGGCGGCGGAGATCAAGTTCGCTGTTCTTGATGTGCAGCGCGCGATCGGGGACAGCGAAGAAGCAAAGTCCCTGGCGAGCCAGGTCGAGGAGGATCTGAAGGCGGACCAGGACGCGCTGCAAAAGCTCGCCGAGGACATACAGGGCTTGCAGGAACGGCTGCAGAACGACGCCGAGATACTGGGCGATGCGGAGAAGCGAAGTCTGCAAAAGGACATCGAGGACAAGCAGCTCGACTACGAGTTCGGCGTCAACAAGTTCCGCAAGGAACTGCAGGATCGCCAGCAGGAGATCTTCCGCCAGATGGCGCCGAAGCTGGATGCGGTTCTGAAAGACCTGATCGAGATCGAGGGGTACGACCTCGTGCTGCCCCGGGCGGGATTGTTGTACGTGAACACGAAACACGACATCACGCGCAAGGTCACCGAAAAGATCAACGAGAAGCAGTAGCCGAGAAGCGCGGGAAGCAATAGAACGCTCCGTGACCGCCGCGCTAAAGGAATTCACCCTGGCGGAAGTCGCCGAGCGCATCGGTGCCGTCGTCCAGGGCGACTGCGGCGCGCGAGTGAGCCGTCTTGGTTCGCTTGAGAACGCCGGCGGCGGCGAGCTTACGCATCTGTCAAGCCCCGCCTACAGGAGATTCCTCGCCGGCACCGGGGCCACCGCAGTTATCCTTCGGGAGAAGGACGCGGCGGATTGTCCGACCAATGCCCTCCTTACGGAACATCCGTATCATGCATTTGCCGTGGCATCGGAGATGTTCGACGCGAGACCACCTGCGGCCGCGCCAGGAATCCATGCGTCCGCCGCGGTCGCGTCGACGGCGAGAATCGGCGAAGGGGTTGCGATCGCATCGGCGGCCACGGTCATGGCGGACGCCGTGTTGGACGACCGGGTGGAGATCGGCGCCGGCGCCTTCGTGGGCCAGGGCACGATCATTGGCGAGGACACAGTGGTCATGCCGAACGCCACGCTCTGTCACGGGATCACTATCGGTCGTCGCTGCGTGATCCATCCGGGCGCCGTCATTGGCGCCGACGGTTTCGGTTTCGCCCCGGACCCGGCCGGCCGGTTCCGGATGATCGCGCAACAGGGCGGTGTCACGATCGGCGATGACGTGCGCATCGGCGCCTGCACGACGGTTGATCGGGGCGCCATCGACGACACGGTGATCGAACGGGGAGTAAAGATCGACAACCTGGTGCAGATCGGGCACAACTGCCGCATCGGTGCCGACACGGTCCTCTGCGGCTGTGTCGGATTGTCGGGGAGCACCCGTATCGGCCGCCACTGCATGCTGGGAGGCGCCGTCGGAGTGGCCGGCGACGGACCGGTGGAAATCTGCGACGGCGTCTCCGTCTCCGCCATGACGCATGTGGCGGGCTCGATCAGGGAACCGGGCATCTATTCCGGCGGCGTGCCGCATAATGCGAACCGGCGGTGGAAGCGGAACATACTGCGTTTCGCGCAGCTCGACGGTATCGCCAAGCGCCTGGCCAGGCTGGAAAAGAAGGTGGAGCGAAAGAGCGGAAGACCATGATGGACGCGCGCGCGATCATGGGCTATCTCCCGCACCGGTTTCCGTTCTTGCTGGTGGATCGTGTGACTTCCCTTGTGTGCGGCAAGGAAATCAAGGGCTTCAAGAACGTCTCGGTGAACGAACCCTTTTTCGCGGGACATTTCCCGGGACATCCCATCATGCCCGGGGTCCTGGTGGTGGAGGCGATGGCGCAGCTCGCAGGCATCCTGGCGTTCAGGACACACGGCCAGAAACCCGCGGAAGGGTTCCTCTACTACCTCGTCGGCGCCGACAAGACCCGGTTCAAGCGCCCCGTGCGCCCGGGCGACCGGCTCGACATGGAAGCGACGATCATCAACCAGCATCGCTTCATGATGAAGTTCGACTGCAAGGCTTTCGTCGATGGCAACCTCGCATGCGCTTCCGAAGTGCTTTGCGCGCGACAGAGAGCGGAAGATTGATCGACCCCCGCGCCATCATCGATCCGAGCGCCGTCGTCGGCGCCGATGTCGAAGTGGGTCCGTGGACCATGATCGGAGCGGATGTGACGATCGGAGACGGCTGTCGCATAGGCCCGCTCGCGATCATCAAGGGTCCCACCATCCTCGGCAAGCGCAACCATGTCTTTCAGTTCGCCACCGTGGGTGAAGATACGCCGGCGCTGGCGTACAAGGGCGAGCCGACAACCCTGGTCATGGGTGACGACAACGTGGTTCGGGAAGGGGTCACGATCCATCGCGGCATGCTGCAGGACCGGGGCGCCACGGTGATCGGGAACAACAATCTCTTCATGGCCTACGTGCACATCGGCCACGACTGCGTAGTGGGAAACGATGTCGTCATGGCCAACAACGCCTCTCTCGCGGGACATGTAACCATTGGCGATCACGCCAACATCGGCGGCTATTCCGGCGTCCTGCAATTCCGTTCGGTCGGCGCGTTCACTCACATCGGGGCCTTCACGTACGTCATCAAGGATGTCCCCGCATACGTGACCGCCGTGGGCAATCCGGCCCTGGCCGTCGGACTGAACGTCGAGGGGATGCGCCGGCGGGGCGTGGCGAAAGCGGTGTCGGCCGCGCTCGACCGCGCCTACAAGACTGTCTATCGCGCCGGATTGACGGCGAAAGAGGCCTGCGACGCACTCGAGGACGAGGCGAACCGTCATCCCGAACTGAGGTTGTTCGTGGACACCATTCGGTCCTCGGGACACGGCATCATCCGGCCGCGCCGCGGCTCGCAGGCGACTTGAAGGTGCCCCACAGCCGTCGCCTTCGGCGCCGATTGTTTTCTTGCGAGGGGCACCCCCTCGTGCTCCCCGGGCCCAGCCCCGCTCGCCGTCCATGGCACAAACGCTTCCGGTCGCCGACGCTCTCCGGAAGCATGGGTTCCATGGAACGCAACGACCGCCTCGATTCGGCGGCCGCTTGAGACGTGGCCTTGAGAGTTGGCATCGTTGCGGGCGAGACATCGGGGGACATCCTCGGCGCCCGGTTGATGCGGGCCATCCAATGCCGTGTCGGCGGCGCGGAGTTCACGGGTATCGGAGGTGAGCAGATGCTCGCGGAAGGCCTTGAGTCCCGCGCGTCGCTCTCCCGGCTGGCGGTCAACGGATTTGTCGACCCATTGAAACGGTTGCCGGACCTGCTTCGTCTGCTCAGCGACCTTGTGCGCCACTTTTCGCAAAGCGGCGTGGATGTGGTGGTCGGCATCGACTTCAACGTGTTCAACCTGCTCCAGGAACGGATGGCGAAACGGCGAGGCATACCGACGGCGCATTACGTAAGCCCTTCGGTCTATGCCTGGCGGCGCGGGCGCGTGAAGCGCATAGGCCGCGCTGCGGATGTCGTGATGGCGCTGTTTCCATTCGAACCCGATCTCTATCGGGACCATGGCGTGCGGGCCGAGTTCGTGGGGCACCCGCTCGCCGACGATATCGGTTTCGAATCGGGCTCCGAAGATGCCAGGAGGGCGGCGCGCGATCGTCTGGAACTTGATCGGAACGGAATGGTGGTCGCCTTGATGCCCGGTAGCCGGATGTCGGAAATCGAAGCCTTGGGCGACATCTTCCTGGCGGCGGCGGCGCGTTTGCGTCTGGAACTCGGCGCATGCGCCTTCGTTGTTCCCTGTGCCGACCCGGGGATTCACGAGAGGTTGCGGGAGACGGCGCGGGACCGGTTCTCCGAACTTGATATTCGGTTGATCGCAGGCAATTCGCGGGAGGCGATGACAGCGGCGAATGGGGTGCTGGTGAAATCCGGTACCGGTACACTTGAGGCCATGTTGTTGCGCCGTCCCATGGTGGTGACTTATCGGCTGGGACGCCTGACATATCGCATCGTGACCGCGCTCAAATCTTCGGAGTTCGTCGCACTGCCGAATATCCTGAGCGGACGGCCGCTCGTGCCGGAACTGCTGCAGGACGCCGCAGAGCCGGATCGTCTTGCACGCGCCTTGGTCGGAGAGATGCGACGCGCGCGCGAGGAACCGGGATACTTCGACGAGTTCGATCGCCAACACGCCATCTTGCGCCGAGGCGCGTCGGGACGCGCGGCGGAAGCGGTGCTTTCCCTTGTGGGCAGTTCATGACCGCCGACCTGTTCGGGCCGATGGCCGAAGAAGGCACGCGCGTGGCGGGGATCGACGAGGCGGGTCGCGGTCCGCTCGCCGGCCCGGTTCTGGCGGCCGCAGTGATCCTGGATCCATCCCGCCCGATCCCGGGTCTCGCGGACTCGAAACAGTTGTCCGCCAGCCGGCGGGATGCGCTGGCGGAGCGAATCCGGGGTGAAGCGCTGGATTGGGGAGTCGGACGCGCGGAGGTGGAGGAGATTGATCGGCTGAATGTCCTGCAGGCCGCGCTGCTGGCGATGCGTCGCGCCGCCGCTCGGCTTTCGACCCCGCCCGATGTGGCCCTGGTGGACGGCAATGCGCGTCCGAGGCTGCCTTGCGCGGTGGTGACCATCGTGGGCGGGGACGCCACCGTGCCGGCAATCGGCGCGGCATCCATCCTCGCGAAAGTGGCGCGGGACGGCGACATGGCGAGCCTGGCGAAGGCCCACCCGGAGTACGGTTTCGAACGTCACAAGGGCTACGCGACGGCGGAGCACCTGCTGGCCCTGAAACGGTACGGCCCCTGCATCGTGCATCGTCGGACTTTCGCGCCCGTATCGAATGCGTACGCGGCGATTCAGCCTCAATCTCAAGGGGAACTGTTGTGACAGGTTTCGTACACCTTCTCGTGCACACGGAGTATTCGATCAGCGACAGCCTGGTTCGGATAGGCGATCTGGCGCGTCGAGCGGCGCAGACGTCCATGCCGGCGGTCGCTATGACGGACCGGTGCGCCCTGTTCGGTCTGGTGAAGTTCTACGAGGCGTGCCTCGCCGCAGGCGTGAAGCCCATAGTCGGCGCAGACTTCCACTATCGGCACGGCGGCGACGTCAATCGTTGCGTGTTGCTCGCTGCGTCCAATGCGGGCTACGCCAATCTCCTGCGGCTCGTATCGAGGGCCTATGTCGATACGGGGGAAGGGAACGGGCGGGACACAGACAGGAACGGGCGGGACACAGACAAGCGCGGCCGCCGGGAACACGGCCTGCTCGAGCGGGAATGGATATTGTCCGAGCCCGAGGGACTGATCGCGCTCTCCGGCGGCCCCGAAGGCGATGTCGGACGCGCCTTGCTCGCGGGCGACGCGCCGAGAGCAGGGTGCCTGGCGGACGAATGGGCGAGGGCGTTCGGAGACCGTTATTACATCGAAGTGCGGCGCACGCATCGCGCCGGAGAAGACGAGTACCTGGGGGCGGCGGTGGACCTGTGCGGCGCGCGGTCGCTGCCCGTGGTGGCCACCAACGACGTGTGTTTCCTCCACCCGGACGACTTCGAAGCGCACGAGACGCGGGTTTGCATTCAGCAGGGCCGCACGCTGGCCGACCCGCGCCGGGAACGCCGCTACAGCGAGGCGCAATATCTGCGTTCCGAGGAGGAGATGGCGGCCCTGTTCGGCGATCTGCCGGAGGCGCTCGAAAACACGGTCGAAATCGCGAAACGATGCAACGTGGACCTGCAGCTCGGCACGTATCACCAGCCGAACTATCCGACGACGAACGGCGAATCGCTGGAAGCGTTTCTTCGACGCAGCGCAACCGAGGGTCTTGAAACGCGGCTTCGGGGACGCGCTCGGGGAGCGACCCGCATCGAGCCTGAAACATACGCCGAGCGGTTGGACCACGAACTTGGCATCATCGAGGAGACGGGTTTCGCGGGTTATTTCCTGGTTGTCGCCGAGTTCGTCAACTGGGCCAAGAAGAACGGCGTCCCGGTGGGCCCGGGACGCGGCTCCGGTTCCGGCTCCCTCGTCGCCTACGCGCTGAACATCACCAACGTCGATCCGATCGAATACGATCTCATCTTCGAGCGCTTCCTGAATCCCGAGCGCCTGTCGATGCCGGACATCGACATCGACTTTTGCATGGAGGGCCGGGACTCGGTCATCCGCCATGTCGCGGAGCGCTACGGCGCGGACGCGGTCAGCCAGATCGCCACCTTCGGCACGATGGCCGCGAAGGCGGTGGTCCGTGACGTCGCCCGCGCCCAGGGCAAACCGTACTGGCTGGCCGACAAGCTGTCGAAGATGATTCCGGCGGAAGTGGGAATGACCCTGGCCGCGGCGGTTGCGCGCGAAGAGGCGCTGCAGCGCTTCATCGACGAAGACGCGGACGCCTTCGAGATCGTGGACATGGCCTACAAGCTGGAAGGCATCGTGCGCAATGTGGGCAAACACGCCGGAGGCGTCGTTATCGCGCCGGGGCCGCTGACGAAGTTCGTGCCGCTCTACGCCGACGAGGGCAGCGGCGGCGCTATCTCGCAGTTCGACAAGGACGATGTCGAGCGCGCCGGCATGGTGAAGTTCGACTTTCTGGGACTGCGGACCCTGACCATCATCGACTGGGCCGTCAGGGCGGTGAACGCCGGCGTCGATGCCGGCGCCGCCCCGCTGGATATCGACGCGATACCGCTAGACGACGAAGCGACTTTCAAGCTGCTGCGCAGCGGCGAGACGACCGCCGTATTTCAGCTCGAATCCCAGGGCATGAAGGACCTGCTGCGCCGCCTGGCGCCGGACAAGATCGATGAGGTCATCGCCCTCGTGGCGTTGTACCGGCCGGGTCCGCTGCAGTCCGGCACGGCGGATGACTTCATCGATCGCAAGCACCGCCGCAAGCCGGTGGAATACGAGGACCCGAAGCTGGAAGGCGGTCTGAAGGCGACCTACGGCGTCCTGCTGTACCAGGAGCAGGTCATGTACGCGGCCCGCGTGCTGGCGGGATTCAGCCTGGGAGAGGCGGACGTTCTGCGTGCGGCGATGGGCAAAAAAAAGCCCGAAGAGATGGTCAAGGTGCGGGAAAAATTCATGGACGGCGCGATCTCCGAGGGAGTTCCCCAGCACCGCGCGGCCCACATCTTCGACCAGATGGAAAAGTTCTCGGGTTACGCGTTCCCGAAAGGGCACGCCACGACCTACGGCCTTATCACCTACCAGACCGCCTGGCTCAAGCGGCACTACCCGGCGGAGTTCATGGCGGCGGTATTGTCCGCGGACATGCAGGACACGAACAAGATGGTGGCTCTGGTGAACGAGGTGCGGCGAATGCGCCTCGCGCTTCGTCCGCCGGACATCAACGAGAGCCAATACCGGTTCTCCGTGATCGAGGGAGATATCCTGTACGGTCTCGGCGCGATTCGCGGCGTGGGCGCGGGACCGGTGGCGGCGCTGGTCGAGCAACGGCAGGCCGAAGGCCCGTTCGAGCATCTAGCCGACCTCTGTACCCGCGTCCAGGGAACGGACGCTGGCCGGAACGCAAAGCACATCATCGAACCGTTGATTCGCGCCGGGGCCCTGGATTGTTTCTCGGTCGAGGGCGACGATACCGATCACCTTCGGGCGCGCCTGATGGCGGAGTTGCCAACGGCGCTGGCCCGCGCCGAGCAGGGCGCCCGGGACGCGGCCATGGGGATTCGCGACATGTTCGGTGGCATCGTCCGGGGAATGCCGGTCGTATCCGGGGAGGTCGTCCCCTGGAGCAAGCGCGAGCGTCTGGCCGCGGAGAAAGACAGCTTGGGCCTGTACCTGACGGGGCATCCCATCGATGATTACCTTGAGGAGATCGCGACGTTCCGTTCGACGCCTATCGCTTCCCTGACCCAGGGACAGGGCACGCAGACGGTCGCCGGTCTCGTGGTATCGAGCCGTTCGCGCAGGAGCAGGCGGGGCGGTTCGATGGCGTTCGTGGTGCTTGACGATCGCACCGGCAGGATCGAGGCCAGCGTTTTCGGCAATGTGCTGGAAGCGGCCCAGGGCAAGCTCGTCAACGATGCCGTCCTGGTCGTCGAGGCCGAAGTGGAACACGATGACTTCACCGGCTCTCTGAAACTTCGCGCCAGGCAGGTGGAAACCCTCGAGGAAGCCCGCGCGCGTCTGGCGGAGTGTCTGAAGATCTCCGTCGACCACGACGGCGCGAACCAGGACTTCGCGTTGCGGCTGCGCGATCTGTTGCGGTCGCACCGACGCGGGGATACGGCGGATGGTTGTCCGGTCGCAGTGGAGTACTGCTCCGAGGAGGCGCGGGTCCGCGTCGACCTGGGCGATGACTGGCGCGTGGCGCCGAGCAATGCGCTGATCGAGGAACTGGGTGCGGCGTTCGGAACGGAACGGGTCGGACTCGCATACTCGGGACAGCGGTAGTCCGGAGCATGCGCGGCAGCGCGAGGCGCGCGAACGGATGCCTCGGGTACAGCCACCGATGCGGCAGTTCGACCAGGACACTGGATCATGGGCGAGCCAACTGAAGATGTAGTTCGCGCCCTTGCGTCGATCCCCGATGCCGGGAGCGTAGCGGTCGGCTTCAGCGGAGGGCTCGACTCCACCGTGCTGCTGCACGCGGCCGCGTCGCGCTTCCCCGCATCTTGCCTGCGCGCGCTGCACGTGAATCACGGCCTGCAACCCGAAGCTCGCCATTGGCAACGCCACTGCGAGGGTATGGCGGGCACCTTGGGCGTCGCCATCGAAGTGCTCCGCGTGACGGTGCGGTCGGGCAATTTGGAGGCGCGTGCGAGGGGCGCGCGATATGCCGCATGGCGAGAGGCGCTCGGCCCGTCGGAACAACTGTTGCTGGGCCACCATGCCGACGACCAGGCCGAGACGGTGCTCTGGCGGCTGTTCACGGGACGGGCGCCGGTCGGCATGCCCAGGGCGCGACCGCTTGGCGCGGGAAACCTCTTGCGGCCGTTGCTGCATCTGCGCCGCTCGCGACTCCTCGAGTATGCAAAGTCGAACCGATTGTCCTGGGTGGAAGATCCTTCCAACGCGGACACGGGGCGCGACCGGAACTTCATCCGCCGCGAAATCGTGCCCCGCATCGAGTCCCGCTTCCCGGGCGCCGTCGATATCCTGTCGGCGGCGGCACCGGATGCGTTCGCCATTCCGGGACCGAGCGTGCCGATCGCCGGCCTTGCGGAGAGAGAGGTGCGCGCCTGGCTGCGGGTAGGGGTGTCGGACCGCTTCATCCGGGAGATCCTGCGCCAGGCGCACGCCGCTCGGGACGCGAATCCCGTCTTCCGATTGCCGGACGGCGACACGGTGCGGCGCTACGCCGGCCATCTATATCGCGTCCCGTGTCTTCCGGTGCGCGATATTCGCGAAAGCGAAAACCGGCGAATCGAAGTGGGGCGCGCAGAGCGGTTGCCGCACGGGATCATCCGTTGGCGTCGCGGGCAGGCGGGCCTGCTTGCCGGAGGGGACCTGACGGTTCGATACCGGAGCGGCGCCGAACGCCTGGCGCCTGCGGGACGCGGCGTATCGAAACGCCTGAAAACGCTGTTCCAGGAGCAGCGCATTCCTCCTTGGCAGAGGGACGTCTGGCCCCTGCTGTTCTCCGGTGACACGCTTGCCGCGGTCCCGGGCATTGCGCTGGCCGAGAAGTTTGCGGTGAGTGGTGAATGGCGCCCTGAGTGGACACCAAGCGAGGGCGTTTCCGTCCCGGAATGACGGTCGTTATCGCTTGCCGATAATCGACGCCGGGTTTACCGGCGTACCGTTGCGGCGAATCTCGAAGTGCAGCCTCCGCGTCGCGGGGCTGCCCGGTCCGATGTCGCAGATTTTGCCGCCGCCGCCGATGCTGTGTCCTTCGGCAGTTGCGGGATCGACGTTGACGTTGTAGGCCGACAGGTAGTTGTCGGGGTGCTCGACGATGATCAGGTGGCGGTATCCGCCGAGCCCCGGGCCGGCATAGACGACCCGGCCGGCCGCCGCCGCGACCACCTGCTGGCCGCTTGCGAGCACGTAGTCGAGTCCATTGTTGCCCCGGCCAAAGCCGCGCGCCGGTTGCGCGTCGACCGGCCAGCGCCAACCCGCGCGCGCGCTTTGGACGTGCGCCGTGTGCTGCGCCGAGGGCCGTGGTCGAGGCTTTGGCGCCGGTTTGGCGGCGGGACTGGACTGCGTCACGGCCTTGGCGGCTGGCTTCGGTTGCGGGGTGGGTATCGCGGCCGGCACTGGGACACGCGGGGCTGGCGTGCCGGCCGATGCTGGTCCGCGTCCGGTGGTCGCCGGTCTGCGCTGGCCGGTCTCCGGCGCTGCGGCGACAGGCTTTGGCTCGCTCTTCATTCCGTGCAGCACCAGTTTCTGTCCGGGGTAGATCGTGTAGGGCGGCCTGATGTCATTCCGGCGCGCCAGGTCCCGATAGTTGAGTTTGTATTTCCAGGCGATCGCGTAGAGGGAGTCGTTGGGCCGCACGATGTACTCGGCGGACGACTTGACGGCCGGTGCCGGCTCGGACCGATCCATGACCGGCGCGTGCGACGGCGTCGCACAGCCGGCCAGGAGCGCCGCGCCCAGAATCAGCGCGGTGTTAGCCCGCATGTTGCACCAAGCCGCTTGTCGAAATACTGAATGCGATTAATCTCAATAGGTCATTACCGATTTTCGAGCGTTTTGCCAGGAACAAGCTGCGCTGGCCGCGCCCTCGCTTGTCTTTTTTCCGCGTGCGGGCACATGCTCGCTCCACCATAAGCGGTGGCTATGTTTCCGCTCGCGAGCACCCGCACGCGAAAAAAATTCTGCGCGATCATCGCGGCCCTCGATGCAACATGCGGGCTAGCGACTCGCGGGAAGGTCACTTTTCGCGAGCAGTCTGATTGCGGCGATGCCGAAGCATGCCGCGGCAACGACCCAGGCGATCATCGGGTCGTCTCCCGTCGCGCCGCGATACGCTGCCGGCATGACCATCGCGTCGTCAACGCGCCAGGGCCACAGGCGGACCAGGGAACCGGCCATCAGTCCGGTCAGCAGCGCGAAGACCGCTTTCCGATGCCGTTCCAGCAAGCGGGCGAGGAGCTTGACGAAACACAGCAGCCCTGCGGCCATGCCCACCGCGGTGACGCCGATTACGTCTAGCTGAACGGCGTTCAGCGCCGAGAGCAGGGGTTCCCAGAGACCGAGCAGGACCAGCACCAGGCTGCCGGATATGCCCGGCAGGATCCACGCCGAAGCGGCAAGTGCGCCGCCGAGGAGGAAGCGGGAGTAGGTCGGGTCCGAACCCGTCGGCGCCAAGGTCGCCACGAGGAATGCCGAGAGCGCTCCGGCGACGCCGAAGGTCAGGAGAAATCTCGCCGTGGTGCGGCTGGCGACGCTCACGAGCGATGCCGCGATCAGACCGAAAATGAAGCCCCATAGAATCGGTCCGTGCGTATCGAGAAAGTAACCGAGGACATGTGCGAATACTACCAGACCCACGACCATCCCCAACGCGAGCGCGGCCATGAAGGAAAGGTCGTGGGTTCGCTGGAACGCGCCGAATCCATCGCGCAGGAGAACCTTCGGCGAGCTCGGGGACCACACGGCGAGGGCCTTCAGCAGTCTTTCGTAGATGCCCGTGATGAAGGCGATCGTGCCGCCGGATACGCCGGGGATCACTTCGGCGATGCCCATCGCGACGCCCCGCGCGGCGATGCCAAGCCATCCGGCGAGCGCTCCGCCCCGGCGTTTCAGAGGCATGGTCACCCGGCCGCATCGCGTCTGCGGCCCGCGGAGTCGGGGGCGCGCCCCGCATCGCGGAACTCCCCGACCTCGCGCAGCACCGAGGTTGCGTAGGTACCTCGGTCTAGCGCGAACTCCAGGGTCAGCGCGCCGTTATCCGCGCGCCACGACAGTTCTCTCGGAGTTGCGGCCAGCGGGCGCCGCTGCTGGCGCAGTCCGACAAACTCCAGCGCCCGGGTGATTTCACCGTGGGCCCGCAGTGCGCGCTCTTCCAGCGCGCGCGCGGCGCCGGCGCCCGGCGGCCTGCCCCGGCCCCAAAGCGGCCCCGTCGGCGCTCCGGCCAGTTCCGCCTCCCCCTCCAGCAGACACCGCCAGGTGCCATCCGCGACGCGCTCCGCGAGTACTTCGTTGAACAGGAAGCTGCGCATGCTCGACAGGTACAAGGAACGCAGGAATGGCGAGATTCGCGGCTTTCCCGCGCGCACCCAATCGAGCGCCGCCGCGACGTTTTCGCCGGTCGCGCCGAAGCGCTGCTCGCCGAAATAGTTCGGCGCGCCGACGGCGCGCAAGCGCGCAAGGGATGTCTCCGGGTCTCCGGCCAAGGCGCGAATACGAATTCGAAAATGATTCCGCTTCAGTTCGCCGCGCCGCAGTTTTCGCCGATGACGGTCGTGACGGAGAATCCGCGCGCCCGTTTGAGAGTGCCCCGCGGTCATCGGCGCGGACCCCCGGCTTTTGCTAGGGACACGCTCGCACTCCCGGGGCTGAAGGCTCTCAAAGTGGAAATCCTCGCGCCGGGGGCGGCGCACGCTGAACCACTGGCGCGCGACAGCGTGCCTGTCCTTCATCCCCGCGTAGGAGACATCGCGCACCGGGACCGCGCACCGGCTGGCCAGCATCTGCTGCACCGCGCGCGTGGTAACGCCGCATTTCTCCACCAGGAGGTAGAGGTGTTCGCCTTCCCCTTCGGGCTCGAATGTCAGCGTCTCGGTCACTTCGAAGTCACCGGGCGTCGAGCGCAGAATGCCGGTGACATTCGACGCGCCGGCATGGGCGCGCGGCCAGCACATCACGGCGCGGACAGTCCGCCTTCGACCTCCGGCTCGGTTCTTCCATCGACAACGAGGAAGAAAGTTTCGCCTTGCGCAACCATGCCGAGGTCCGTCCGCGCGCGCGCTTCCACGGCGTCCAGCCCGTCTTTCAACGCGGCGATCTCGGCTGCGAGCAGGCGGTTTCGCCATTCGAGACGGTCATTGGTGCGCCGTTCGTCATCGATTTCCCCGGTCAGTTCCACGACCGCGAGATGACCGGCGTCACCCCGCCAATAGTGGTGTTGGAGGCCGACAATGGCGAGAAATCCGAGACACATTAGCAACTTCATTGCGGCTTCTTTTCCATCTTGCCATCCATTCCAGCTTGCTGCCTGCCGCCAGATCCTCTACGCGTCTCCGCGCGCGGCCGCGAGTTCCGCCATGCCTCGATACACAGCCTCGTCGTCGAGCAGCGCCTCGATCCGGAGCAGCCGATTGTACTTGGCGATGCGGTCGGAGCGGCACAGGCCTCCTGTCTTGATCTGTCCCGCGCCGGTGCCGACGGCCAGGTCCGCGATGGTCGTGTCTTCCGTTTCTCCCGATCGATGCGATATGACTACCCCGTAGTCCGTGTCCTGCGCCATGCGGACCGCGGCGAGGGTCTCGGTCAGCGTGCCGACCTGGTTCAGCTTGACCAGTATCGCGTTGGCCGCGCCGTTGATGATGCCCCGCTGCAACAGTGACGTATCGGTGACGAAAAGATCGTCGCCGACGATCTGTATGCGCTCGCCGAGCGAGTCCGTAAGTTGCGACCAGCCCTCCCAGTCGTCTTCGTCCATGCCGTCTTCGATCGACGAGATCGGATAGCGTTCGACAAGGCCGGCGAGATAGGCGCAGAACTCATCGCTCCCATGGGTCGTGCCCTCGCTCGCGAGGACGTACTTGCCGTCATCGCACAGCGTCGACGCGGCGCAGTCGAGTGCGAGCATGACATCCTTGCCGGGTTCGTATCCGGCCACCTCGACCGCGCGCACGATCATGTCCAGGGCGGCTGCGTTCGACGGCAGATCCGGGGCGAATCCGCCTTCGTCCCCCACGGTCGTGGACAGCCCCTGCTCGTTCAGCACTCTCTTCAGGGCGTGGAAGACCTCGACGCCGCATCGCAGCGCCTCGCCGAACGAACTCATGGACACCGGCTGCACCATGAACTCCTGGATGTCGACGTTGTTGCTGGCGTGCTCGCCCCCGTTCAGGATATTCATCATCGGCACGGGCAGACGCATCTCGCCGCCGTCGAAGATGTCGTGGACATGTTCGAACAGCGGCACCTCCCTGTATGCGGCGGCGGCCTTCGCGCTGGCGAGGGACACGGCAAGCATGGCGTTGGCGCCGAGGCGCGACTTGTCGCTGGTGCCGTCGAGGTTGATCATCGCGTGATCGAGGACCTCCTGGTCGAGTGCGTCGATGCCGCGGATCGCAGGGGCGATTTCGTCGACGATGCCGGCGATGGCCGCGAGGACGCCCCTGCCCGAATAGCGTTTCGGGTCGCCGTCCCGCAGTTCCAGCGCCTCGCGAGATCCGGTGGATGCGCCGGAGGGCGCCAGGGCCTCGCCGCGCGCGCCGCTGCGCAATACGACATCCGCACGCACCGTGGGGTTGCCGCGGGAGTCGAGGACTTCCTGGGCCGCCACATCACGGATGATGCTCATGGCATCTTTGATTCCATGTAGCCGCGAGACTTCACCGCGGCGTCGATGGCGAGGAGATCTTCGACCAGGCCCGACATCAGGTCCATCGGCCAGGAGTTTGGTCCGTCCGAGAGCGCCTCTTCGGGGTTCGGATGCGTTTCCATGAAGACGCCCGCGACCCCGGCGGCCACCGCGGCCCGCGCCAGCACCGGCACCATTTCCCTCTGGCCGCCAGAGACTTCGCCCAGCCCGCCTGGCATCTGTACCGAGTGCGTGGCATCGAATACCACCGGACAGCCGGTGTCGCGCATGATCGGGATGGAGCGCATATCGGATACAAGATTGTTGTAACCGAAGCTGGCGCCGCGTTCGCAAACGAGGATGTCGGGATTGCCGGTGGCGCGCGCCTTGTTGACCACGTGCCGCATGTCGGCGGGCGCCAGGAACTGTCCCTTCTTGATGTTGACCGGGCGGTTGCGGCTGCAGACGTTCTGGATGAAGTTGGTCTGCCGGCACAGGAACGCCGGCGTCTGCAGTACCGAAACCACATCCGCCACTTCATCCAGCGGAGTGTCCTCGTGCACGTCCGTCAGTACCGGCACGTCCACTTCGTCGCGCACCCGCTGCAGAATCCTGAGACCACTCTCCAGACCCGGACCCCGGTAGCTCGTGAGGGAGGATCGGTTGGCCTTGTCGAAAGAGCTCTTGTATATGAAGGGAATCCCGAGCCCGCCGGCAATCTCCTTCAGCCGGGCGGAGGTCTCCATCGCCAGCGCTTCGCTCTCGATGACGCAGGGTCCCGCGATGAGGAAAATGGGCTCGGCATTGCCGACTTCGAAGGAGCAGAGTTTCAGGCTATCCACCCTGCGAGGGCTGTTCCAACCGCTGACCGTTGGTGCTGCGTTCGCCGCGCGTCTTGCCCGCGGCCCCGGTTGCGGCCGAGGCGCGTCGACGGGCACAGCGATTCGCCGCTTCGATGAATCCGGTGAACAGCGGATGGCCGTCCCGGGGCGACGACGTGAACTCCGGGTGGAATTGGCAAGCCACGAACCAGTCGTTGCCGGGCAACTCGATCATTTCGACCAGGGAGTCGGGCGCGCTCCGCGCCGAGACCCTGAGGCCCAAGCGTTCGAGTCGGGGAACGTACGCCTCGTTCACCTCGTAGCGATGCCGGTGGCGTTCGTTGACGCAATCGGCGCCGTACATCCGGCGGGCCAGGGAGTCGCGGAGGAGGTTGCAGGCCTGCTCCCCCAGGCGCATGGTGCCGCCCATGTCCTCGGAGCCGTCGCGTCTTTCGCGTATTGTCGCGCTGCCCGAGCCATCCATCCACTCTTCCACCAGGCCGATGACCGGATGCCGCGCATCGGGGTCGATCTCCGTCGAACCGGCGCCGTCGAGCCTCGCCACGTTGCGGGCGAATTCGATGACCGCCGCGTGCAGCCCGTAGCATATGCCGAGATACGGCACGTCGTTGTTTCTCGCGTAGCGCGCGGCCCCGATCTTCCCTTCGAAGCCGCGTTCGCCGAAGCCTCCGGGCACCAGAATCGCGTTGACGTCCCGCAGCGCCCCGATATCGTCGCGCTCGATCATCTCGGCGTCGAGGTATTCGATCTCGACCCGCGTGCGCGTCCGGATGCCGGCGTGCGTCAATGCTTCCACCAGCGACTTGTAGGCGTCCGGGGTGTCCAGGTACTTGCCGACGATGGCGACGCGCGCGGTGCGCGCCGGATTGTGCAGTGCTTCGACGACGCGCCGCCACTCGCCGAGATCGGCTTCGCCACAGTCGAGGTTCAGTTTCTCGGCCACGATGTCGTCCAGCTTCTCCGCGTGCAGCTTGAGCGGCCCCTCGTAGATGGCGTCCAGATCCTCGAAGGGGATGACGGCGCGTTCCTCGACGTTGGTGAACAGCGCGATCTTGCTGCGCGTGGGCTGGGTGATCGACTCTTCGGACCGGCATACCAGGATGTCCGGCTGCAGGCCGATGGTCCGCATCTCCTTGACGGAATGCTGCGTGGGCTTGGTTTTCGTCTCGCCCGCCGCGCTCAGGTAGGGCACCAGGGTGAGATGAATGAAGAGGGTCCGGGACGCGCCGACCTCCAGCCGCAGCTGCCGCACGGCCTCGAGGAATGGCAGGGACTCTATGTCTCCCACCGTGCCGCCGATTTCCACCAGGACGATGTCGACGCCGTCGCCGACGGCGAGGATGCGGCGCTTGATCTCGTCGGTGATGTGGGGAATGACCTGCACCGTGCCGCCGAGGTAGTCGCCGCGGCGCTCGTTCCGGATGACCTCGGCGTATACGCTGCCGGTGGTGAAGTTGTTGTGCTGCGACATGCGCCGACGGATGAACCGTTCGTAGTGCCCGAGGTCGAGATCCGTCTCCGCGCCGTCGGCGGTCACATAGACTTCGCCGTGCTGGAACGGGCTCATGGTGCCGGGATC
>CAZFGB010000053.1:0-28993 GCA_964518405.1 uncultured Pseudomonadales bacterium | reverse complement strand
GCCTAAGGGCGTATATCTCCCTAGCGGAACGTCACTCCAGCGAGTAAGCCACTCCTGTTGCTAGTTGACCGTTGCTCCGCAACGACGACGCGGTTCCCGTGTTCCGCTTCGGAGGACTGCGACTACTCCCCGTCGTTCCCTTCCGACGGCACGTCGTCGAACGCCGTGTCACCCGCGATGCGGTAGCTCTCGTCCGCCCAACCGCCGAAATCGATCAGCCTGCATCGCTCGGAGCAAAACGGGCGGTACTTGTTGGTCGCCGACCACTTGACGGGTGTGCGACAGGTCGGGCAAGGCAGGATTCGGACCGGCTCGGACATGGCTTGGCGGCTGCTAAACGGGCCCGGCCCGTCGCGGCCGCGGGCCAGGGCGCTCAATGGATCGCGATCAACTGTTCACGGAACATAAGCGTAACCCACCCCGCGGCGGCGAGAAACGGCCCGAACGGAATCGGTTGGTCGCGCCTGATCGAGCGCTTGAGGATGGCGATTGCGGCGTATAGCAACCCGGTCAGGGACGCGATCAGGACCACTGCCGGGAGCGCCTGCCATCCGAGCCAGGCGCCGAGCGCGGCCAACAACTTGAAGTCGCCGTGACCCATGCCCTCCCGGCCCGTAAGGAGCTTGAATCCCCAGTACACGATCCAGAGGGCCAGGTAGCCGACGACGGCGCCAACAATGGAGTCCGCCGGGGACACTTGGCCGAAGGCGAGCGCCGTCAGAAGGCCTCCCCAAAGCAGCGGCACCGTGATTTCGTCCGGCAGGAGTTGCGTCTCCATGTCTATGCACCCGAGCGCGATCAGGCCTGACGTGTACAGGAGCAGGGCGACGGTGAGCCATTCGTAGCCGAAAGCGTGCAGCACGCAGAGGCCGGTCACGGCGGTGATCGCTTCGACCAACGGGTACCGCGCCGGAATTCGCCCGCCGCAGTCCGCGCATCGCGCGCGCAGGATCACCCAGCTCAGGATCGGCACGTTGTGCCGCGGCGCGATGGCGCGGCCGCATTGCGGGCACTGCGAACGCGGCACCGCCAGGTTGAATCGTTCCTGGGAGGCGGCCTCCGGGGGCGCCTCGAGCAGTTCGCGCGCGTGGTTTCTCCAGTCGCGCTCGAGCATGATCGGCAGTCGATGGATGACGACATTCAGGAAGCTGCCGATGGCGAAGAATACGACCGCCAGCAGGATCGGAATCGCCCAGCCGTGACTCAGGAGCATTTGGACGTCCCCGGCTACAGGCCGCCAGCGACTGCGCCGAGCTGAAAGATTGGCAGGTACATGGCGATGACCAGTCCGCCGATCAGAACGCCCAGTACGGACATGATCATCGGTTCGAGAAGCGAGGTGAGTCCCTCTACCGCGTCGTCGACCTGATCCTCGTAGTACGCGGCGGACCGGTCGAGCATATCGTCCAGCGTGCCCGACTCCTCGCCGACCGCGATCATCTGCACCACAATCGGGGGAAAGACGTGGCCGGCGCGCATGGCGGCGCTGATTTGTTGCCCGCCCGCGATCTCATCACGGATCCGGCGCGTCTCTCGCGCGAACACCGCGTTGCCCGCCGCCGCCGCTACCGAGTTCAACGCTTCGATCAGCGGAACCCCTGCGGAAATGGTCGTGGCCATCGTCCGGGCACATCGAGCGACCGCGGACTTCCGGGCGATTCCGCCGGCGATGGGCAGCCGCAGCATGGCGCGATCCATGGCCTCTTTTGCGGCAGGCGCGCGGCGCGCCGCGAGGATCCCGGCCGGGAGCGCGGCGGCGGCGAGGAGAAGCGGCAGCCACCACGCCTGTGCGAACTCGGAAATCCCGATCACGAAGAGCGTCGCAGCGGGCAACTCGGCGCCGAATCCGGCGAAGATCTGTTGGAATTGAGGCACCACCTTGACGAGCAGGATACCGGATACGGCCAAGGCAACGCATATCACGGCGAGGGGGTACACCATCGCCTTGCGGATCTTCGACTTGAGCCCCTCGGTCTTTTCCTTGTGCGCGGCGATGCGATCCAGCATCGCCTCGAGGGCGCCGGCGCGTTCTCCCGCATCCACCAGGTTGCAGAACAACGTGTCGAATTGCGCCGGATGCCTGCGCAGGGCCGTTGCGAAGGACTCCCCGGCCGACACATCGTTTCGGATTCTCCGCACCAAGTCGGCCATTTGCCGCTTTTCGGCACCGCCGGCCACGACGTCGAAAGCCTGCACCAGAGCGACTCCGGAGCGCAGCATCGTGGCCATTTGCCGCGTGAAGAATGCGACATCGGATGACTTGAGACTGCCGCGCAGCCGGCTCGCGGCGGATTTGCGCTTTCGTCGCAGGCGCGCTGGCCGGATGCCCTGGCGCCGGAGCGCGGCGCGCGCCATCTGCGCGCTGGGACTCGCGACCTCGCCGCTTGCGGCGGCCCCGTGACGGTCGCGTCCTTCCCAGACGAAGACCGGGCGCCCGGTCGCTTTCGGTGTCTGCCGTTTGCTCGCGACGGGCCGGCCTTGTACGGAATCGCGACTCAAGGCGGCTGCTGCGCCGTCTGCGTAATGCGGTTTATCTCGGCGAGCGAAGTTGCGCCGCGCATCACCTTCTTGAGTCCGGCGGCCCGCAGGTCATCGAAGCCATGCTTTCTCGCCTGCTCGGCAAACTGGAGGCTGTCCCCCGCGAGCAGGGCGATGCGCGACATTTCCGGCGTCATCTCCACCACTTCGTAGACGCCCACGCGGCCCCGGTAGCCGTCTCGGCATTTGCCGCACCCCTCGGGATTCGCCTCGAACAGGTTGAATCCGGTGTCGAGGATTCGCTGTTCGAAACCTTCCCGAATCAACACGTCCCAAGGCACATCGACCGGACGTTTGCACGCGGCGCACAGCAACCTTGCGAGCCGCTGGGCGACGACGAGACTGACGGATGTCGCCAGATTGAAAGCGGGCACGCCCATGTTTTGCATGCGGGTCAACGTCTCGGCGGCCGAGTTCGTGTGCAGCGTGGACAGGACGAGATGCCCGGTCTGGGCAGCCTTGACCGCCATTTCGGCAGTCTCCAGATCCCGGATCTCCCCCACCATCACGATGTCGGGGTCCTGGCGCAGAAACGACCGTAGCGCGGTGGCGAAGTCGAGGCCGACCCTGGCGTTGACGTGGACCTGGTTGATCCCGTCGATATGCATTTCCACGGGGTCCTCCGCCGTTGCGATATTGCGTGTGCTGTCGTTCAGGAGGTTCAGGCCGGCATAGAGCGTCACCGTCTTTCCGCTGCCGGTGGGCCCGGTGACGAGGATCATCCCCTGCGGTCTCGCGAGCGCATCGAGATAGCGCTGTTCCTGCGCGGTCTCGAAGCCGAGGGCTTCGATACCGATCCGCGCGCTTGACTGGTCGAGAATCCTCAGAACGATCTTTTCCCCGAACAGTGTCGGCAGGGTGTTCATGCGCAGGTCGATGGATCGCGTTTTCGACAATGTCATCTTGATCCGTCCGTCCTGGGGCACGCGACGTTCGGAAATGTCGAGCGCGGCCATGACCTTGAGCCGGGCGGCGAGCCGACCGGCAAGGTTGGAAGGGGGCGCCGACACCTCCCGCAGGATGCCATCGATCCGAAATCGCACGCGGTAACGCGACTCGTACGGCTCGAAGTGAATGTCGGAGGCGCCGGCCCTGATTGCGTCGAGCAGGGTTCTGTTCACGAACCGGACGATGGGCGTATCGTCTGCCTGTTCCGCTTCTTCGATGGGCGGCGCGTCCGTTTCGACCGCTTCCAGGTCGATCTCGACAGCGAGGTCGTCATCGCCGCCGGCCAGCGTCGAAGCGTTGGCGCGTTTCCCTTCGCAGTACCGTTCGATGGCGTCGCCGAGCTTGTCCCCCGCCGCGACTACGGGTTCTACATCGATGCCGACGGCAAACTTGATCGCGTCCAGCGCGCGAACGTCGGCGGGATCCGCCACGGCGACATGCAACGTTTCGCCCCGTCGAACGAGCGGCAGAACGTTGTGGCGCCGAACGAGTTGTTCATCGACATTCTGCTCCAGCGCATCCGGGTCGAGAGCTGCCATGTCGATAGCGGGCACGCCGAACTCCCGGCTCGCGCACATCGCGATCGCATCGGGTTCGGCAAGACCGCGGCGCAACAGGTATCCCACCAGCGGCTGTGCCTGTCGCCGCGCGGCATCGGACGCTTCGCGCGCCCTTTGCGCGGGGAGCGCGCCATCGTCGACCAGGCGCCGAGCGAGTCCTGTCAGGGGCGGTTGCGTTGCCATCGTTCACAGTGCGGCACTTCAAGGGCAAGTGTAGGCGGTGGCGGGCTACGCGTCGGCGGGACGAACATGGTGATTTGTGTGCGTCATCCCGGACATTCGGCACCCGCATGGTTCTCACGATCCGATGTCATCGCTGCCGTCGGGTGGGGACGATCTCTTACCGTACGCGGTGGCGTTCGCTCGCTTTAACTGCGGGTGCGTCGGTTTAGCATATCGGACACGGCAGTGAATCGAGAACGCGCGCATGATGAATGCAACCCCTCGTCGCGGAATAGCGGCATCGTCTGGAATGCGCCGGGGCCTCAGTCTGATCGAGTTGATGATCGTCATCGCCATCGCCGGCATCCTCGCCGCAGTGTCGTTGCCGCTCTATCAGGACTACGTGCTGAACGCCAACATGACCAAACTGAACGCCCACTACCAGGGAGGCGCGCGCTTCGTCGAGAGCGAACTGCGCAAGATCCGTTCGGAACTCGCGATGAACATTCGCACGCCCGCGCAGCAGGACGCCCTGATGTCCGACGCGTATTGGGTCGCGCAACTCTCGGGGACGGGCGGGGGCACGGCGCCCGGCGGCGGTCCTCCGTACATCGCCGGACTGGCCGGAAACGCCACACTCGGACAGGTGGGCGTTTCGGAA
The DNA here is from genome assembly GCA_964518405.1 of uncultured Pseudomonadales bacterium. Taxonomy (GTDB): domain Bacteria; phylum Pseudomonadota; class Gammaproteobacteria; order Pseudomonadales; family Azotimanducaceae; genus VXNE01. Next base: position 24,124 of record CAZFGB010000053.1, on the reverse strand, counting down.
TCGGGCGGGATTGCGAGCGGCGATTACGCGGTGACCCTCACGCGGCCGGCGTATGGCGACTTCCCCGCGGCGGTCCAACGCGTGATCCTTTGGTCGGAACTCTGATGGACGTTCCGGTCGATGAAAACGCGGCGCACTCTCGCGCATGGGCATCCGCTGGCTTCAGCCTCGTGGAGTTGATGGTCTCCATCGCCATTCTCGGGATCATCGCCGCGATTTCCGTGCCGCTCTACAGTGGCTACGTCGAGTCCGCGGCGAAAGGCGCGCTGATCAACGACGTGGCGACCATGGAAGTCTTTCAGGAGGATGTGATGTTGCGCACCGGCGCCTATGCCGAAGGAACCTACGACGCCGGAGCGGGAGAGACGTCCCTCGCCGATGCCATCGGTTGGCGGCCGCGGGCCGATACCGATGCGGTGTACGTCGTCGAGGCGGCCACGGCTTCGAGCTACCAGGTCACGGCGACCGACGGCCAGGGCCGAAGCGTCTGCCGGATCATGCCTGCCAGGACACCTTGCTGAGGCTTGCGGTGTTGCGCGGCTCATTGTCCACAAGTACAGTCGGAACGGATGGGTACAAGCGAGCGGCAATGCGCGCCCGGACGCGGACTGACCTGATTATCGTCGGCCAGCGGCGAGAAGGAGAACGATAGTGGAGTGGACGGTCGTTTCGCTCGGCCTGTCGTACCTCGGCGTCAGCATCGCGTTCATGGGACTGATGTCGCGGATGTTCAAGAGCCAGTTCGATGGCATCAATAGACGGTTCGAGGCTATCGATCAGCGCTTCGAATTGATCGATCAACGGTTCGAGGCCATCGACAGGCGATTCGAAAACATCGACAAGCGATTCGACAGGGTTGACGACAAGATCGACAACCTGGCGAGCGATCATCAGAACTTGGCTCGCGAGTTGTCGGAGTTCCGGGGCGAAATGCGCGGGCGCCTTGGCGATCCTCAGCCGGTGACTTCCTGACGCCTTCGCATCCCGCCTGTTTCCGGTATCCTTCGCATCCGTTCGGGCCAAGTGCCAGGCGCGCCGGGATAGCTCAGCTGGTAGAGCACCGCATTCGTAATGCGGGGGTCCGGAGTTCGAGTCTCCGTCCCGGCACCAGGCCCGCTGCCACCGTCAACTGAATCGCATCGAGAGGTCGACCGGCTCCACGTACTTCGTGATGTCGCCGACCGAGATGTAATCGACGCCGCGACGGGCGATCTCCGCGACATCGTCGAGGCGGACTCCGCCGGAAACCTCGATCTTGAGCCGACCATCATTGAGTCGTACCGCTTCGGCCATTTGCTCGAGAGAGAAATTGTCGAGCAGGACGATGTCAGGCGCGGCGCGGAGGGCTTGGTCGAACTGGTCCATATCCTCGACCTCGACCTCCACCACAAGGTCCGGCCGGGCGCTTCGGGCGCGCCGTACCGCGACCTCGATACCCCCCGCCGCGGCGATGTGATTCTCCTTGATCAGGTACGCATCGAATAATCCGGCGCGATGATTGCGGACGCCCCCCACGGCCGCGGCGTATTTCTGCGCGGCTCGGAGCCCGGGGATGGTCTTGCGCGTGTCGAGCACCTGCGCCTCCGTTCCGGCAACGGCTTGCGCATAAGCGCGGGCGCGGGTAGCGGTTCCTGACAGGAACTGGGCGAAATTCAGGATGGTTCGCTCGGCGGTCAACAGGCTGCGGGCGGCACCTTCGAGTTCCATCAGCAGGCCGCCCGGCGTCAATTCGGCGCCGTCCTCCGCGATCCGATCGATGCGGATGTCAGTATCGACCTGGCGGCACGTCTCGACGATCCAGGGCGCTCCGCAAAACACGCCCGCCGATCGGGATATCACCCGGCCCCGGGCATGTGCATCCCGGCCTACGAGTTCCGCGGTCACGTCGCCGGTGCCCACATCCTCCGCGAGAGCGGAGCGGACGTTCTCCGCGACGGTCGCCGGCGGCGGGGAAGTTGGAGGATGGTGTTCCATGGATTGTCGCTTGCGTATGATCGCGCTGTGATTGTAAGCCCCGATCATTGGTTGACGAAGGCCCGCCGTGTGCCGTCTCCGAACCAGAACGCCCGACCCGATCCCGAGGACATCAGCCTCGTCGTCGTCCACGGCATTTCGCTGCCCCCCGGCAAGTTCGGCACCGGTGCGGTCGAGCGGTTCTTTTGCAACACCCTGGACTGCTCTGGAGACCCTCGCCTGGCCGACCTGGCGGGAGTGCGCGTCTCCGCGCATCTCTTCGTGAGTCGCCGGGGTGCGGTGACCCAGTTCGTCGCCTTTGATCGCCGCGCGTGGCACGCCGGCGTCTCGCGCTGGCGTGGCCGCACCGGTTGCAACGACTTCGCGATCGGCATCGAACTCGAAGGCACCGACGACTCCGGCTACACCAACAGTCAATACGCGGCCCTTGGACGCATTCTCGATGCTCTGTTCGCCTGCTATCCGCGCCTCGACCGGAGCACGGTGGTGGGCCACAACGAAATCGCCCCGGAGCGCAAGACCGACCCGGGTCCGCGTTTCGACTGGCGGCGCGTACAACGCGGCCTATTGCAGAGCCCTCAGCCGGGGAGCGCGAGGGGGCACCCCTCCCGAGAAGAGAGCCCTCAGCCGGGGAGCGCGAGGGGGCCCCTCGCAGAAAAGAGTAGCGCGAGGGTGTCCCTCGCAGAGGAGCCCTCAGCCGGGGAGCGCGAGGGGGGACCCCTCGCAGAAAAGGACAGCGCGAGGGGGTGCTCCTCGCCTGAACCATGAACGACTTGCGAATCGGGATCGATCTCGGCGGCACCAAGATCGAAGCCATTCTGATGAATGCCGCCGGAGAAGTGGTGCGGCGCGAGCGCAGATCCGCGCCCAAGGGGGACTACGAGGTGACGGTTGACGCGTTGTGCCGGTTTGTCGGCGAGCTGGATGCGCACGCGGGCGGACCCTGTCCGGTCGGCATCGGCACGCCCGGCGCGTGGGTGGCGCGGCGCCATGTGCTCAAAAACTGCAATTCGACATGGCTGAACGGACGGCCGTTGCTCGATGACCTGGTGGCGCGCCTGGGTTCCCGGGTGCGCATGGCCAACGACGCCAATTGTTTCGCGCTGTCGGAAGCGCGGGACGGCGCCGGCCGGGGGGCCAGCGTCGTGTTCGGGGTCATCCTCGGGACCGGCGTGGGCGGCGGCATCGTGATCGACGGACGTCTGCTGGAAGGCGCCAACGCGGTCGGCGGCGAATGGGGCCACACGCCGATGCCTTATCTCCGCGCCGACCCGGTCATCGAGCCCGCGCTGAAGGAATGCGAAGCGCGCCTCGGTAGCCGAACCTGTTACTGCGGGCGGATCGATTGCGTCGAAACCTGGCTCTCCGGCCCGGCGCTGGCGTCGACATACGAGCAACTCGAAGGCGTCGCGCGAACGCCGGAAGAGATCGGGACGCTTCCGACGCCGGCCATGGATCTCTACTTCGCGATGCTCGCGCGGGCCCTTGCGCAGATCGTCAATATCGTCGATCCCGATGTCATCGTGCTCGGGGGCGGTGTCTCCAACGTCGAACGCATATACGAGAGGGTGCCGGAACTGATGCCCCGGTACGGCTTCTCCCACGAGGGCGCGACCTTGCTCCGGCCGGCGGCGTTCGGCGATGCAAGCGGCGTGCTCGGCGCGGCGCGGCTGCACGACTGAGACTTTCCCCCGACAGCCGGTCTGATGCAATGTGCGCGACGCGCCCGACAGTTTCTCTTAAGAGCGCGGGCGACAGCTTATAATGCACACACGGGCATAACGCGCTGACCTGTGCGGATCGCGATGGATTACACGAGGCACGTAGAGGACATCGACCCCGAGGAGACGCAGGAGTGGCTCGACGCGCTGGAGTCGGTCATTCAGGAACACGGGATCGATCGGGCGAACTCGCTGATGGAGCGCCTGTCTTCCCGGTTGGCGCAGACCGGCGAGCGATTGCCGTACATGCTGACCACGCCGTATCGGAACACGATCCCGCCCACCGAGGAAGCCTTCATGCCCGGCGACCTCTTCATGGAGCGCCGCATCCGCTCGCTCATTCGCTGGAATGCCCTGGCCATGGTTCTCCGCGCCAACAAGGGCGATGGCGACCTGGGTGGGCACATCTCCACGTTCGCATCGGCGGCCACCCTGTATGACGTGGGTTTCAACTACTTCTTCCGCGGTCCGACCGACGCGCATGCGGGCGACCTGATCTACTTCCAGGGCCACAGCGCGCCCGGAATCTACGCCCGCTCGTTTCTCGAGGGCCGCCTGACCGAAGCGCAACTGGACCGTTTTCGCAGGGAGGTCGACGGCGGCGGGCTATCGTCCTATCCGCACCCGTGGCTCATGCCCGGCTACTGGCAGTTCCCGACGGTGTCGATGGGCCTGGGGCCCATTCAGGCCATCTACCAGGCGCACATCATGAAGTACCTGGACCGGCGGGGGCTCATCCCCATGGGCGACCGCAAGGTCTGGGCATTCGTCGGCGACGGCGAGTGCGATGAGCCGGAGTCGCTCGGCGTGCTGTCGCTGGCGGGGCGGGAGCGGCTCGACAACCTGATCTTCGTCGTCAACTGCAACCTGCAGCGGCTCGATGGCCCGGTTCGCGGCAACGGAAAGATCATCCAGGAACTGGAAGGGGAGTTCCGCGACGCGGGCTGGAACGTGATCAAGGTGGTGTGGGGACGCCACTGGGATCCGATCCTGGCGAAGGACACGGCCGGACTGTTGCAGCAGCGCATGAACGAGGCCGTCGACGGCGAGTACCAGAACTACAAGGCCAAGGGCGGCGGCTATACCCGGGAGCACTTCTTCGGCCGGAACCCGGACACCCTTGCCCTGGTCAAGCACCTCTCCGACGATGACATCATGCGGCTGAATCGCGGCGGCCACGACCCGTTCAAGGTGTTCGCCGCCTATCACGCGGCTGTGAACCACAAGGACGAGCCCACCGTGATCCTCGCGAAGACGGTCAAGGGATACGGCATGGGCGACGCCGGCGAGTCGGAGAACACCACCCACCAGGTCAAGAAACTCGACCTCGACGGCCTCAAGCACTTCCGCGACCGCTTCGACGTGCCGCTGTCCGACGAGGAACTCGCCGCGGTACCGTACTATCGGCCGGCGGACGACGCGCCCGAGACGATCTATCTCAAGAATCAGCGGGAGCGCCTCGGCGGGCCGATACCGAAGCGCATGCTCGACGATACGCGTGTCGCCGCCCCGGACCTCGCATTGCTCAAGGGCCAGTTGGACGGGTCCGGCAAACGGGCCATTTCCACCACCATGGCATTCGTGCGCATCCTGTCGACGCTCGTGCGCCACAAGGACATCGGCGAACGCATCGTGCCCATCGTTCCCGACGAGGCGCGTACGTTCGGCATGGAAGGAATGTTCCGCCAGCTCGCGATCTACTCGTCGGAGGGTCAACTCTACGAGCCCGAAGACGCAGGCGAAATTGCGGCGTACCGCGAGTCCAGGGACGGACAGGTGCTGGAGGAGGGGATCAACGAGGCGGGCGCGTTCTCCGCCTGGCTGGCCGCGGCGACTTCCTACAGCACGCATCGCTTTACCCTGATTCCGTTCTACATCTTCTACTCGATGTTCGGCTTCCAGCGCGTGGGAGACCTCGCCTGGGCGGCGGGCGACATGCAGGCGCGGGGATTCCTGCTCGGCGGCACCGCGGGCCGGACGACGCTGAACGGCGAGGGCCTGCAGCACCAGGATGGCCACAGCCACTTGCTGGCGTCGGCGATTCCGAATTGCGTGGCCTACGATCCGTGCTACGCCTATGAGCTAGCGGTCATCATCCACGAAGGCTTGAGGCGCATGTACGAAGATGGCGAGCGCATTTTCTTCTACATCACCGTGATGAACGAAAACTACCCGCAGCCGCCCATGCCGAAAGCGAAGGCCGTTCGGGAGCGGATCGTCAGAGGCATGTATCGCCTGCGCACTTTCGGCGACTTCGCCGAGGGCGATCCGAAGCGGGTGCGCCTGCTCGGCAGCGGCACCGTCCTGCGGGAAGCGCTGGAAGCGGCGGAGCGGCTGCTCGAAGGGCACGGCGTTTCATCTGAAGTCTGGAGCGTGACGAGCTTTACCGAACTTGCGCGCGACGGCGCGGATTCGGAGCGATGGAATCTCCTGCACCCGGGGGAAAAGCCGCGTCGATCCTACGTCGCAGAGTGTCTCGCAGGCGACATTCCGGTGGTGGCGTCGACGGATTATGTCCGAAGGCACGCCGAATCGATCCGCCCGTATTTCGATGCGCCCTACAGGGTGCTGGGCACCGACGGCTTTGGACGCAGCGACACGCGCGAGAAGCTGCGCCATTTCTTTGAAGTGGACGAGAAGTTCGTCACGCTTGCCGCGCTTGAGCAACTTGCCAGGCGCCAGGTCCTGGCGTCCGCCGAGGTGTGTGCCGCGATTGAAAAGATGGGCATAGACCCGGACAAGCCGAACCCGAGGATCTCATGAGCGATAGCGCGGAACACGAAACCGATATCGTAGTCCCGGATATCGGCGAAGCAGAGGATGTGGAGGTCATCGAATTGTGCGTAGCGCCCGGCGACCCGGTCGCGGCGGATGATCCGCTCATCGTGATCGAGTCCGACAAGGCCTCCATGGAAGTGCCGTCCCCGTACGCGGGAACACTGCGGGATCTGAGGGTCGTGCTGGGCGATGTGGTGAACGCCGGCGACATCATTGCGACCATTCTCTTGCGAGGGGGTTCCCCCTCGCGCTCTCCGGCTGAAGAAGCCGCAGAACCGGAAGGGGCGGGCGAGACCGCGGTGGCCGTCGCACCCGCCGCCGAGACCGATGGGGCAACTCGCTCGCCGGACCCTGCGCCGCCGATGCGCGTTCCTGCGCCGGATTCAGCCGCCGCTGGTGATCGCGTGTACGCGGGTCCCGCGGTGCGGCGCCTGGCTCGCGAACTTGGTGCCGATCTCGGCGCCATGCGCGGTTCCGGACCGCGCGGGCGGATCGTCAAGGACGATGTCAAGGAATTCGTCAAGGCGAGGATGACCGGTGCCGCGCCGGCGGCGCCGCTGCCCGCCGTGCCCCAGATCGACTTTGCGAGGTTCGGCCCCGTGGACGAGGTGGCGCTGACGCGGCTGCAGGCGCGGGGCGCCCGGAACCTCTATGGCAGTTGGCTGAACGTCGTGCACGTGACGCAGCACGACGAAGCGGACGTGACCGACCTGGAGGCGTTCCGCAAGTCGATGGCAGAAGAATCCCGGGCGCGCGGCGTGAAGTTGACGCCCGTGGCCTTCATCATCAAGGCGTGCGCCGAGAACCTGCGCAGGTTCCCGCGCCTGAACGCCTCGCTCAACGCCCGCGCCGATGGATTGATCCTCAAGCGGTACCATCACATCGGATTCGCGGTCGATACCGAGGAAGGATTGATCGTTCCCGTTATCCGGGATGTCGATCAGAAGGGCGTGTGGCAGATCGCGGCCGAAATCGCCGAGCTGTCGACGTCGGCGCGGGAACGGAAGCTCCGGCCGGATGACCTGCAGGGCGGTTGTTTCACCGTGTCGAGCCTTGGCCGCCTCGGCGGCACGGGGTTCACTCCCATCGTCAATGCGCCGGAGGTCGGCATCCTGGGCGTCGGCCGACTCGCCATGAAGCCGGTTTGGGACGGCCTCGAGTTTCATCCCCGCGCCGTGCTGCCGCTGTCGCTCTCCTACGACCACCGCGCTATCGACGGCGTCGAAGGTGGCTCCTTCATGGTCGAACTGACGCGTCTTCTCGGGGACATTCGCCGACTCGTCATGTAGGCGCTTCGGGACTGTCCGGGAAACGAGCAATGGGCGACCTCGCGCGGAAACTGGCCGACATCACGGGTCCCGGCGGCGTCCTTACAGGCACCGATGTGTCGAGCCGTCCGGCGGGCATCTGGCGGTCCGACACGATTGCCGCGAAGGCCATCGTGCGTCCCCGCGACACGGCGGAGGTGAGCGCCGTGCTGAAGGCCTGCAACGACGCGGGGCAGAGCGTCATCGCGCAGGGGGGGCTCACCGGGCTGGTGCAGAGCGCGATCGCCGAACCGCGCGATTTCATGCTTTCGCTGGAGCGGATGCACCGCGTGGAGGGCGTGGATCGCGTCAACCGGACCATGACGGTGCAGGCGGGCGTCCCGCTGCAGACGGTGCAGGAGACGGCGGACGAGCACGACCTCCTGTATCCCTTGGACCTCGGCGCCCGCGGAAGCTGCACGGTTGGCGGCAACATCTCGACCAACGCGGGCGGCAACCGCGTCATTCGCTACGGCATGACGCGGGACATGGTGCTGGGCCTCGAAGCCGTGCTCGCGGACGGCACCGTGGTGTCGTCGATGAACCAGATGATCAAGAACAACGCGGGCTACGATCTCAAGCAGTTGTTCATCGGCAGCGAGGGGAGCCTCGGTGTCGTCACCCGGGCGGTACTGCGGCTGCGGGAAAAGCCGCGCAGCCAGGAGACCCTGTTCGCGGCGGTCGAGAGCTTCGACAAGCTGCCGGAGCTGCTGAAGCACATGGATGCGCGGCTGGGCGGCACCCTTTCGGCGTTCGAGGTCCTGTGGCCCGACTTCTATCGGCTTGTCACCACCCCGCCGGCGAAGCAGAGACCGCCCCTGCCCCAGCACTATCCGTACTACGTCCTGATCGAAGCCCTGGGCGGCGACGCGGACAACGATGGGGCGCGCGCGCAGGCGGCGCTGACCGAGGCATACGAGTCGGGCCTCCTGAAGGATGCGGTCATCGCGCGGAACGAGGCGCAACGGCGCGAAATGTGGGCGATGCGCGACGACGTCGAGCAGTGCAACCGCTTCCCTCCGCTCTTCATCTTCGATGTGGGTTTGCCTATCGGGAACATGGAAGCGTACGTCGGCGACGTGAATCGACTCCTGGGCGAGACTTTTGATACATACCGCAACTTCACGTTCGGCCACATGGGGGACGGAAACCTGCACTTCGGAATCAGCGCCGGAGACGGCGAGAGCGCCAGGGAGGCGGTCGAGCGCGCCGTTTACGAACCGCTCGAGGACATCGGCGGGACGGTGTCCGCGGAACACGGCATCGGCCTGGAGAAGAAGTCGTACCTCCTGATCTCGCGCACGCCCGAGGAAGTTGCGCTGATGCGCACCCTGAAACAGGCGCTCGACCCCAGGGGCATTCTCAATCCCGGCAAGATTTTTGACCAGGATTGCGCTGTGGCGACGCCGTAGCGGAACATGCGGCGTTTGGCGGACTCATGATCACCCGCCGAAAGCTGCTGGTCGCGGGTGCGTTTGCGCCTTGCCTGGCGAGAGCTTCGGCTGTTCCCGATCGCGGGATAGCGCAGTTGCTGATCGACACGCCGCGCGCGTCCCTGCTCCCGGCATTGACCGCGCGCATTCGAGCGGGCCTGCGTCCGGCGGAGCTTCTGCGGGGACTCGCCATCGCCGCCTGCCGCGAGGTGAGCCCCTATCCCCACGTCGGGTTCAGGTACCACGCCGTCATGATGCTGAGGTCTGTCGAGTTGTCCGTCTCCGGCATGCCCGACGAGCGCCGCTGGCTGCCGCTTCTCTGGACTGCGGACTATTTCAAGGCGGCGTCCGCCCAGCAGGACCACTTCCGCTCCTGGTCGCTTCCGGCGATAGGCGAGTCCATTCCCAACTCTCCCGCGCTGGCGGCCGCATTGGTCGCATGGGACCGCGATGCGGCGGACCTCGCCGCGCGCGGCATGGCCGTCGGCGGGCAGGCCGGTTCGGCGCTGCAGACGCTCATGGTGCATGCCGCCCGCGACTTCCGGGCCATCGGACACAAGACCATAGCCGCCGCCAACGCGGACCGGCTGTACCGCACCCTTGGGGCAGACCTGTCGCTGGCCGAACCGCTGGTCCGTTCGTTGGCCCTCGCGGTGCAGAACCCGGCGGGCGATGATTTCCCGGCGGGTCATGAGCACCTGGCTGATCGCGACTGGAAGCTGAACGGGCCGATCGCGGCCGCCCTCCCGCCCGACTGGAGCCGGGGACGCGAAGACCTTTCCGCGGCGCGCGCCCTGCTCCAGGAGTTCAGAACCGCAAGCAGCGAACAGGCGGTGACCGCCTCGGTCGATCTGCTTGAACACGGCGTCGGCGCGAACGCGGTGTGGGAGGCGGTCGCGATGTTCGCGGCCGAACTGGTCCTGCGCCGGAACGATATCGTCGCGGTGCACGCCAATACGACGGCGGACGCGATGCGCTATTGCTACGCGGCATCCGACAGCGATGCCGCCCGGCGTTTGCTGCTCCTGCAGGCCGTCGCCTTCATGCCGCGTTTTCGAGAGCTCACCGCACCGCGCCGGAGCTCTTCCAACCGGCGCATCGATGCCATCGAGCCGCTGCCGGCCGAAGGTCTGGACGAGATATTCGAAACCCTCGGCCGAAGTCGATACAGCGCCGTGCGACAGGCGCTTGGCTGGCTCGAGGCCGGCGGAAGCCCGGTGGCCCTCGCCGGCCGGCTACGCTGGTACGCAACCCTCAAGAACAGGGGAACGCACGACATCAAGTTCATCGAAGCCATGCTCGAGAACTATCGGCTGCTGCGCTTGCCCTGGCGCGATCGGCTGCTGGCGGCCAGCCTCATGTACGCCAACGCCACCCGTACCCCGGACGACCCGGCGGTGCTCCGCGCGCGGTCGCTCCTGAAACGGCCGCTCGCGCTCGTCGGCGCGGCTCGGCAGTAGGAAGTCTTCATCGCGGCGAGCCCCGACGCCACACTCGGCCTTGCCGGCCATCTCGTCCGGCCCAACCAGGCGCTCGATGCCGCGGCGGTGGCCGACGCGCTGGGGTGCCGCCGTCGGCGATGACCGCGATATGTGGAAGAAAGTCGGCGGCGGTGGCGTCCAAGAATACCTCTGGAGCCCGACTCCCCGGGCCCGCCGGAGACTGCCGAAACGCGCCTTTGGTTCGAGACCGATCTGGTTCTGACCGACGCGGAGAACTTTCGCTGGCGCACGTTCCGAAGCGCCGAAGGAGCGACGCCGAAGGCGGCTGCGATGGCTGCCGAGCGGGGCATGACATACGACGAGGAAGTTGTCTTCAGGCCCACCAAAGCTGGAGGGCTGTCCATCGACGCGAAGCGAGGGGAACCGACGCTGGCCGAGGAGGGGAATGGAGAGGGTCCGATTGTCCCGGACGCCGTCGTGGCTCTATACGCTTGCGCGAGATCCCGCGACCGCGAGATGGATTGGCCTGTTCGCATCCTGGCTTTTCATCGGCACCTCGACGGCCGGCACTGGGGCACGCTGCCGCTTTCCGGACGCTACGTCGGGCGCAAAGGCCCTCCGACAGGGCTGAGTCATGCCTACGAGGTGAGGCTTCCCGACTACATAGGGAGGTCTTTTTCGATCTGGGCATCGGACGACGGCAGCTTCATCGGCTTTGGCGACGAACAGGAGTCGTATGTCGCAGCCGAGGATGAAGCGACCGCTCGCGCCTTCATTGCAGCGCGGCGCTCGCAGTAGCCGAAAGACGACAACGGGGCCGAACAGAACTGTCTCGGACGAGGCTGCTCGTTTCTTGCTTTGTGCCAGTATTGATGTTACAAGTTGTCGTACATTTCGTACTGCGTATCGGATATCACAATGTCAACTCTCAGCATCCGACTGTCGGAACGCTTGGACGAGCATTTGACCGCAGAATCCCGTTTGGCGGGACAGCCGAAGTCGCTTATCGCACGCAATGCGCTGGAGCAGTTTCTGGACAATCGCCGGCGTGAACGATTTCTCGCTCGATTGACCCGCGCGGCTAGCGTGATCGATTCCGACGAAAGCACTACCCTCGTTGAGGAAGCCTTGCCGCTTGATAACGAGGCGTTGGAATCAACCGAAGGCGGTGCCCCGGACATCGAATAGCCGACGGACCCATAAAATGAAAGCTCCGATTCGGCGTGGACAGGTGTGGATAGCCAACCTGAACCCGAACCGCGGTCGCGAGGTAGGAAAGATCCGGCCCGTGCTAGTCGTCCAGGGTGATTGGCTGAGTGCCGCGCAGCAACGCACGGTCGTTGTTTTGCCGCTGACCAGCCGGGTCCGCCTCGATGCCGAGCCCTTGCGGGTGATCGTTCGTGCCCGTGACGGATTGCACGTGGACTCCCAGGTCATCGTTGACCAACCCCGCACTCTCGACCGCGAGCGCCTCGGCGATGGTCCCTTGACGGAGCTCTCGGACAGAGAGATGTCGGATGTCGAACGCAGCCTGCTTGCCGTGCTGGGCGTTAGTTAGCCACCCTTCAGCGTCGAATGAGCCTCTCGGTGCGAGGCCAAGCGAATCTCTTTCGTCATCGCCCCGACCGCCGTCGCGAGTTTGGGATATGGGCCACAGCCCGCATTCGCAAGGTAAACTGAGGGCCAAATCATCCTTAACTCATTGCGTTGCACGGATGATGACCGGATTTCGTATGCGCCGAGAGCCGTTGCGATGGATTCAGCTTCGGATCAGGTTTCTCTCGGCACCCTCATCCACGCTGGAATGTCCCGAGATGCATGCAGAACGCGCCAGACATCGAGTTCCGTCTCCCTCTCGGCGTAGAAGACAAGGTACGGGAACCTCCTGATCGACCGGAAACGAAGGCCGGGAATGCCCAGCTCATGGGCGTAACGGGGCGAACCGCTCTCCGGTTGCTTACTGATCTGGCGGAGGATGCCTTCGAGGGCGTCGATGAAGGAAAGCGCGACTGCCTGTCCCGCCTCGGCCAGATAGTGATCAATGGCCTCATCGACATCACGTTTCGCCCGTTCGCGCAGGACAACCGGTTTTGCCACTCAATGCTGACCGGCTGCGCGAACTCCACTGCGGAGATGATCGAAGTAGTCCGCGTCAGCCGCACCCGCCAGCGGGGATTCCGCCCCTTGGAGAAGCAGGTCGCGGAGTCGCTGGCGGTCCTGATCCCGGCGGATCAGTTCGCGGACATATTCGCTGGAGGTACTGTAGCCCCGCGTGCCGACCTGATCGTCCACGAAGGACTTGAGAGAATCGGGAAGCGAGATGTTCATCGTTGTCATAGTGCGGACCCTATCGGCTTTGGCAAAATTTGGCAAGAACGGCCGTCAGGCTTCGACGCCCACATCCAGGAGCACTTGCCGGTTACACCCCCGCTGGATGAACTCGTCAACGTTACCTGAGACGACGCAGACGTTGCGGAAAGTCGGTGATTGGTCGATTCTGCCACCGATGTCTTGAGTGTGCGGTCGGTCGTCACACTTCCATGTACGCACTTCCTCCCCGAGATCCGGATGTCATTGTCGAAGTCGGTAGTGCCTTTTGCTTCCGACGCGCGAACATTCTCACGGAGTGTCGCGCGCTGTAGGATAGTCACCACGCTTCTCGTGGGAGATTGGCCATCCGAGCGCTATTCCCGATCTGCTTCCTGCTGTTGGCAAGCGCTGCGTCCGCAGGCCCCTGCGATACCTCCTCCTGCCTGAACGCCGTCGTCGTCGGCATCTCCGATGGCGACACCGCGACATTGCTGATTCAGGAGAACGGACGCCAGTTCCAGACACGTTTCCGACTGACCGAAATCGACACGCCGGAACGCGGCCAGCCATGGGGCACGCGGGCGAGGCAGGCACTGGCGGGGAAGGTGTTCCGCCGTCAGGTGCGGATCGTGTCCGAGGGCGTGGATCGTTATGATCGGATGCTCGGGAAAATCTTCCTCGACGGGCGCGATATCAACCGCGAGATGGTGCGCGAGGGTCATGCGTGGGCGTATCGGCAATACCTTTCCGACAAGTCGTTGCTCGACGACGAACGCCGCGCGCGGGAAGCGGGGGCGGGTCTCTGGTCAATGCCGGAGGCGCAGCGGGTTCCGCCTTGGGAATGGCGTGGTAGCGGTCGCAGGACGAGTGCCGCCGCGGTTGCTTCCCGGTCTCAATCGGCGTCCTTCACCTGCGGCGGGAAAACCTCCTGTCGCGAGATGACATCCTGCGCCGAGGCGGGCTTCTACCTGCGGCGATGCGGCCTGTCGCGGATCGACGGCGATGGCGACGGCGTCCCCTGCGAACAGCAGCACTGCCCGCGGTCGAGATAGGGACGCCGAGCTACGGCGCGATTTCGTTCCGGACCAGTTCGTGGGTTCTGACCCGCTCGTACTTGCGTGCCGGCGTGTTGATGATCGCCGCAAGTTCGCCGGCGGCGAGTCCCGCCTTGACGCGCTCGGGTGCGACATCGCCGTACACCGTCGTGCGTTGCTTCGGTACGCGTCCCGCGGACTCGATCAGCCGACGCATGCGTACGGGCGAGGTCTCCTGGCCGTGGCTCGCGCCGGCGGCGCGGGTGATGCTCTCGTTCATCAGCGTGCCGCCGAGGTCGTTGCAGCCGGCGTTCAACGCGGCGACCACCCCCTCGTGGCCCATCTTCACCCAGCTGGCCTGGATGTTGGTGATGTGCGGGTGCAGGGCGAGACGGGCGACGGCGTGCACCAGGATGGCCTCTCGGAACGTGGGTCCCCGGCGGGCGCCGCCCCTGAGATAAAGCGGGGCTTCCATGTGGACGAACGGCAGCGGGACGAACTCGGTAAAGCCCCCGGTCCGCTTCTGCAGCGCGCGGATGCGCAGCAGGTGACGCGCCCAATGCCTGGGTTGGTCGACATGGCCGTACATGATCGTCGCCGTGGTGCGGAACCCGACTTCGTGGGCCGTCTCCATCACTTGGAGCCACTGCTCGGTATTGATCTTGTCGGGGCAGATCACGGCGCGCACCTCATCGTCGAGGATTTCCGCCGCGGTGCCCGGCAGCGTATCGAGTCCCGCGTCCCGCAAGGATTCGAGATGCTCCCTGACGCTTGAGTTCGAGGTGGCGGCCCCTTGCCACACCTCCAGCGGGGAAAAGGCATGCACGTGCATGGCGGGCACCGCTTCCTTCACGGCGCGGGCGATATTCACATACGTCTGGCCTGTGTACTCGGGGTGGATGCCGCCTTGCAGGCAGACCTCCGTGCCGCCCCGGTCCCAGGCTTCCCTCACGCGGCGCTGAATCTCCTCGCGCCCGAGATCGTATGGGCGTCCGCGCAGGTTCTCGGCGAGCTTGCCCTTGGAGAAGGCGCAGAAGCGGCACTTGAAGTAGCAGATGTTGGTGTAGTTGATGTTGCGGTTGACGACATAGCTGACCACGTCGCCGTTGACTTCTGCGCGCAGCCGGTCCGCCGCCCGCGCGACCGTGCTGAGGTCGTCGCCGCGCGCGCGAATCAGGCGCACCAGTTCTCCCTCGTCCAGATCTTCCCCTTCCGAGGCGCGCGCGAGGATGTGTCGCAGGTCGGACGAGACATGCCGCTCGCGAGGCGGCGCGTAGATGCGCTCGAGCGTTGCTTCCGGCGGCGCCTCGACGGCGCCCGGCGACCAGCCGTCGGCGCGGGGCAAACCCTCGCCGTCGATCATGTTGAGCAGGCGTCGCCTGAGGCTCGAGTCGACCCAGCGGTCGGATTCCCTCGCGTAGGCGGGGTAGATGGTCAGGCGTTCATGCAGGTGCTTGCCGGTCGCCGCGGTCTCGCGCGCGAGTTCCTCGACATGCGGCCAGGGCGCTTCCGGATTCACGAAGTCGGGCGTCAGCGGCGAGACGCCGCCCCAGTCGTTGATGCCGGCGGCGACGATCTGCCGCAGCACGCCGGGACTCAGGTTCGGCGGCGCCTGAATGCTCATGGACGCGCCGAAGACGGTGCGGGCGACGGCGATGGTCCACAGCAACTCGTCCAGGCTCGGTTCCGGCGCATGGCGCATCTTGGTATCGGGCTTGGCGCGGAAGTTCTGGATGATGACTTCCTGGATGTGGCCATGGCGCTCGTGCGCATCGCGGATCGCCAGCAGTGATTCGATGCGCTCGCGGCGGGTTTCGCCGATGCCGATAAGGATGCCGGTGGTGAACGGTACGCCCGCGGCGCCGCCGTCGCGCAGCGTCTGAAGCCGCACGGCGGGGACCTTGTCCGGGGAGCCGTAGTGCGGCATCCCGCGCTCGGTCAACCGGTCCGACGCGGACTCGAGCATGATGCCCATGGACGGCGATACCGGGCGCAGCAGGGCGATGTCCTCCGGGCTCATGTTGCCGGGATTCAGGTGCGGCAGCAGGCCCGTCTCTTCCAGCACCGCCGCCGCCGCGTCGCGCAGGTAGGCGACGGTCGTCTCGTAGCCCATCCGCGTCAATGCGTCGCGCGCGGCCCGGTAGCGCAGTTCTGGCTTTTCTCCCAGGGTGAACAGCGCTTCCTTGCAGCCGAGGGCGGCGCCGCGGCGGGCGACCTCGAGCACTTGGTCGAGCGTCATGTACGGCGCGTCGAGCCGGGACGGCGTCTGCGCGAACGTGCAGTAGCGGCAGACGTCGCGACACAGGTGCGTCAGCGGGATGAAGACCTTGCGCGAATAGGTGACGACGTTCAGAAACTCGCGGTCGCGCAATTCGGAGGCGACGCCGGCGAGCGCGCGCGTGTCCGGGAAGTCCGCCAGCGCCAGCGCGTCAGCCGCATCGGGCAGTTCGCCTTGTGCGGCGGCAGCCAGTGTCAGTTCGGCGCGCATCGGGTCCCAAGAACTCTGAAACGAACGCTAATTATGGGTGGCGGCCAGCCGCGATGCCACACCGGTTTCAGCAAGAAGGCGCCCGCTGCGGGTGTGCGCGCCGGTTGCGGCGAACTCCCGCAAGCCGTCGATGGTGTCTATATCGAGGCCGAAGCCGGGCAGGCGGACGATGCGCGGCTCGAACCCCGCCGCGCGAGCCAGCGCCTTGTGCGGTCCGAAGCTCGTGCCGTCGAACTGGTAGGTCATCGCGTTCGGCGGCGTGGCGATGATGCAGTTGGTGCCGATGTCGTGCCGGTCGGGCAGCAGCGTGATGTCGCGGTGCCCCCGCATCGCGCGGTTAACTTCATCGGCGCTGAGGAGAGGCAGGTCGCCGTGGACGATCATGGTGCCTTCGGCGCGCCCGGCGAGGAATGCGCTCGCCTCGGTGACGGCGCCGGTCAGATTGTCCGCAGTGTCGGCGAATACCTCCGCGTCGAACTCTCGCGCCAGCGCCACGGCGGCCGGCGAGCGCGATACGATCACCACGCCCAGTAGTGACGTCCCGGTTAGCGCCGCAAGCACGTCTTGCACCATGGCCAGTGTCAGATCGTGCCGCTCGCGCGGCGACAGGTACGCGCCGAGCCGTTCCTTGGCTCCGTCGGGACCCTTGAAGGGCACCAGCGCCCAGATACGAGGCATGCTCATGGAAGGCATCGACTTGGAGGCCGGTACGATCAGTTTGGAAGATTCCGATTAGCTGTCTTACTATGTCAGACACGAGCCTACCCCTGCAAGAAGGAGATGCGGCGTGGCCACTGAGCGACTGAGTTTGAGAATCGACGCGGGCCTGAAGAAGAGTCTTGAACAGGAGGCCAAGCGCGAGGATAGGTCCGCATCCTATCTCGCCGTCAAGGCGATCGAAGCGATGCTTCAGAATCGGGCTGAAAAACGCGCGGCGATCCGTGTTGCCCTAGCGGAGGCGGAGAAGGGCGAGTTCATCTCGCGGGATGCCATGGACGCCTGGGTCGCTTCGTGGGATTCCGACGCCGAGCTTCCTCCACCGAAGCCGGACATTCGAAGCCGCTAAGCTCGCGACGTTACGGCGAACGATGAAACTCGTTTTCCTGCCGTCGACCCGTTCAGACTTGCTGTGGATGCGAACCTACTACGCCAACGTGTTCCCGGCCGGAGCAAGGCGCGCGGCTGAACACTACCGCACGACCTGTAGCATTTTTCGTGAAAACCCCCGGATCGGACACCCCGTTGAGGGCATCCCGGGAGTGCGCGAGTTCGCAATTCAACGCACGCCCTTTTCGGTCGTCTATCGTGCCGTCGATGATCGGATAGAAGTGCTGCGCATTTGGGACCGGCGCGGGGACCGTTCCGAGCTGATCTAAGTGCCTACGCCTTAGTTGGAACGGCACGTAGTGCCGATCAAGCGCAGAGTCGTTCCTCACTCACAAGGAATCGCGGAACGTTCCGCGCAGGGCGTCGGCGAAGGCGAGCACGTCGCGCGCCAGGGCCATGCGGTCGTCGAGGCTCGACATCACCGTCCGGGTCACCGTGGTGGCCAATCCCAGGTCCGCCACCTCCGATTCGCGGTCGGCGTCGCATTCGTCGAGCACGAATCCGGTAATCAGGTTCCGGTAGTGTCCGGCGACCGCCGTCGCCGACGCCGGAATGCCCAGTTCCCGCATCATCTTTGCCGTTGGTCCCTTGATGGCGTCTCCCCCGACGATGGGCGAGACGGCGATGATCGGCACGCCGGCCGATCGAAACATGTCCCGGATACCGGGCAGGCCCAGGATCGGGTCCACGGAAACGAAGGGATTGGAAGGGCAAATGACGATTGCGTCGAGTCCATTGCCCGATGTGCCGGAGCTGAGCACGGCCGAGATTTCAGGATTGATCGACGCGTCCTCGATGCCGTCGAACTCGAACCCGATGACTGCGGGCCGGCAGCGGTCGCGCACGAAGTAGTGCTGGAAGGCCAACGGGCCATCCGGCGTCAGTACCCGCGTTCTGACCGGATCGTTCGACATCGGCAGCACCGCCTGGGCCACGCCCAGGCGCCGGCAGATCTCCCGGGTGACTTCGGTCAGGGTCGCGCCTTCGGCCAGCCGCTGACGGCGATAGACGTGCAGGGCGAGATCGCGGTCGCCGAGGCGGAACCAGGTCTCGATGCCGAGCTGCCCCGCGGCGCGCATGAAGTGCCAGCTCTCGTCCCGCCGGCCCCAGCCGGCCTCGGCGTTGGCCTCCCCGGCCAGGGTGTAGACGAGGGTGTCCACGTCCGGCGAGACATGGAAGCCGAGGTATTCGAAATCGTCACCGGTGTTGACGACGAAACTGACTTGGCCGGGGTCCATGACCTTTGCGAAACCCAGCGCGAGCTTGGCGCCGCCGATTCCCCCGGTGAGCGCGAGAACGTTCATCGCGCCGCGTTCATTGGAACAGGTCTTCCGCCAGCGGTCGGTTGATCGCCGCGGCGTTGTCCGCCGGTGACTCCGGCGCAAACCCCCTGACCAGCGCCGCCGGAACCCGCTCCGTCGTCTCGCCCATCACGAGAACCGCCGCGGTCGCGATGCTGTCCGCGCGGTTGACGAGCGTGATCTTGAGTTCGCGGCCGAACAGGTCGGAACCGCCCCGACGGTCGTCGAAGACCCGGATTCCGGCGGCGCCGATGGCGATGGCGGTGGTGCCGAGGCGCCAGGGCCGGTTCGCGCTGTCGCTGACGACCACGCCGACACGCTTGCCGGTCCGCTCGAGGATGCGCGCGTGCAGGGTCGCGGCCGAAGCGTCCGGGTCCAGCGGCAACAGCAGGGCGGCCTCGCCGCCGCTGTGGTCGACGTTGGATTGATCGATGCCCGCATTGGCGCCGACGAAGCCGAGGCGGTGGCGGACGATGAGCACGCCGGGCCGTTTGCGCACGACGGCCGCGGATTCATCGAGGATCAGCTGAACCAGCCGCGGGTCCTTGTCGGTTTCCGCCGCCAGCGCTACGGCGTCGGCAGACGGCGCGACATCTGCAAGCCGTACGGCGCGGCCCTCGGCCTTGGAAACGATCTTTTGCGCCACCACCAGCACGTCGCCGTCACGGAGTGACGTCTGCGCGTCGATGGCGTCCATGAGCAAGGCGAAGAGGTCATCGCCGGGCCGAACCAGGGGCAGGCCTTCGATGCCCGTGACGCTGAGCGCCATCTACTTTTGGTGCTCCGTCTGACCGACGATCCTGATGCCCGAATGCGATATGTCGTGCCGGCGGTTGATCTGGATGAGGATGCTGGTGAGCGCTTCGGCGGCGGCGGCGTTGTCGATGGGCCCGGCGTGCCAGCCGGTGAGTCCCGCCTCGGCCGCCAGTTCGATGACCCTGTCCCTGGCCGCGCGCCTGTTGCCGGCGACCAGCACGTCGCACTCGATATGGATGTCCTGCTGCAGCAGGTGCGCCGCGATGTTCTGGAATGCGGAAACGACCATGACGTCATCGCCCAGGAAGTCCTGCGCCCGCTTCCCGGCGGAGCCCGCTTCCGGCAGTTGCACCGTGCCGACCCTGGGCGGAACCAGCGGCACGGACACGTCGATCAGGATCTTGCCGGAAAGTCCGGCGCGAACGGTTTCCAGCGTGGAGACCTGGTGTTCCGCCGGCACCGTCAGCACGACGATGTCTCCCGCGGCCGCCGCGTCGGCGTTTTCCATCGCGCGCGCCGGGGTTTCGGGGCTGATCCTGTGCAGGTTGGCCACGGCGTTTTTCGCCTTTTCGAGCGTGCGCGAACCGATCACGATCTCGTGTCCCGCTCTCGACCAGCGGATGGCCAGCCCCGTGCCCAGATCGCCGGTACCGCCCAGTATGGCGATGGACTCCTTGCCGGACATGGACTCCCTCCGGGGAAAAGCGGCGATTATCGAGTGTCTCGCCGCCAGCGGCAACGTGCTTGCCAACGCCAAGTGCAGCGTGACTCACGCCGACCACGTTCATGGTCGAACGTTCGTTGCAGTTTCCAGCGCGCCGAACGAGGTTCCGAGACGGCGGTCGGCGAAACGCAATGCGCGGGACATCTCTGGAGCAGCGGACGTACCCCGCTCGTTGCCGATCGGATCGAGACTCAGGGACAGGAGGCCACCGAGCGGGTTGGGCCCGGCAACCAGTCTCGCGGCCGCCGGCTCGCCTTCCCGCGCCTCGCGATACTCCGAGCCGTCGCGCACGAGCCTGAATGCGCGAGTCGCGTCGAACGTCGTATCCGTTACGGCATGACCACCGCCAACGCGGTGTCGATCAGCGCAATCCAAGACGGTGCGCTCTAGCAGGTCCGGGCGAGACGCCAGACGCTCTCCTTGGGCTACCGCCCAGCACAACGCAACCAGCGGAAAGTTGCCGAGCCCGGCTGTCAGCGTCCGCAACGCTCCACCGATTCGGGGATTCAACTCCGTCGGCAGGAATCCGCCGCGGGAGAGCACGCCGTCTATCGTGAACGCCCCGCGATAGTCGACCCGCTCGCGCAACGCCGCCCCCACGCGGCGCGCGATGCCGCGCATCGCCTCGCGATCCCCGGCTCGAGGGTCGAACCGCGTGGAACCCCCGGCATACAAAAGCTGGTCGCCCTCCCGCGGCCGCAAGACGACCATTTCGATGGGCCGGAACACGGCCACCGCCTCGTCGAATACGATTCCGTGGATGCTGACCGGAATTCCCTCCAGGAACGGCATGACGCGAACCCGGTCGGCGATCGCATGCAGGGAGTCCGCCGCGGCATTGCCGTCTCCGGTTGGCCGCACCCACCGCAGGCCGACCGCGCCGCCGTGGATACCGGACCTGACGTCGGCGGCCCATACCGTACCCAGTCCCTCGTCGAGGTCGGCGGCCGCGGCGAGGAGGGCACGCCGTTCGGCGGCTACGATGCGCGATGGCGCTCTGTTTACGCCCGCAGCGTCCCAGAACGCGTCGATGGCCGTCTTGTCTTCCAGCGCCGTCCAGGCCGGCTTGCGGGGCGCGTAGGGTTTTCGACCGGCCACACCCGGGACATCGCTGGGCCAACACAGAACCCTTGCCGAACCATCCGGGTCCCAGCGGTCGATCATCGCGCGGACGTTACCCGGGAGATGTTCGAGCGCAGCCAACGCCCGCTGGTGTTGGTCCACGAAGTTTCCGCCTTGGATGTCGTGTACGTGCAGGAGGGCCTCTTCGGGTCCGGGAATGTTCCCGGTACCTTTCCCGTACGCGATGATGAACGGCCTTGCGGCCCCGAGTAACGCCAGGGCGCGGGCCTCTCTGCCGAGTCCAACCGCGAGTCCTCCCGCGTGAATGAACTTCCGCCCTTCGAACACTGGGCGCAACAAGGCCTCGTAATAGCGGAGCGCCTCTTCCGCTACGGAGAGAGTCGGCTGACCTGCAGGTTTGAACGGATTCATCGCGGCTCCTCGGACCGCAAACGAGGGGCCACATGACGCGGGAACCCTCGCGTTGCGAGGGGTCCGTTGGTCTGGTTCTAGATCGGAATTGACGGATCGACCGGACGCACCCCACGCGTACGCCACCGGCGATACGGCCTGATCGAAGGGACCGCAGTCCAGTCGTTCATGGGCGCGCACCCTAAGGCGGCCGCGGCCGCCCTGTCAAGGCGTACGGCCGGGCCATTTCAGGTCGCGGTCGATCATTCCGATCCGAGCAGTTCTTTCGCTGCGGCGACGATGCGGGCTGGCATCGGCGAAGGGCGGCGCCTTGCCTTGTCGAGGTGGACGCCCGCCTGCGTCAGGCTCGCGACCTCGGTCCCGTCGCGTGCGTCCAGCAGCCGATGCTCGATGCGCAGGGAGGTGCGTCCGACGTGGCTCAGGGTGGACTGCGCGGCGACGGGCGTTCCCGGCGCGGCGCGCGCGGCGAACCGGGCGTCGAAGCTGAACGTGGCGAAACCGACATTGTTTTCGCGGACGTAAGTGGGCGTGATTCCCACGGCGCTGCGCAGGTGCTCGCCGGCGGCGGAGAACCGCAGGATGTATGCGCGGGAACTCGCGCCGCCGGTCAGTCCGCAGTCTTCGGCCGTGAGCAGGTCCGTTCCGGTATCGAGCCAGCGGGCAGCGGCGGGCGCGGATGCCGGCGGCGCGACGGGCGGGGACTCCGGATCCGCATCTTCCGGATCGGCGCTGTCGTCCGGAATCGGCGCCGACATGAACTGGTCGAAGTGCGTGCAGACCGTGTCCGTTTCGGCGTCGATCAGGCGGTGCGCGAGACGGTCGGCGTCGAGGCGCGCGGTCTCTATCCGGTAGATGTCTCCCTTGCGCAGTTCCCGCTCGAACCGGGTGAGACATCGGACCATGGTCGGCGCTGCGGGGTCTGCCGGGTCGAGACCGGCGCGGGCGAGAAATACGTCAGTCGCATGGTCCAGCTTCTGGTAGTAGTACGCCACCGTGAAATGGTCGACGATGTCGCACTCCCATGGCGGCACAGCGCCCATGAACGTGATGCGTGGCCCTGTCATGCGTCCTCCCAACGCTGCGTGCAACCTGGCGGCCCTGCTCGGAGCTAAAGGTTGTCGATGCGCTCCATCGTGGTGGCGCCTTTCGGGTAGCTGCCGGCGATCAGTCTCTTCGCCAGCGCCTCGACGCGGCCGAGTAGAACGGGCCGGTACGCAAGCTGTTCCACTGACACGTTGATGTGCGGCGAGCGCGTCGGCGCCGCGTCGTGCGTATGACCGTGGACGTTGGCGCAGCCGTCCGGGACCGCCGCCAGCGGCATGTGCGTGAAGACGAGCGGCACGTCGCCGTCGATGCGGAGCACGGAGCAGATGTCATCGAAGCCGTCGACGCGCAGATTCCCGGAACCGGTCAGGTCGTGGTTGCCGACCACCAGGATCTTGGCGCGCCCCGGGCCTTCGCGGATCCGTTGCCAGGTGGCGTCGCATAACGCGGTGCGCATGGCGACATCGCCGACGAAGATCAGGATGTCGTCCTCGCCGACCGCATCGTCCCAGTTGGCATAGAGGCTCGCGTTCATCTCCTCGACATCCCCGAAAGGCCGGTTCGTGTAGCGAATGATGTTCTCGTGGCCGAGGTGCAGGTCCGACCATACCCAGGTCGAGTCCGCCGGCGCCGCGAGATTGCGGGCGGGCAGGTCGCTGGATGCTCTCAACATCGCCTGGAACATGCGTCGGGTCTGCCGCGAGCCCCCGTCGGCGCCGCCAGCCTCGAGTTGCCTTTCGTACAACTGCTTGAACGATCGGAGGTCGGTCAATGTTCCAGCTCCGGAGTCGCTTGGCGATACGGTCTTGATCTCAGTTGTCCCCGCCGTTCATGGCGGCGACCTCGGGCAGCACGTGTTCGATCAACGCGCGGGTCTGGGACAGCATGTCCTCGGTTCCGCTCGCGATGGGGCGCAGCACGAACTTGTGGACGCCGGCTTCGTGGAAGCGCCTGAGCAGCGCCATGACTTCGTCAACGCCGCCGACGGCGGTGTAGCCCTTGGCGTCGCGGCCGAGGCGCTCGCGGAGGACCTGGGCGTTGCGCTGGACAATCGGGTCGGACGGCGACCCGAATCGAAACCCGAAACCGGCGCCGTAGTGATCTTCGTCGATGACGCGCCCGAGTTCCTTCGCGCGCGCCTTGATCGCGGCCACCACCGGCGCGACTTCGTGGGCGGCATCGATGCCGGCCTGCCAGCCGGTGCCCCATCG
>CAZFGB010000052.1:0-5421 GCA_964518405.1 uncultured Pseudomonadales bacterium | reverse complement strand
TGCTGCGCCTTGATCGGCACTTGCGTGCCGTTCTACGGCGCACCCTCCTGGGCGTTTTTCTCCATCGACTCCGTCAGGCGCGCCCGCACCTCGCGCCGCAGCAACTTTCCCGTCTCGTTGTAGGGCAGTTCGTCCCAGAATTCCAGGAACTCGGGCACCCGGGATGAGCGCATTCGATCATGGACCCATCGCTGTAGCGACTCGACCGTGGCGGGCTGCTTCAGCACCACGACGCCGACGACCGCTTCCCCCCATTCTTCGTCCGGCACGCCGACGATGGCGACATCGGCCACCGCGCCGTGCGTCATCATGACGTCTTCGATTTCGCCCGGTGACATGTTCTCGCCGCCGCGCACGATGACGTCGTCGGCGCGGCCATCCAGGAACAGGTAGCCTTCGTTGTCGAGAAAACCGCCGTCCCGGGTGGGGAACCAGCCTTCGTCGTCGGTCAGCTTGCCGATGCCTTCATACTCGCCGGATACCTGTTCGCCCCGAACGTAGATTTCGCCGTGTTCGTGAGGGCCGAGCACATGGCCTTCGTCGTCGCGGATCTCGATCTGGATGCCGGGCAACGGCACCCCGACGGACGCAAGCCTGCGGCGGCCGGCGGAGTCTTCGGTCGCCGCCGCCTCCCGGTGCGCGTCCGGTCCGAGCACGGTGATGGTGGAACTGGTTTCGGTCAGGCCGTAAGCGTTGGTGAAGTCGGTGTCCGGGAACAGCGCCATCGCCCGTTCGATGACGGGCAACGGCATTTTCCCGCCGCCGTAGGAGAGCGACTGCAGGTGCGGCATTTGCGCGAGGCGTTCGTGTTCGAGCGCTTCGACGATGCGCCGCAGCATGGTGGGCACGACGAAGGCGGTGGTGACCTCTTCGGCGCGCGCCAATTCGATCCAGGCTTCCGGCGTGAAGTTGGCGAGCTGTACGGCGCGGCGGCCGGAATAGACTGAACTGAGGACGGCGGCGATGCCGGCGACATGGTACGGCGGTACGCAGATCAGCGCGGTTTCCGAGGGGTCCGCCGACATGAAATCGACGGAACCGAGAATGTAGGAGACGAGATGCTTCTGTCGCAGCACTGCGGCTTTCGGCTCGCCGGTGGTGCCGCTGGTGAACAGCAGCGCCGCCGTGTCGTCGCCGTCCATCGACCAGGGCCCGGCGCCATTGGCGGCCCCGTTTCGGGCCAGGGCGAGGAACTCGTTTCGGGAATGCCAGCGCACGATCGACTCGGTATGGAAGTGTTCGATGTGATCTTCGTCCGTGACGAGGTACGCCGGCTTGACCCGCTCCACCAGTCCGTCGATCTCGTCGTCCGTCAGGCGGTAGCTGATCGGCACATACGGCATTCCGGCCCAACTCGAGGCGAAGAGCCCGATCGGGATTGCGAGATTCGAAACGTCGAGGATCGCGAATCGGGACGCCCGGGACGTGCGAAGATCGTCGGCGGCGTTCCGGGCGGCATCGAACAGGCCTTGGTAAGTGATCGACTGATGGGCATGGGCGTCGACGAACGCGACACGGTCTCCGTATCCCGCCGCCGCCATTTCCAGCAGCATCATGATGTTCAAGAGTGTGCTCCCGTCCGAGGCGCCATCTCGCGCCCGCGTCGTGCCGCGCGAGGTCTCGAGCCGCTTCGCGTTTCAGTCAGTCCGTCTTGGGAAGTTTCGTGGCGTCCTTCACTTTCATTGCCGAGCCGCCCGCCGACAGGGAGCCTTGGCCGCCCTTTACGCACAGCACTTCCAAGGTCCCTTCCTCGTTGATGTACCGTTTGCCCAGTATGGAACCGTCGGAGTGATCCTGATGCACGGTGCCGTCGTTGCCTTCGCCGTCGGCATCCATGGGTTCGCCGCCGCAGTTGATCTCGATGTCGTCCGCCGGCGCCGTGATAATCATGATTTCCGTCGTGCAAACCGCGCTCTTGAGCCGGGTTCCAGGCGTCAGGCTCCCCATCACGTTCCTCCTGGTTTTCTCGCCAAACCCACGGATTCTACAAGATGAATCGTTGCCGCACAGTCCGCCATCGCGCATGGCGATGCTTCAGCCAAGGTGTGCACGCGGGTTTTCGAGTCGAAACAGAGTGGACGATCAGGGCGCTCCTAGTAGACTATCCGACGATAGCCCTTTCGAACCGTCCCGCAAGTTGGCCCCAATGATCGAAACCATTCAGTTCGGTACGTTGGAGGGGCCAATTGTTCGATTGCCGGGACGAGGGTCGCACATAACCGGTCGCGGATGGGCAAGCACTACCGCTGGGATGGTACCCATAGCCTTCAAGCACACACCTCACCACCAACTTGTGCGGGAGGTGTTGTGCAACCTTTTGGCCCAGATGGTCGGAATACCCGTTCCTACGCCTTGCGTGCTCGACATTCGCGAATCCGAATTGCGGGATGACGGAGAACCGTTTTTGTTTGGAACCAGCTATGCGGGCTACAGCGATCTTTTGCAACGGACGCGCGAGTCGCCGACTGCGGTAGACCGCCTCGTGAGTTGGCCGAATTTCCTTGTGTCAATTGCGTTTGACGAATGGATTGCGAACGAAGACAGGACGCTTTCGAACCTGCTATTTGCGGGCCGTCGGGAGTTCCTCCTGATTGACCATGGGGAGGCGCTGCCAAACCACATGGACAAAGGTACCAAGTTCCGCAATGGCCTCGCTCGACATCTGATAGCGAGCGAGCCTCGAACTGCGCGCCAATCCCTAGCGCAGCGCGTAAAGGACTCCTGCACGAGTTTTAGCCAGTTGAACTACGGTCAACTGGAAACAGCCGCCCTATTGGGCGCTTGGAAGGGGAATCCGGAATTCGGCGAGTGCATGAGGCTGTTGCAGGATCGAGTGAACGAGCTGCCAGCTCTAATTGAGGAGGAGTTTCACGTTGGACAAGCCCAACTTCTCGCATAACGTGAAGACATCGACGATACGGTGGGCACCTGTGCTGCTTGAGCCGATTCCAGGGTCAGAGGAGCGGATTGTCATTGCGATAGCCGCGATCAACGAAAGTGAGATGCGTTGCTCCCAGACCATCGATCCTGCGATCGCGCGGGCAGTATTCCGCGATGATCGAAAGTACGTAGCGGATCTGATTGATCTCGTGACGGAGAGCTTGGGCGCTCATCTGAAACACAACAAGTCGTTGGGACAGTGGCCACCACCGGTGGATGGTGTCTCTCTTGGCTCCGAACAAGAGAGTAGGTTTTCCGACATCGATGAATTGGTCAGACGCGCAGGATCGATGTCAACCGTATTCCACGGAGAGTATTTCAAACCTCAATCGAAGGATCCAAAACCCGTCCGTTGGACTGATAAGGTCACCTCCATCTTGGTCAACCAGAACGAACGGTTGAGAGACCATTTGGACGTGCGGGTACATCTTGGCCAGTACGACTCACCCGCACAGTTCACGTTCCTCGACCCTTTTTTTGCTGCCAACCTAGTCACATTCTCGACATCGAATCTGAAGCGTCAGGTTGAGCAAGCCAGGGCGGGACTCTGGAATTTGAGCCTGCTCAAGGACGGCCCAATCCTTTTCCGACCCGAGCGTAGGGAGTTGTTGGCGGGCACCGAACTTTCTGATCAACCGGTGAGCCCGAATGTCAGAGAGGCAATTGACGAAATCTCGGACGAGGCATCCCGGCGCGATGTCCTGGTGACCGAGTTGCAGTCGCCAGAGGCAGTAGCTGATCACATCTTGCATTACGCTGCCGCACACGCGTGAAGGGCGAAGAACAGCCTAGCCGTCCCTGCTTGGACGCTTATCCCGTTCCCTACATGGAACGCACGCGCGCGTACTACGCGGCACAGGGCTTTGCCAATCCGTATGTCTGGGCGCATTTCGAGGAAGTGCCCTTTTCGCCGTTATCCAAACCGCTCGCACAGTCGAAGCTCGCGATCATCACCACGGCGAGCCTCTACGACCGTACCTTTGCCGATGTCCGGGAGGTGGCGTCGGGGTCGACGGGCGACCCGCCGCAACGGCTCTACGGCAATGATCTGGAGTGGGACAGGGAGGCGACGCACCTGGATGACCTGAATGCCTTTTTTCCGCTCAGGCGTCTCGAGGCATTGGTCGATGCCGGTCGAATCGGCGGGATCGCGGCTCGCTTCCACTGCGCCCCCACGGAGTACAGCCAGCGCCGCACCAGGACGGTCGACGCGCCGGAGATATTGCGCCGTTGCCTTGATGACGGCGCGGATGCGGCGATGCTCGTGCCGTTGTGACCCGTATGCCATCAGACCGTGAGTCTGACCGCCCGACACCTCGAGGCCGCCGGCATGCCGACGGTCATTCTCGGCTCCGCCCTGGACGTGGTGGAGCATTGCGGGGTTCCCCGTTTGCTGTTCACGGACTTTCCGCTGGGCAACCCCTGCGGCAAGCCGTTCGATACATCGATGCAGGAGGCGATAGTGGTACAGGGTCTCGACCTGCTCGAAAGCGCCGAGGGGCCCGGGACCACGGAGCGCACGCCGTTTCGATGGAGCGACGACGAGTCCTGGCGCGACCGCTACATGCAAGTGCGGCCAGAAGATCGGGCCGAACTCGCCCGGCGGGGCGAAGTGCGCAGGGCGCGGCGAGTGCGCGAGAAGGCCGAGGGCAAGGCGCGGGTCGACTGATCCTGTTTTCAGTCCTGTTTGACGCTTTCCGCTTCGATCATCCGCAGGACCGTTTCCGTCGGAAAGCTCCCGATGGGCAGCCCTTCGCTGGCCACGCGATTGCCGAGCCGCTGCATCACCACGTTCGCCGGTGTCGGCACGCCCCGCAGGCGGCCGAGCTGGACGATTTCGCCGTTCAGGAAGTCGGTTTCGATGTTGCCGGTGCCGCGTTGAATGCTCTGCCAGGACGAGCCTCCGGGCCGTTCGTGACCGGGGATGGAACGGAGCCGTTGGGAGCTGCTTTCGCGTCCCGCCATGAACGTCCGCATGTCGATCCACTCGATCCCGGCTACGCGATAGCACTCGGCGGCTTCCTGGCGCAGCAACGCCAGCACTTGGCCTGCGTCTTCGCCGCAGACGGGCTGCACCGCATTGCCGAGGTTGGCGACCAGCTTGCCGTACTTCTGGCGCATGATCGAAGAGTCCGGAAGCGAACTGAAGCCGGCATCCGTGAATGCTTCCGCGATGTTCTCGGCGAGCTTGTCGACACCCGACGGAAAACGGCCGATGTCGAGCATGCCTGCGGGATTTTCTCCCGAATTGAAGACTTCGCCGGGATCGAGATGCACGCCGCCCACCATCACGTTCATGCCGTATACGCGGCGGAAGCGCCGCAACGCCATGCGTTCGTTGGCCACGCCGTTCTGACAGCAGACCACCGGGATATCGTCTCCGGCGGCGGCGTACAGGTCCGTCAGGGCGCCTTCGGTGTGCTGGCTCTTGACGCACAGGAAGACTACGTCGCCGCCGCTGAAATCGACGCGTTCGGGATG
>CAZFGB010000051.1:0-15152 GCA_964518405.1 uncultured Pseudomonadales bacterium | reverse complement strand
CGGGACAAAGGTCATCGTCGGCCCACAGGGCCACGCGAAGGTCTCCGAGGTGACTGAACCCCGGTGGCGGCAGTTCCAGGCGCCAACCCCGCCGCTCGCGGCCGGGTGCCCCGGCCATCGTGTCGAGCGCGACTGCCAGGTCTTCGGCGCTGCGTGCCAGTGGCCCGCACACGGCCAGGTCCGCGTCGGGCGTGTGTTCCAGCAACTCGTGCCCGGCCATGGGCACGATGCCCCACGTCGGCTTGTGGCCGTATACGCCGCAAAAGTGCGCAGGGCTGCGAATCGAACCACCGATGTCGGATCCCGCTTCCAGCGCGCAGAACCCCGCAGCCAGCGCCGCAGCGCTGCCGCCGGAGGAGCCGCCCGGTATTCGGTCCGTATCCCAGGGATTGCCGGTCGTGCCGTACAGCGGGTTGTAGGTCTGGAAGTCCGCCAGGTCGGCGGGGACGTTGGTCTTGCCGAGGAAATGCGCGCCGGCGGCGCGAAAACGGCTGACCGCGATGCCGTCGGCCCGGCCGATGTTGTCGCGGAACGCCTCGAGGCCCCAGGTCGTCGGCGTGCCCTGCATGACGTAGGACTCCTTGATGGTCATCGGAACGCCGTGCAGGGGGACGAGTCTCTCTCCGCGGGCCACGGCCGCATCGGCGCGATCCGCGTCCTCGCGCGCGCGTTCGAAAGTACGAACGGGTACGGCGTTGATGCCCCGGCCGTCGAGCCTCTCGATGCGCTCGATGTAGTGCGACGTCAGCTCCGCCGAGCTGATTCGCCGGTCGCGGACCATGGCGGCGAGTTCGAGCGCCGACTTGAACGCGAGTTCGGACATGTTTCCCCCGGGTCAGGCCTGTGGATGCCGCAAGCCTCGATGGAAAGCGGGCAGCGGTCAAGCCGCCGGGATCTGCGATCTGCGCTCATGTCCTCGCACTGTAGTATCTTTGTTCCGGTAGTTCGATCAGCAGAAGGCGAGGGCGAAATGCAGATCACCCCCATGGAAGGCAAGACATTCGGCGCCGCGGTCACCGGCGTCTCTTTGGAGAACCTGACGGATGCCGAGTTTCCCGCGATCAGGTCCGCCTTCAACCAGTACGGCTTCCTGGTGTTTCCGGAGCAGTTCCTTTCCGTGGAAGGAAACACGGCTTTTGCGAAGCGTTTCGGCAAGCTGCACTACGATGCGCACCCGATGGCGAACAAGGAGCGGCGGGAGGACGGGAGCTACGGCGATACGGTTCCGTACCAGTCCCAGCGCATGCGCGGCGTTTTCGGCAACCAGAACTGGCACACCGATTCATCCTATATGCCCATCAGCAGCAAGTGCGGGATCCTGTCGGCGGTCACTGTTCCCGAGTGGGGCGGAGAAACGGAGTTCGCGGATATGCGCGCCGGCTACGCCGCCTTGGATCAGGCGACGAAGGACCGCATCGAGAACCTGCACGCCTATCACTCGACCAAGCAGTCCGCGGCCCGCGATCTGGGCGACTTGCCGCCCGAGGACGGAAAGAGCATCTTCCACGACGAAGCGTACTTGCGTCCTATCGTCAAGGTGCATCCGGAGACGGGCATCAAGAACCTGTTCATCGGTCGTCATGCCTTCGGCGTGCGGGGCCTGTCCCGGGAAGAGAGCATCGATCTCCTGACGTCCTTGCGGGATTTCGTGGTCTCCGACCCGTCCCGCGTATACAGCCATAAGTGGAAGCCCGGCGATACGGTGATCTGGGACAATCGCTCCCTGCTGCATCGCGCCAGGCCCTACGACTACTCGCAGCTGCGGGAGTTCATCGCGGTTCGCGTCGCCGGCGACCCGGAAACGGAGTTCGCATACGACCCGAGTGATCCCAGGGCACAGGCCGGTCGGGATACCCTCGCAGCCGAAATGGTCTTCTTGCGCGAGGAGGCCAAGGACAAGAGATACAAGGGGACAACCGCGCCCGAGGCCCGCGCGGGAGCATAATGACCGCCGTCGAAGTCTACTGGCAGCCCGGCTGAACCGGCTGCCTCAAGCTCAAGGAGTTCCTGTCGGCCCGTGCGGTCGACTTCGTTTCCAGGGACATCGCCAACGATGAGGAGGCGAGGGCGGCGTTCGATGCGTTGAAGGCGGACGGTGTGCCGATCGTCGCCAGGGATGGCCGCTTCGTTGCCGGGATCGATCTCGGCCTCGTCTCGGAGTTCCTGCGGATTCCCTACGATCCCGAACCCGCGCTGTCCGTCGAGGAACTCAAGCGCCGCCTGCGGCGCAACCTCGCTGCCGCAACGCGCCTGACCAGTCAGATCCCATCGGACAACCTGACGGACAAGTTGCCCAACCGGGATCGGACGCTGCTTTCTCTCGCCAACCATGTCGTCCAGATCGCCGTTGGATTCGTGGACATGGCTGCGGGAAGGCAGGGAACGGTACGCGCAGGTAGAGGGACCGACCTGGACCGGGATTCCTTGGCGAAGCGTTCACGCGCCCTGGAAGACGAAGTCGCCGGGCTGGTCTTGGACCCGTCCCGCCAGGTGACCACCTACCAGGGGCCGTTCACCATGCACGGGGCCCTGGAGCGCTGCGCCTGGCACACGGCCCAGCACACGCGGCAGCTCGCCATGGTGCTCGAGGGACTGGGAATCGAACCGGATATGCCGCTGGGGACCGACGATCTTGCGGGCCTTCCGGTGCCGGAGAAGGTCTGGGACGAGTAGTGCCCCGGCGTTGGGGAGCAACCCGCCCGACCGAGGAGAGTAATCTTGCCGTACCGGGAGGGTCCGACCTGGGGAAGGTCTGAAAAGCGATCTTGGCGGCAAGTAGCCTGCGGTAAATCAATACGTTAGGTACGCCTTGCGGGTTATCGCTCGACTTAATCAGACCTTCCCTGGCTAGAGAATCGTTACATGCACCACGTAGGCTGCCACCAGCGAGCCCACGATCACCGCACCCAGCTTGGTGGCGAACCACCAGTCCCGGTCTGCCTTTCGACCGCTTGGAAGAATCTCATGCCGTTCGAACATCATTGCCTGCTATAGCCAGCCCTGACTTTCGGCGAA
Source organism: uncultured Pseudomonadales bacterium (assembly GCA_964518405.1). GTDB lineage: Bacteria > Pseudomonadota > Gammaproteobacteria > Pseudomonadales > Azotimanducaceae > VXNE01. The sequence goes on along the minus strand of CAZFGB010000051.1, from coordinate 12,137 downwards.
TTTTAGCGCCGCCACGCCCGCCGCAAAAGCAGCCAATCCCAGCTTGCCACCTTCGATCATCGTGCTATGGCGAACCTGCGGGCTTCAGCCTCGAGCTTCATCGCCTCGGCGTTGAGTCGCCTTAACTCGGCCGTTGCCTTCTCGTCTTCGAGTTCCACACGATTGTCCTTCGATCCGATTCTGGCGCTTGCAGACCGTTGCGAACAGCGGAAGGCAACCCCGATGTTCGTAGGAGATCGGCTATCCGAGCAGATTTCTCAGCTCGAGCGATGAGCGAACCCTCGTGGGTTCTATTGCGTTGGCGAGTCGGGCCTAAGGCGCGACGTCCATCGAGTAGCTCCGAGCGGCCGTCCGATAGAACAGGTCGTTCTTTTCGTCCCTGGACAATCCAAGATCGCTCGCGATGCGCTTGAAGGCATTCCACATGTTGCCGTAGGAAAACGAGATCTTGTCGACGGGGAAGTTCGACTCGAACATGCACCGGGACGCACCGAAACAGTCGATCAGGTGCGAGAAATAGGGTCGCCACAACCCGGCCAACGTCGCCGAATCCGCCGGGACATCCCGGTTCTCATAGCCGAACCCGTAGTTCACCATCCCGCAACCGCCTGTCTTGACGACGATGTTCGGGCAGTTGGAGACGACCTCGACACCGTGCTTCCACTCCTCGAACACTCGCCCTTCGCGCTGGCCCGCATAGGGACCCAGCGCGATCGGTCCGCCGATGTGGTTGAGGACTATCGTGACGCCGGGAAAGGCGTTCGCCAGGTCCGCCACTTCCTCCAGTTGGCTCTGGTAGCCCCAGCAGTCGAAGGTAAGCCCGAGTTCGTCGAGCGCGGCGAAACCTTCCCTGAAGGCCGGCAGACCCAGGAGGCCTTCGGTGCCGGCGGTGGGATGGTGCGACTGCGGCATGTCGGGGGACTCGTGCCAGCCGTGGGCATGGCGGATGCCCCGGAAGTTGCGCCCGGCCGCCTGGTGCGCCAGGAGCACGTCTTTTGCTTGCGCGCCCAGGGTGAGATTCGTGAAGCCGACGATGGCGCCGCAGCAGCGAACGCCGCGGGAAGCGAGCTTTGCCGAAAAATCCTGCACGAATTCCGTCTCGCCCACCGGCGCGTCCGGTCCGCCGCCCCTGCGGTACTTGTAGCGGCACTCGACGAAGACGGTGTCGATGACGTTGTGGCCCGCGCCGCGGATGTCCTCGATCAGTTCATCCTCGAGATAGACGCGATGCTGGCGGGCGCCGGGTGGCAAATCCGGTTGCGACCGGCGATCCCACAGGTGATGGTTCGGATCGATGATCGGCTGCTCCGGATCGATCGCTTCTTCGGGCGTTTGCTCAAGCCAGCGCTTCAGATTTTCGTCCGGAATGTCTGTTGTCTTTTCGGGCATGGCGCATTCTGTCGTGGATGACTTCGCGAATGATAACGGTTTGACGGCGATCCCCGCCGCTGACCGAAATGGTCCGGCGCATCGTTCGCTTATGAGACGTCGATCACCTTCATGACCTCGTCGCCGAGGTGGTTGATCGCCTTGACCGCTATCCTGTTGGACTCCGGCTTCTTGAACGGCCGGGAGGTGTCGGAGCGGAGGCTCTGCCAGGCTTCGGCGTCGATTTCGGCCTTCAAGGTGGTCTTGAGCGCCTTGTAGGGATCGTTCGCTCCCAGGAAGTAGGCGTGGCGGACGAAGAAGCTGACCATGTCGTAGTCGGTGTCGATGAACCAGCACGCGAGGTCTGCGGCTTCGGAGGAGCGCACATCGCCGGTGCGAGGATCGAACAGGTCCACGCCCTTGATCTTCACCTTGATGCATTCGTCGGGGGCGGGCAGGACCTCGATGTCCGGCTCCCCGAAGATGACGAACAGGTTGCCCCCCTTGGTCTTCTTCAGGTCCGTGGACATGTGGAGATCGGCGTTCATTCGGGCCTTGAGTATGGGCAGGCGACAGAGCCTGTTCGTGTCGGCGGACTGGGCGTCGTAGTTGAAGGCGCAGCCGATCAGCACGTCGAAGCCGGCGTCGCCGGCCTCGCGGGCGGCGGCCATGAGATCGGCGCGGCCAACCGTTCCGTGCTCGGGGCCGACGAGGATTCCGGCGCGGCGTTCGTCTTCGCATTCCCGGTAACGGCCTTCGGCGCAGATGAAGTCGCCGGGCCAGCCGGTGAGCGACGTGAACTCGATCTTGGCGCGCTTGTCCGCTTGCTGCACGCCGGCGGTTCGCAACTGTTCGAGAATGATAGCCGTGAAATCGTATTCCGCCGTATCGGATCTGCCATCCTCCACAGCGTACTCCGTACGCATATCTTCGACTTGACTTGACTGCGAGGAGGATGCGGGCGGCGATTCGACTGGGACAACTCTATGCGGCGTCAGCGACTCGACGGTGAACGGGCCGGCAACCCGGACCTTGCTCCTGTCCACATACGGCTTGTCGTAGAGGTATTCGAAGTCGGCGCGGGCAGCGATACAGGCGTCGATCTCGCGTTGGCGGGCGATTCGGGCTTTCCAGAACCGGGCAAGCGGTTCGGCGACGGTGATGGGCCAGTCAACAGGTGCTTCGCGGGGGACTTCCCATTCCAAGAGCGCGTTGGCAGACCCGCTCGCCGCTCGGCAAGGTGATCTTGTCGTTAGGCGCTGCATCGAAGTGGATCTCGGTCTTCTGCCGACCACCTGCGGAAACCAAAAATGGCTTCTTGTGATCCTGCAAGACTCGATTGAGGTCAGAGAGAGCCGCTTCGACTGCTTGTTGCTGGCGTTCGTAAATGACGTCGATCTCTGCATTGTTCGCGATGGACTTGAGCGTGATGTGCGGAACGCGCTCGTAAACAAAACCCTGGCGTATGTCGCCGTAGGTGTGCGATTGCGACGGGGCGTCGCGGGTGACCTCGGCCTCCTTCCGTTGGCCGTCGCGACTGTCGGCGAGCAGGTAGTAGGGATAGCGGGCGCCCATGACTCTCGCGCGGGCGAGGGCGAGCGCCACGCGGGAAGTGTCGATGGTGATCCAGCGACGTCCCCACTGCTCGGCGACGTAAGCGGTGGTGCCGGAACCGCAGGTGGGGTCGATGATGAGGTCTCCGGGATCGGTGGTCATGAGAACGCAGCGCTGGACGACCTTGGATCCAGTCTGGACAACATATACGCGCTGATCGCCAACGAAACCTCCTCCCGCAGTGTCCAGCCATACGTTATTCAATTTCCTTGTTGCGTAGTCGTCCCAATACCGCACATACCTCAGCGTATTGCCTTTCGGGATCAGACGACTTGCGCGCCCCAACCGCAGCATGTTGTGTTTCGTGGTCGTCCAATGTCGATTCTCCGGTATCGAAAACGCCAGTCCCTCATGTTGGTAGTCATATCCCAGCGACTCTACCCAACCAGATGAATTGAGGGGATTCCGCGCGATCAACTTGCCCGTCTTACTGACCTCGGCAGCTATCGACCCGGATCTAACGGCACTGCGCTCGTATGGCCTAGTTTCTACCGTGTCGTAAAAGCCAAGATCCTTGTCCGTGATCTCCTTGAGCTCAGGAGTAGGCCTGAATTTCATAGCGCTACGCGATTTGGCGACCCAAATAAGGTGATCGAAATTCGATTGAAGATAGTTGGTATCGAAAGCCCCCGTTTTCTTGAAAGAAACCGTCGCGATCAGGTTTTCCTCGCCAAAAACCTCATCCATCACTGCCCGTACTCGATGAACATTCTCATCTCCAATCTGGACGAATACGGAGCCACTTTCGGTCAAGAGATCGCGGGCAATCGTTAGACGATCACGCAGATACGTCAGGTACGAGTGAATCCCATCCCGCCATGTATCCCGGAATGCCCTTACTTGTTCGGGTTCGCGTGTGATGTGTGCCGCATTGCCATCCCGCACATCCCTGCTGGTGGTAGACCACTGGAAAATTCGAGTTGAACTTGATCCCGTAGGGCGGGTCCATGTAGATGCACTGCACCTTGCCGCGCAGACCTTCGCGCTCCGCCAAGCTCGCCATGACCTGCAACGAGTCTCCGAGGATCATCCGATTCGACCAGTTCTGATGGTGCTGGTAGAACTCGGTCGTCGCTTCCAGGTCGGGCAGGCCGTTGAAGTCCGCGAAGAGATCCGGGATATCGGGGGCTTCCTCTTGGGCGCGTTCCCGGCTTACGCGGCTCAGATCGTCTATCAGCACCTTGGGATGGACCTTCTCCTGGATGTAAAGCGGCGGCGCTTGCACCACCAGGTCCGCCTCGTCCTGCTCGTCCTTGCCGCGCCAGACAAGCTGGGGGTCGAGATCGCGGTTGCGGCGCCGGTAAGCGATGCGGACGGCTTCCTTGTCGTCTTCCGACATCTCCGACTCCAACTCCGCTGTCGGGATGTTCAACCGCGATTCTTCTTCGTGAGTCAGCGCCTCAACCTGCTTCTTCGCCTTCGGTCTGCGGGCCATCGTTCAATCTTCCTCCTCGCTGGCGTTGTCGTCTTCGACAAATGCCACGCCGAGATCTGCGGCCACTCGATGGAGGCGGCCGTCGCGAGTCCAAAGGCGTGTGCCTTCGCGTTCCAGGACCGCGCATATCAGATGCGCGTCGATGAAGCCGATCCCTCTTCCCATCAAGTTGCGTTCTTCGATGCGCGTGATGACGGTGTCGTGGCCGAGTTCCGGGATTCTCGGAACATCATTCAACTCGGCCATTCTCGCGTCCCGGGCGCGCAGGTTCCCGCACGCCAGCTCGCCGATCACCATCGAATGTATCAGAATCTCGTTCGACCGCAGTCGGGCAGTATTGTTGCGTCCGGGGCGTTCAGGTGATCGACCCAGATGGAAGTGTCGACGAGGATCATCCGCCGATTTCACTTCGTCGGCGCGGAATGTACTCGAGGTCGGGTTCGCTGCCGCCGGCGAGGACTAGACGGTGGGTGGCCCGCACGGCGGGCGAAGCCGCGCGATCTGCGAACCATCGATGCAGGTCGGCTTCCATCGTATGCGCATCCGTGAATTCGGCGAAGTCCCAACGGCCGAAGTCCTTCAGACGATTCACGCCGGGAACCCAGTAGGAGCGCATCGTCTCGGCCTTGATCTTGGCGTCCTCTCCGCGAAATCCCTTGACTTCCACCACCAGACTGAGCGGATCATCGACGCCGTCGTCGATTCGCAGAATAAAGTCGGGAACGTATCGGTGCATGGCGCCGCCCATCCGGTACGGGATGCCGAGTCCCATGCCCTGATTTTTGACGTAGGCCAACACGCGGGGATGAGACTCTGCGATGCGGCAAAACTCGGCTTCCCAGTTGCTGTCGCAGATCGCCCAGTTGACGTGACATTTGCGGGCGTCCGTCTGCCACCGGTTGGTCTTCGTGGTGTGGAAGTCGACATCCGCGGTCGATCCTCTCGGGTTGTAGCAATCGAGCACCGCCCGCACCCGTCGCTCTCCCAGGGTGCCCGCGATGGCGGCGTGGATACGGCTGCACGCGTCGTCGGCGATGACCGCATAAAGGAGATGGCCCGGCGTGGTGCCGCCCGCGCATACAAGGTAACCGCCATCGAGCCACTCCCGCGCGATGCGCTTGAGGTCTCCCAGGAGATGCAGTCTGGGCGCTTCGTTGGCGCCGCGAAAGTAGCTTAACAGCAGATGCTTGGCGAGATGGAACGCCAGCGTCGCCGGGCGGGCGTCCGCCAGAAGCTCCGGTGTCAGATCGACGCCCTCGCCGAGAATTCCCTCGTTGCGCGTGCGGGTTGGTCCGACCATTTCGGGCGTCAGGATCAACGCGGAGTCTTCGCTGAAACTCGCCGTGAGACGTTCTCCCGGCAATTCGACCGAAAAGCCCTCCACGCGGGGGAAATCGATGGTCAGCGCATCGCGCTCGGGACGCACGGCATGAACGCGAATCGTGTGGGTCGGCTTGATCGGGGGCACGACGACGGGTTCTGCGGCGAAATCGAAGGGGATGCCGAGAATGTCGGCGTATTCGACGTCGAACAATCCTTCGGCGTTGAGCTCGTACGACTGTCGGCGCAGCCCGCGCCCGACGACCTGTTCGCAGAGCAGCTGCGTGCCGAAGGCGCGCACGCCGAGAACATGCGTGACCGTATTGGCATCCCACCCTTCCGACAGCATGGCCACGGAGACGACGCAGCGGATCGACTCGCCCAGCCGTCCCGGCTTCCCTACCGTGTTCATGACTTCGCGCAGCAGGTCGGCGTCGGTGAGGGCGTCGCCCGCCGCGGCGTCGCGCGTTCGTTCGACCAGGTCTCGCCGGAAACGGTCGATCTCATCAGCAGCCATGGCGCGGAATTTCTTGTCGAGCGCTTCGCCGGATTCCAACTGTTCGCTATCGATCAGCAGCGTGCGGGGGCGTGGGAAGCGGTCGCCGGCGTCGTCGTAATTGCGGAACAGCGGCAATCGACCCGGAACGGTTTCGCCTACGTCAGTTTCGCGAACGAAGCCGGCAACGTAGTCGTACACAAGCTTGGAGGTGGCGGTGTTGTTGCAGACGATGATGAACACGGGTGGCGTCTGGATGCCTTCCTTTTCCCAAGCGTCGAATGTCCTTTCGTAGTGGCCGTAGAGCGCGTCAATGGCGCTCTCCAAGTCCGGGGGCAGCTTCATCGGGTCCAGCGGGCCAGCGCTACCAAGCCCCTTCTTCGGCATCTGCGTCCCGATATGTTTCCAGAGTTCGCGATAGCGCGGCATTGCCGCGCCGGGAATGTTGTCCGCGACGGGCACGCGAGGAAGCTTGACGATGCCGCATTCGATGGCGTCGAGCAGAGAGAAATCGCTCATCGTCCACGGGAACAGCGTGCCCTCGCGGTAACCGGAACCGCTGAGGAAGAACGGCGTCGCGGACAGATCGAACACCGCGCGCACACCGAGCCTGCGCTGCGCGCTTTCGAGGCCGGAAATCCACAGCCTCGCGGCCTCGGCATTCTTCCTGGCCTCCTGCCGCGCATCCCCGGTGTGCGCCCCTTCCTCCGCATCGCCGGTTTTTTCGCGGTAGCAGTGGTGCGCTTCGTCGTTCAGCACCAGGATGTTTTTCATGGACATCAGTTCGCCGCAGGTGCGCTGAAGCATCTGGCCTTCGGTTTCCCGCGTCGAAATTTCCTTCCCGTGACCCTGAAGCAGCGCCCGGTTTCCTCTGGGAAGCCTAGTGCGCTCCCGGCGGCCGAAGGTGTGGTAGTTGGTGATGACAATCCTCGCGCGGTCGAGGTCGCGCAGCATGTCGTTCGGAACGAGCTCAAGCTTGCTGTAGCAGCTGTCGGGATCGTTCGGCTGCAGGACGCGAAGGCGGTCGCGAATGGTTATGCCCGGCGCAACCACCAGAAACCCTCGGGTGAATCGGCGGCTGTTCGGCTGACGAACCGCGTTGACGGTCTGCCAGGCGATGAGCATGGCCATTACCGTTGTTTTGCCGGCCCCCGTCGCGAGCTTCAAGGCGATTCGCAACAGATCCGGATTGGCCTGCGCGTTGGCCCCATGCAGATGATCGCGGATGTTCCGGTACCGCGCCGGCCCGCCGCGGCCGACGCATCCGGCCACCTCCGAGAGCCAGATCGCCGTCTCCACCGCTTCGATCTGGCAGAAGAACGGGCGCAGACTCTGGAAGTCGTGTTCCCGCCAATGTCGAAGCAGTCGGGCCGTGGCCGGGGTTACGCCGCACCGTTCGGCCGGCAGGCTTCGCCAAGCGTCCACATGTCGGCGAATCTCATTGATCACGGGCATGGGATCGTATTGCTGCTGCGCGGTGGACAGTTCGGCAACCCCCGTCGATATCTCCCGCTGCTTGTTGCCGCGGTGTCGGGTTGGCGGAACGGGCGTGATGAGCCTTGACGGGCGCCGCGCCTCGACGATGGCGCCCGTGGGTTTCCGATCCTCGTCCAGTTCCCAGTGTTTGCGGGGCGGCGAGTAGGGCGAATTGAGGATGGGGTTCTCGAAAAAGGGATTGGTCATCTTGGACCGACCGTCATGGCTTGCGCTTCGTGCACGACCACGATGCCGGCGTCGCCGTCGATCGTCAGCATCTGCCCGTGATGTATTCGCGTCGTGCCGTTGCCGACGCCGAGCACCGCGGGAATGCCGTATTCGCGGGCGACGATGGAGGCGTGCGCAAGGATGCTGCCCATGTCGGTGACGACTCCGACCGCGTGCGAGAAGAGCTGGGTCCAGGCGGGCGTGGTGTTGGGCGCCACGAGAATCGTGCCGGGGGACATCTTTTCGAAATCCGTTTGCGAAAGCACGACGCTTGCCGGGGCCGTCACCGTGCCGGAGCTTACCGGGAATCCGTTCAGCGTATCGCTCGCCGGATCGTTTCTGATCTGCGTTTCCTTGAACCTGACCGTCGGAATGTTGCTCGCTTCGGGCGGGATCGTTCCGGGCGGGTGATGGCGCTTGCGGGCTTCCCGGAGTTCCCTGCGTTCGGCTGCGATCCGGCCGAGGTCGGGACGTGCCTGGCGTTGTTGACGGGCCGAGATGGCCTCTCTCAACTCTTCGGTGACGAGAAAGAAAGTGTCTTCCGCCGTGCGGAAGGTGCCGACGTCCACCATGCGCCGGCCCAGTTCGAACGCCATGGGGCGCAGGACGCGCCACGTGTAGCCGAAATAGAACGCGGTCTCTTCCCTGATGTGGTTGTACTTGCGGGCGAACCACAGCCGGTAGCGGAACTGCCAGTAGGCCAGCCCTTCCAGAAGCTCCGAAACCTCGCCGTACTTCTGCTCTCGAATCGCGGCGGCACGGAGTTCCTGGTCTTTCGGGTCGTAGTCCGCGTCCTGCACCATCGTCTTGAGCGTGGTGAGCAACGCGGAGGGATCCTCCTCCTGGACAGGCTCGATGAAGTCGAGGCTGTAGCCCTGGTGCCCATACTTCTCGAAGTAGGCGTCGATGGCCTGCAGCACCGGCCCGCCTTCGGCATGCTCGCGCAGCGACTCCATGAGGAACTTCGACGGCGTCACGATAACGACATGGGAGAGTTCCGCGCTGGCGCGGACGATCTTCGCGATCTCGAACAGATCCGTGTTCGCCTGCATGGTTTTGGATTCGAGGCCGGTGAGGAACTGGCCGCTGATGAAGTGATGGTCCGGCAGGTTTTCGCGCAGGAAGCACTGCAGGTGATCGTCCGTGGACTTGGCGATGCCGAACGTGTGGCTGGTGTTGCCGCTCCAGTAGAACCCTTCCTCGATGGCCATCTCCCGTATGCCGGCCAGGAGTTGCTCGTCGTCGGCGGCGGGGATATCCAGTTTGCGCCACTTCTCGGCGGTGGCGACCAGCCGCGGCATGGCCTCGTCCTGCCAGGTCTTCCACCTCCGGTCGTTGTCCTGCGTCTTGTGATTCGCGATGTAGGTCGGATTGTCGCTTTCGGGCATGGTGAGGTCGCGCGCCAGGTTGTCGCCCTGGTAGTCGTCGGCAACCTTCTGAAACTCGGCCCGATCTTCCTCGGACAACTCCGAAAGGAAGAGCGCCATGTCGTGCGCTTCCTTTTCTCCCACCGGTCCCTGCCGTTGACGTATCTCGTCGAGCATCCGTCGCGACATGGCCTCCATCTCTTCCAGCGGCATGTTCGGATCGTCCGGCGTCCCCTTGTGGTCGGCGCGGCAATAGGCGTATCCATTGCACGTGACGAAGTGCGCTCCCCCGCCGCGCACCATGCTCTCCATGCCCCTGCGCGCATACTCCAAGCCTTCGGTCAGGTACAACTCCTCGAACAGGTCGCAGATCGGGTCGGGCATGTTCTCGACAATCTGCCGCCGGTAGAGGATCTTCGCGGGCGGCGTGGGCGCCCAGGTGACCTCGATCGGCTGTACCGGCAGGTTGGTGATGGGGCGCGACTGCAACAGCGACAGGCTGCCGTCCGCTGAGAATCCCCACTCGATGTCCTGGGGCACGCCGTCGTAGAGCTTCTCCACCGCAAGCGCTGTCTCGGTCAGTTCCTTCACCATGTCATCGGACAGGCAGGCGTGATCGCGTTCGCTCGCCGAGACGTCTTCCATCCTCGTGCCCTGAGTGCCGGCTGAGACGGTCATCTGTTCCTTGGCGCCGATGACGGTCTCCTTCGGGGTCCGGGTTGCGCGGTCGACGATATAGGTGTCCGGCGTCACTTCGCCGCTGACGACGGCTTCGCCAAGACCGAAGCTGGCGTTGACCACCATTTCGGCGCGTTCTCCCGTCGCGGGGTTTGCGGTGAACAGTATCCCCGAAACCGACGACGGCACCATCGCCTGGACCACGACGGCCATGGCGACGCCATTCTGATCGATGCCGTTCTGGTGACGATAGTCGAGGGCGCGCGCCGTCCAGAGCGACGCCCAGCAGGCCTTCACGGCCGCAATGACCTCGCGTTCGCCGCGCACGTTCAGGAAGGTTTCCTGCTGGCCGGCGAAGGACAGGTCGGGCAGATCCTCCGCGTTGGCGGACGAGCGGACGGCGACGGGGACGTTGTCGCCCAGCGCGGCGTAGGCGCGGGTGACTTCGCTAACGATATTCCGGGCGAGATCGCCCGCCTCGAAAAGCGCGGCGACGTTTTCGGATGCCTGGTCGAACGAGACGCGATTCTCGACCACCGCGGGTTTTGCGAGTTCGATGATCCTGGATTGCAGGGCGTGATCGGATACGAAATCCCGGTAGGCCGATGTGGCTACCACGAAGCCGGCCGGTACGCTGAATCCGGCGCTCGCCATCGCGGCGAGGGATTTGCCCTTGCCGCCGAGGCGTTCCAGCGCATTGCCGTCCAGGGTGCCTTCTGCCCCGAGAGTCATGGTGTATTGAGACAATTGTCCTTCCTTTGGCCGTTATCGAACTCGCGCGAGTTTACAACGGGGACCGGCGCGATCGATTAGCCCTCGAGACCGTATAGCTCGGTCAGGTTGCCGTAGGTGGCCTTCTTCACGTACTCCTTTGGCATGCCGGAGAAATTTCGCGCCACTGTCTCGCGGCTGTGGGGCCAGGTGGAATCGCCGTGGGGGAAGTCGGAGCCCCACATGACGCGGTCGACGCCGATGGACTCGATGTTCCGTACCCCCACCGGATCGTCCTGGAAGGTGAACCACACGTTGCGGTGGAAGTAGTCGATGGGCGTGCCGGGGAAGTCGTACCCCACCAGGTATCGGAACTGCTCGAAGCTGCTTTCGAGCCGTTGGAGGTAGTAGGGGATCCAGCCGATGTCGTTCTCCACGGACACGACCTTGAGATCCGGAAAACGATGAAAGACGCCGGAGACCAGCATCGACGTCAGGGACAACTGGATCGGATGCACCTGGCGGATCCAAGTCATCAGGAACGGACGCTGGTTGTATCCGGCGCCGCCGCGGTCGGTGAGGATGTGCATGCTCAGGGGCAAACCGAGCCCGCAGGCGGCATCCCAGATCCGGTCGTAGCGCCCGCTGGAATAATTCGGCCTGCCCGGATCGACCGAGATCATCGCGCCGCGGAGGCCGAGGCGGGCAATGCGCTCAAGCTCCGTGACCGCCCGCCCGACATCGTCCACGCAGACGAGGCCGACGCCGAGCAGGCGCGTGCCGTCATGGGACGCGAACTCGGCGATCCAGTCGTTGTAGGCCGCGAACACGGCGGACTGCATCTCGAAGTCCGGGATGCCGAACATCGGAAGAGCCATGGACGGATACAGGACCTCGAAGCTCACGCCATCCACATCCTGGTCCTTCAACCGTTGCACGGGGTCCCAGCCGCCGGACAGCAGTTGATCGTATCCGCGTTCATCCGCGGCGGCCCGTTGCCGCGGGTCATCCACGTCGGCGGCCGCGAAGCCGGCCACGCGTTGCGGGCTGATACCGTCGCAGACCAGCCACTCGCCTTCGGCCGGCCCGCGAAGGGAGTCGACGCTGTCCACCACCCTGGGCGCCCGGTCGCGAAGCTTCGCGGGCACGCGTTGCTGCCAGAGATCGCCGGGTTCGACGACATGGGAATCCGCGGATCGCATCATTCTCTCTCCCATTCTCCACCCCCTAGCATATCTCTTCCGCGCCGAGTCGGACGAGTCCGGCCCGGGTCCGCGGGTTCCAATCCGCGCGCGGCAGGGGACAGCATATTCCAATAAGAAGATGAGCCTAAACTCGGGGTTGGGGAGTGTTGAAAGAGGCACCACGGTGGGTGGTGCCGAGTAGCGTTTTCCACGGCCTGTCCACGGGCGCGATCCTCCAAATCGTAAAGCGCCGGTGGTCA
>CAZFGB010000050.1:0-7082 GCA_964518405.1 uncultured Pseudomonadales bacterium | reverse complement strand
TCGCGTCCTCCATTAAGAAAACGACCAGCGCCCGCCTTCGCCGTTATTCTCCAACAACTTGGGCACCAGACCTATTTCATCCGTCGGGGTGGCCGGCGACCGTCCGGCCATGTGCGTTTAGACTTGACGGAACACTAGCTTCCAGTTCGCGCTGGTGCTCATGCGCGACTGGAAGACAGAGCTTCCGAAGCTCGTCGGGCGCGGCGCAGTTCCCAACATTCCCGACGATGAACCCGAAGACGGCGGCTCCGAACGCCCAGCCGCGGAGTCCCCCTCGTGACGCCCGAGCAAGTTCTGGATCTCGTCGAATCCGGCGAATCGGAAACGCTGGAATTCAAGACCACGACCGGAACGCGCCGAGAAGCCGCGGCAACGGTGTGCGCCATGCTCAATCAACGCGGCGCCCACGTCCCGTTCGGTGTCTCACCCGACGGTGCCGTCGTCGGTCAGCAAGTCAGCGAGCGCACGCTTGAGGAGTTGGGCAGCGAGATACAGCGCATCGATCCCCCGGTGTTCCCGGAGGTGGAGAGGGTACGCCTGGCCGGAAGCCGCGAGCTTGTCGTAATCCATGTGGGGCGCGGTGCCTCTTCACCCTACCAGTATCGTGGCGCGTCCTATCGACGTGTCGGCAATACCACCCGAGCGATGCTCGCGGACGAGTACAACCGGATGCTCTTCGAGCGGATGCACGGCGACCGGCGCTGGGAGACCGAGCCGGCTGCCGGATGGGCCCTCGAAGATCTTGATTTGCCGGAGTTGCGGAATGCGGTCGCCGAGGCGGTTCGGGTCGGTCGGCTGAACGAGCCCGGCAGTCGAGAGCCGGAGGATTTGCTGCTCGGTTTGGGATTGATGCGAGACGGCGTACTTTTGCGCGCCGCGGTTGTCCTGTTTGGGAGTGAGTGGCGACTCGAGTCCGAGATGCCGCAATGTCTCCTCCGCGTGGCGCGTTTCCGGGGTATCGACCGGTCCGATTTCCTCGACAATCGCCAGTTCTACGGTAATGCCTTTGCGCTGCTCTCGAGTGCCGAACGTTTCCTCAACGACACGATTCCCATCGCAAGCCGATTTGAGCCTGGCCGGGTCCAGCGCATTGACGAACCGCTCTACCCCCTGTTGGCCGTGCGGGAAGCCGTCGCGAACGCGCTTTGCCACCGCGACTACGCCATGGGCGGCGGCTCGATTGGCCTCGCGATCTACGATGATCGCCTGGAAGTAACGTCTACGGGTCCATTGCACTTCGGCCTGACTCCGGACGACCTTTTCGCGCCGCACGAATCGATGCCGTGGAATCCGCTCATTGCGCGCACGTTCTACCGGCGCGGGGTCATCGAGCAATGGGGGCGCGGCACGCTGAGAATGGTGGAGTTGGCGACCACCGCTGGTCTGCCCCGTCCTGACATCGAAGAACGCGCCGACTGCGTCACGGTGCGCTTTCGACGTTCTGATCGCGATGCCATTCGCGAGGTCGATGACGCGCTGACGAGCCAGCAGAGCGCCGTCCTGGAACTGCTCCACGATTCTGGCCGCGCGCTGGCGCTCCGCGAGATTCGCGGTATGTTGGGCTCTCAAACGGACGAACGGCGGCTACGGGAAGACATGGCTACCCTGAAGGCCAAGGGGCTGGCCGATTCGACGGGACGAGGAGCTGGAGCGCGCTGGAAACCCTTATAAATCAATATTTTGGCCCATTCTGGCTTATTCAGGCTCATTCTGGCCAATTCGTCGCGACTGCCTCACGGCGCCCGGCCCCAGATTGGATCGAGGCCAACTTGTTGCGGTAATCATTGACAGCTTCGCGGGGGGGGGGGGGTAGAAAGGTCCGGTTACGTGAGAGGACACCGTCGGCGCGGCATCGCCGGTCGGCGCGTGGTGTAACAGCCCCGTCCCCTGGGCGATGCAACGTTGCCGGTTGGTCCTTGCGGCCAAACTGGAGGGGAAACCTGATGACTATCTATTCCATGAGCCGGGGACGGCTCATCGTTGCGGCGTGGGCCGCAATCGGCACGATCTTCGGCTTGCCCGCAGCGGCACAGTCCGACGAGGACGAAGCAGCCGATTCACTGGTCGAGGAGATCGTGGTCACCGCCACGTACCGCGACACCAACCTGATGGACACGCCGGTCACTATCTCGGCATTGACGGACATCGACCTCGAGCAACGGGGCGTCGAGGACATCACAAGCCTGTTTCTGGCGATCCCCGGATTGAACTACGGCAACGCCACGAACACCTGGCATAGGGTCGTGGCGCGCGGGATCGCCCAGTTCCGGGCGCCGACTTCGCCGGTATCGATTTATGTGGACAACGTACCCGTCACGGGCACGAGCACCCGGCAGCCTCGGCTTCCGAACTTCGACCTGGAGCGCATCGAGGTGCTCAAGGGGCCGCAGGGCACGCTTTATGGCGAAGGCAGCATGGCGGGGGCGATCCGCTACATCACCAAAAAACCCAATCCGGCGGGCTTCGACTGGTCGATCGCGGCGAGGATTTCGGATCCGTCGCATTCCAGTGACATGGGGTTGCGCATCGACTCCATGGTCAATATCCCGCTCGGGGAGCGGCTGGCGGCGCGCATAACCCCTTATGCGCGGAATAAAGCCGGTATCCTCGACAAGGTGGGGCCCGAAATCCTTGAGGATGTCGATGGGATCGACGAGAGGGGAGTACGGGCCCAACTCGCCTTCTATCCCACCGACACGCTCATGCTCAACGCGACGTACTACTATGTCGAAAGCGATATCGGCGGCCCCGGGATCGCCTTTCACTGCTTCTCGGAGGAACGGCCCGCAGGCGGCAATTTCCCTCGGGGCGAACGACTCCCCCAAGTACCGCAGTATCCCATCATAGGGGGTTGCGAAACGGGGGAGAACGGCACGTTCGACGGGGAGACTCAGAGATTCAAAGACGGCCCGTCCCACGTCTACGTGACGCACATGGGCTCGCCGCAACTCAAAGACGGCGGAAATTCCGAGACGTCGATCATCAACCTCAGCGCCGAGTGGAAGCTGCCGTGGGCAGACCTGATGGCGGCCTCGGGGTTTTACGAGCACGACATCACCTTTGCGGAGGAGCAGAGCGTCGGTGGCGCCTTCGGGACCATCGCCGGAGGGCTTTGGGACATACGAACCGATGCTGCATGTGCGCGAGTAGGTTGCGGGACCGGTGGATTCTGGGGCCGTAGCAGCGTCCGGGCCAACTCGAGTCTCAATGAACGCTGGGCCACCGAGGCGCGCCTCGTCTCCAACACGGACAGCCGGTTGGAGTGGAGCGTCGGCGTCTACATCCAACGCATCGACCTCGATGCTGATCCAAGGCTTTGGGAGCCTTGCGGATCAATGGGCGAGGCAAGTGGAACCGGCTACGCGAACACTGCCACTGGTGTCGCTGCGTATACCGAGAGTGGGGATCCCGTGGTCTGCACCGGGGGCTTCACGTTCAACCCCGACGTGATGACGCTCGAGCAGATGCGGCAGGTCCACAATCTCTTGCAAGGTGTAGGGCGCAGGGGTGGCGCCAGCTATACGGACCGGGATTCGGAGGCCATCTTCGGCGAGGTGGGCTATCGCATCAACGATCAGTTCCATATCCTGGCCGGCGTGCGGTACGCCGAGAGTACGGTGGAGCTGTTGAGAGGCCCGGGAGGCAGGTGGGTGCCGCAGAGCGAGGCGAACCCGCGCGCCGAGCCGGCGACGCAAGAGAAAGCGGCGCCGAAGGTCACCCTCAGCTGGCGGCCCAACAACGCTACGATGGTCTACCTCACATATGCGCAGGCGTTCCGCGCTGGAGGAATAAACACAGCGCTCGTGTCCCGACTGGAGGACTATGAGGATGCCGTCGCGCGGGGCGTCGCTGGCGCCGCGGCGTTGGCAGAAGCCGCCAGCCAACTGCTGAACTTCGAAGGCGACGACATAGAGTCCTGGGAACTGGGGGTCAAGGCGACGGTCCTGGATGGACGCCTCGACCTCATCGCGAGCGCGTATGACACGGCGATCAATAATGCCGTGGTCCGCACCGGCACCAATTTCCCGGCTCTGCCGGATCCCGATAACCCGTTGCTTACCACACCCTATAACCCGGACGTCAATGCCAACATCGGCAAAGCCGCATCCCGAGGCTTTGAATTTGAGCTGCGGGGCAAACTGACCGACTCGTTGCGCTTGCACGCGGGCGGCGCGTATGTCCCCGATGCGGAAACGCAGACGCAGCAGTCGGGTGGTGAGATAGCGGGTGCGGGGGTGCGCGTCAACATCGACGCGGGCAACCGCATCAGCTATACGCCGGTACACGCCTATTTCGCCTCGTTGATGTATGGCTTCGAGCTCGCCGGCTTCGACGCAACGCTGCGTGGCGATTTCTACTACCGGGGCAAGGAGTTGTTCAGGAGCGAAAACAACGAGCGGCCGACGCCGACCAACCGGTTCCTGAATCTGAAGCTGTTGCTGGCCCGCGACAACTATGAGGTTGGCGTCTTTGCGCAGAATGTCACCGATGCGATCGCCCCCTTTACGCTCGGTAGCAGCGGCTATAATGGCTTCAACCCACCGCGGACACTCGGGTTGCAGTTCAGCTATAACCGATAGCCCTTAAGCCGCTTGCTGAGTTGAACCTTGGCGCAGCCCGTACCGAAAAGGTGCGGGCTGTTTTTTTGTGCCCTTGATCTCGCTCGTGAAATACCTCAAAGACCCGTTGGTGGCGTTCCAGCGGCCCGGAACTCGTGCGCGTAGGGCCGCTGGATATCGAGCGGCTGCAAGATCAATGGCAATCACAAATGGGCCGCCCGCCGACTGAGACAGAGCTCGACGGCTTGATCGACGCGCACGTTCGCGAAGAGATATTCGTGCGGGAGGCGCGCAAGATTGGTCTCGACGATGATGGCGGAGGTATTGGACATAGAATAGGGAATCAGGTAGCAAAAGCCGCAAGCCCGTCCGCTGTAGCCGACTGGGAAAAGGGTGGTGGCGCGGGGTTGGTTCGGGCTGTGGCTCTGGCTCGGTTCATCGGTCGTCGGCGCACTGTGAACCTTTATCCTGAAATCGCCGAACGAGTCGCAGACCTTCGCATGTAAACTGTCGGACTGCCGTACATCTCATCGGAAAGCGAGTCCGGGTTGAGGTGTTCGATTAGCGGGCCTTGTCCCATTTTGCTGCGCCAGCGTCCGTCGGGTGTCTGCAATGCCGCATGTTTGAATCCACCGTGCATTTCGTACAGCGCCACTTTTTCGTAGCCAGCCTCAAGGCCGCTGTCGCCGCATTGTTCATAATCCAGTCCGGCAAACACTTCCATGAGGCTTTCCATCTTGTCGTCGACTGTTGCCCACGAAGGCCAGTGGTTGACTCCATCTGGCCACCACCACTCGGTGGTGTTCCCGGCAGCGTATGCGATGCAGTTATAACGCTCTGATTCTTGTCCTACTGTCTCGAATCCTTCACTTGACAGCCTTGGGAATTCTGCTTCAAGCACTTGTTTCCATTCAGATGTATCCACTGGCTTCGCCCCATTCCAGCCAGGACTCCTGCATTACTGCGATCTTGCCCCTGTCGGCTGGATTCACGGGATCGGCTCCCGTAATGGCGCGCAACGCGAAAAACCAGTGCCCCCCCTCTGCCCGCATCCTTTCCAATATCAACGGCACCACCGGTTCGCCCATGCTGATGACTTCCCCGTGGTCCGGATGTGCGGCCGCACCGTCCGAGTTGGACATAAGGACCGTCTCCCGCTTCCATCGGTCGGCGAGTTCCGTGAAGCGCCGACGAAGTGCGGGGTCGACTTCCACTTCGTCGGCGTGTTGCCCGTAGCCCAGTCCGCGCACATGGGGTTCCCGGTGCAGCAGCAGGCGCAGCCGCTTGAGCTCGGCGGCGTCCCAGGCCATGGCCTCGGCTACGGCTTGGTCCCACAGGCGACGCACCTCGCACTCGCCGTCGCGGTATTGGGGAACCTCGGTTTCGGCGGTGGCTTCCCAGCATCGGGCTAGTTTGTCCACGAGGCCGCTGTTGGCGAGATCAGGCAGGCGGATGGTTTTCAGGCCTGCCGGTCTGTACTGGGGAAACTCCAACGTCCTTCCGGGATTGCGCAACAGTTGCAGCCGCCCTGCGGTCGAGTTCAGGAAGACGGCTGATGCCTTTGCTTGTTGCGGTGTCACGCCCGGCACGGGCAGCCAGCCCACGCCCACGCAGAGCTCTTGCTGCGCCACCGCCGTCAAACGGCCGGTGCCGGTACGCTGGCCGCTTGTCACCAGCAGGTGGGAGGCTTGGGGGAGGATGCGTCCAGCAGTGAGAGGATGCTGACGGCCATCCATTCCGGGCACTTCGACCCACTCATTGCGCGGAACAGGTGTTGTTGGTGCCCTATGCTGATCCGGTACACCGCGAATGGTTTGCTGGACCTCGGCGCCCTTGGAATACAGGACCGGGAAGCCTCCCGGCGCATCGGCATCGGCCTGCCTAAACTCGCGCAATTGCGCTCCCCCATCCAGCACCGCGGAAGGCACCACTTCCTGGTCCTCCATTCGCAGAAGCGACTCGTGATTGGCGTATCCGTATGCGGCCTCGGCCAAGTCTGGTGAGCGAAATACGCTTGGCGTCCAGTCGCCAGCCTCGATGCGCTCCGCGGGCCAATGGGAAACCTCGCCCCAGCCGTTCGCGATCAAGCCTTGCTCGCAGTCCAGCAGGCAGTGGTGGAAGTCGGCGGCCTCATCGTCGTCCGCTGGCAGCCTGTCAAGATTGATGAAGCGGGTCGGCGGCTTGTCGCCGTCATGGCGCCGCATCACTACGATGCTCTCGTTGATGTTCGTGTGCTGGCTGAGATTGATGTTGCCGGGCTGGTGCGAGGTCAGGATCGTGTGGATGTGGAAGCGTTGCCCCAGCGCCAACCTCTCCTGCTGACCGGAGGGCGTGGTCAGAGCAATGGTCGGGTTGATCATCGTCAGGACGCCGGCGGACCGCTCCACGCAGTGGTCGGCGAGACCGACGAAGAGCGGTCTGATGGAGTTCTTGTCGGCAAATTCCAACAGGGCGGGATCAGCCTGGGTGAGCTTTTGCTCCAGCGAGTCGGCGCGGGCGCGCAGCGCCTTCTGCGTTTCCTTT
>CAZFGB010000049.1:0-4510 GCA_964518405.1 uncultured Pseudomonadales bacterium | reverse complement strand
GCGGCGGCCACGAGGAGCGGGAGCAGACCCTGACCCAGCTCCTGGTGAAGATGGACGGCTTCGAGGCGAACGCCGGCATCATCGTCATAGCCGCCACCAATCGGCCGGACGTGCTCGATCCGGCCGGTTGGTGGCGGCTATGACGATGATGCCGGCGTTCGCCTCGAAGCCGTCCATCTCCACCAGGAGCTGGTTCAGGGTCTGCTCCCGCTCGTCGTGGCCGCCGCCGAGCCCCGCCCCGCGATGGCGACCCACCGCATCGATCTCGTCGATGAACACGATGCAGGGCGCCTGCTTCTTCGCCTGTTCGAACATGTCCCGCACCCGCGAGGCACCCACGCCGACGAACATCTCGACGAAATCCGAGCCGGATATTGAGAAGAACGGAACTTTCGCCTCGCCGGCGATGGCCCTCGCCAGCAGGGTTTTGCCGGTACCCGGCGAACCCACCATCAACGTTCCCCGCGGAATACGGCCGCCGAGGCGTTGGAACTTGCTCGGGTCCCGCAGGAACTCGACCAGCTCGATGACATCTTCCTTGGCCTCGTCGACGCCCGCCACGTCGCTGAAGGTCGTCTTGATCTGATCTTCGGAGAGGAGCTTGGCCTTGCTCTTGCCGAATGCCAGCGGACCGCCGCGTCCGCCTACGCCGCCCTGCATCTGGCGCATGAACAGCATGAAGACGGCGATGATGATGAGGACCGGGAAGCTCGTGATGAGGAGCTGCGCCCAGATGCTCTGTTTTTCTTCTTCCTTGCCGTTGATCGTGACCCCGTGCTCATACAGGTCATCCACCAGCTTCGGATCGGCGATCGGCGGACGGAGGACCATGAATTCACCGCCGTTGTTGCTCGTGCCGTAGATTCGCTCGCGGTCGACTTCCACGGATACGACCTGATCGCCGCGCACGAGGGCGATGAATTCCGAATAGCTGATCTCGTCCGGATCCTTGCTTACGTCGAATCTCTGGAAGAGCGTCAGCAGCACGGCCGCTATGATCAGCCACAGCAGCAGGTTTTTTCCCATGTCTTTCAAGCGCCTAACCTCGATCGGCCCGCAATGCCTGGCGCAGGCGACCGATTCATCATGCTACTCCATATCGGCAACGGCATACACCTCTCGCGAACCGCTGCGGGACGCGTCGGGTTTCGCCAGCGCGACCCGGGCGAACACGGCCCGCATGTCACGCGTCGCCTGGTCGAACCCTGCGCCATGGAACATCTTGACAACAAACCGGCCCCCCGGGTTCAACCAGCGGCGGGCGGCGACGACCGCGCATTCCACCAATTCCAGGCTACGCGCCTGATCGACGACCCTGTTGCCACTCATATTGGGGGCCATATCGGACAAGACAAGGTCCGCACCGCCGCACAGCGTCGCCGCAACCTGCTCCTGCACCCGAGGATCGCCCGCATCGCCGAGGATAAATCGGGTGCCGCCGGGCACATTCGCCAGCGGCGCAAGGTCCACCGCCACCAACCGCCGGCAACGGGGTGCCAGGTATTCCGTCCAGCCTCCCGGAGACGCACCCAGTTCCAGCACCACGCAAGAAGGGCTCGTTAGCCGGAAACGCCTGTCGAGCTGCTCGAGCTTGAACAGCGCGCGCGACACCGCCCGGCCCGCATAGGGGTCGCGCTGCTGTCGGGCGAGCCAGCGGCTGCTTGATTTCGACCGTCCGGCCATATCCGATCACCGAATGGGTCCGCTTCTACGCGAAAGCGATCTCGCGGAAGACTCGAGCGAGGCAGCGGCTAGTGCCCGTGACGTCACCTGCGGCCCGCAGCGTTATATGTGCTCGACCTCGTCGACGGTGTACTCGTGGTCGCCCGCGGGCGTCTCCACCATCACGGAATCGCCCTCGGCCTTCCCGACGATCGCGCGGGCGATCGGCGACATCACGGAAATCTTGCCGAACTTCAGGTCGGCTTCGTCCTCGCCGACAATCTTGTAGCGCACCGTCTCGTCGGTATCGCAATCGCTCAACGTGACCGTTGCCCCGAACACGACCTTTCCCGTCGGTCTGATACGGGTGATGTCAATGACCTGCGAATCTGCCAGTTTCGCCTCGATGTCGCGGATCCGCGCTTCTATGAAGCCCTGCTGCTCCTTGGCTGCGTGGTACTCGGCGTTCTCCCGCAGATCGCCGTGTTCGCGGGCCGCGGCGATTTCTCTCACGATGTTGGGGCGGGCGGTGTTCTTGAGCTCGGCGACTTCCTCGCGCAGCTGCTGTTCGCCCTCGACGGTCATCGGCCAGATCATGGACCTCCCCCTGAGTTTGCGTTCTCGCGCAGGCCGCTGTGCAGATCCTGCAACCTGCGCACGCGCTCAACCGGACCGTAACGCATTGCTATGCAAAAAGCTTCGCCTCCCGCCATAGTCGTCGTGTAGCACACCTTTTGCGCCAGGGCGAGCCTTCTGATGATCGATGAGTCGGCGATGGACTGGCGACCCTCCGTCGTGTTCACGATGAGATCGATCTTTTCGTTCTTCAACATGTCGGTCACGTCCGGACGACCTTCGGTCACCTTGTTGACGGCGCGCGCCGGGATGCCCGCCTCCCGCAATACCCGCGCGGTTCCGCGGGTCGCGGTGAGTTCGAACCCGAGCGACGCCAGATCCCGTCCCAGCGCCGCGACGAACGGACGATCCGATGTCTTCACGCTGACGAATGCCTTGCCGCCCCGGGGCAGCACTTCGCCGGCTGCCAGGGACGCCTTGGCGAACGCCTCGGCGAAAGTGTCCCCAACGCCCATCACCTCGCCGGTGGACTTCATCTCCGGGCCGAGTATCGGATCTACCCCCGGGAACTTGATGAACGGAAACACCGACTCCTTCACGCTGACGTAGTCGGGAACCGTTTCCTCGGTGAAGCCCTGTTCCGCGAGCGACACGCCCGCCATGCACCGCGCCGCGATCTTCGCGAGCGATGTGCCGATGCACTTGGAGACGAACGGCACGGTGCGGGAGGCGCGGGGGTTGACCTCAATGACGTACACCTCGCGATCCTGCACCGCAAGCTGCACGTTCATCAAACCGATCACGCCGAGCTCGATGGCAATGGCCTTGACCTGCTGCCGGATCCTGTC
The DNA here is from genome assembly GCA_964518405.1 of uncultured Pseudomonadales bacterium. Taxonomy (GTDB): domain Bacteria; phylum Pseudomonadota; class Gammaproteobacteria; order Pseudomonadales; family Azotimanducaceae; genus VXNE01. The sequence continues at coordinate 1,424 of CAZFGB010000049.1, read as the reverse complement.
CTGAATTTCGGCGTCGAGACTGAAAGGAGGCAGGGAGCAGGCCGAATCCCCGGAATGCACGCCGGCCTGTTCGATATGCTGCATGATCGCGCCGATCACAACCCGGTGTCCGTCGGAGACGGCGTCGACATCCACCTCCACGGCCTGATCGAGAAACCGGTCCAACAGCACCGGCGCCGAATGCGACACGTCGAAGGCACTGGACAGGTATCGCCTCAACTCACGCTCCGAGTAGACGATCTCCATCGCCCGGCCGCCCAGCACGTAGGATGGCCGGAGGACCATGGGAAACCCGATCTCCCGCGCGGCCACGAGACCTTCGTCGAGGTTCGTCACGGTCCTGTTGGACGGCTGCTTCAACCCGACCTTTTCGACCACGGCCTGAAATCGCTCCCGGTCCTCCGCGCGGTCGATCGCATCCGCGCTGGTGCCCATGATGGGCACGCCCGCGGCATGCAGCCTGTCCACCAGTTTCAGCGGAGTCTGTCCCCCGAACTGCACGATCACGCCTTCCGGCCGCTCGACCTCGACGATGGCCAACACGTCTTCAAGCGTCACCGGCTCGAAGTACAGGCGGTCGGACGTGTCGTAGTCCGTCGAGACCGTCTCCGGATTGCAGTTCACCATGATGGTTTCGAATCCGTCCTCGCGCATGGCGAGGGCCGCGTGAACGCAGCAGTAGTCGAATTCGATGCCCTGGCCGATTCGGTTCGGGCCGCCGCCGAGCACCATGATCTTTCGCGCATCGGTCGGCGCCGACTCGCACTCCTCCTCGAAGGTGGAATAGAGGTACGCCGTGCTTGCGGGGAACTCCGCCGCGCACGTATCCACGCGCTTGAAGACCGCCTTCAGTCCAAGCCGCCGCCGCCGCTTCCGAACCGCCTCTTCGCTGCAACCCGCCAGTTCCGCGAGACGCTCGTCCGAAAACCCGTCCCGCTTCAGGCGTTTCAGTCTGTCGGCGGTCAGGCTCTCGATGCCGGTCACCGCGGCCTCGCTGGCCACCAGGTCCTCGATCTGCGCCAAGAACCAGGGATCGATGCGCGAAATCTCTTCAACCTCTTCGACGGTCTTGCCAAGACGAAAAGCGTCCGCCACGTACAGGATGCGGTCCGCCCCGGGTTGCGACAGTTCCTGCGTGAGCTGGCGGTCGCGCTCGTCCGGCGAGTCGGAGTCGAGGATCGCATTCAGACCCGTCATCCCGGTTTCCAGACCGCGGAGCGCCTTCTGAAACGATTCCTTGAACGTGCGCCCGATCGCCATCACCTCGCCCACCGACTTCATCTGCGTCGTCAGGCGGTCCGAGACCTCGCTGAACTTCTCGAACGTAAAACGGGGGATCTTCGTCACGACGTAGTCGATGGCCGGTTCGAACGACGCAGGCGTCACGCCGGTGATGTCGTTGGCGAGTTCGTCCAGCGTATAGC
>CAZFGB010000048.1:0-66874 GCA_964518405.1 uncultured Pseudomonadales bacterium | reverse complement strand
GGTCCACTGCAGTTCCTGGCGCTGCGCCGTCGTGAGCGTTTCCAGCGCACCGTCGGCAAGATCCCCGCGGCCGACGAAGTCCGCCAGGAACGGCGTCAGCGGTTCGGCCTGGAGAATCGACTGGTTCAGGAGGTCCACGGTGAAAAGGCCGACCACCACGCCCACCAGCATCTCCAGCCAGACAATGATGTAGAAGTACACGAGGTGGCAGCCGAGGCGCAGGCGAAGCTGCAGCTCTCCGTCGACAAGACGATACTGCAGCAGCCACATGGACAGGCAACCGAAGCTGACCATCCCGACGAAGACGTTGTCCAGCCAGCCCGCGACGACAAGAATGGCAAACAGGTTGGCGACGATGCCGACCAGGACCAGCGCAACGGCGCTCCAGACAAACGTTTGGCCACGCACGAACATGAGCCCCCAGACCAGCAGCGTCATCAGGGTCGCGGCGTAGACGAGGTAGTCGGTTTGCCAGTTCTCTCCAAAGCTGATGAGACCCGTCAGCAGCCCGACAGCGAGCAGCGCCGTGACGAGGAAGGGAACATAGCCGTAGTTCCAGTCGGTCGTTCCGCGCGGCCTCCAACCGGACCAACTGACGACGGCGCGTTCGCGCCAGTAGCCCAGCACCATCGGCAGCAGGTACGGCCAGGTGCGGAAGAAGATGCGCAGGACATCGGTGAACCCGCGGACGTCCTCGACCTCTTCGCGATCGCGCGCCGCCGGTATCGGCCCGGCGCGCCAGACAGGAATCGCGTCCCGACGGCGCCGGTCCCGCGTGCTGTCATCGAGGTCGAGGGTGCTCATTTGCTGCCTTTCCAAGAGCCGCTGCGAATAAAATCACAATGGCTGGAAAGCTGATCGAAACGCTGGCCGGACATCACCCAATAAATTGGTGCGTCCATTTCTTGCCAATCCGAAGGTCGTCGCGCCCAGCGTGTGTGGGGACAGTTGCCAGAGGCATCCGGCCGACAAGAGGAACAGGATTTCGCACGGAGCGAGCGAGCGAGCGTTGACGCGGTTGCTCGCGCCACCTATCGTCAGTGCGAACGAGGGAAGAAAAGCCAGACGATTAGATGCTTGTCAATCGGCCATGGCTGAGGGCCGCGTCCCCGATGGGGGTGCCCCCATGCGTCGAGCCTCCCGCTTGGCCATCCCTCAGGTTGCTTTCCTGTCGGTCTTGACGCGGATTGGGCAGGGGACGGTCTGAGTCGGCCCGATCCCATGCGTTACTTATTGCTTGTTTGGGCTGGTCTCGCTCGCGATCCGTGGCGTGCGGCCTTGGCCGCGGGCAGCGTTGCCGTCGCTTTCGCTCTGCTCTGGATCCTTAAGGGGCTTGACGCGGGCATTGAGCGCCGGATTCAATCCATCCCGGAAGACCTCCTTCACGTCAGCCCCAGGTTTCCCGGTTACTTGCCGCTCGCAAGTTTGTATGCCATCGAGAGGGTCCCGGGCGTCTCGGACGTCGCGCATTTCAAGTACCACAATTCGAGGTACAGGACGTTCAAGGGCGGAGTGGGACTCCTCGCCGTCGATATCGAACGATACCTCCAGGTGGCATACGACGTACGGATCGATCCCGCGACTGTGCGGGAATTCCTTGCCACACCGGGAGCGGCGATCGCGGGCGCCGACAGGGCGGAATCGTTCGGTTGGAATGCGGGAGATCGCATCAGCTTAAGGCCCATCGGCGTGCCGTTGGACGAGTGGTCATTCTTGATCGTCGGGACCTGGGATCATGATGTCTCCTCGCCCGACGAAGCAAAGAGGCTCATCGTGTCTTACTCTCACATGGACCAGACACTACCGCCGGATCGGGCGGGGCTTGTCGTGGGGTTCGCCGTGAAGGTCACCGACGCCCGGGATGCTGGCGCGGTCGCCGCCGCGATCGACGAACTGTTCCGCAACTCGTCCGCGCCTACTCTGACGGCGAGAACCCGGCAGGTCATGATGTCCGGTCGGGGGGCCGGCCAAGTGCGGCTCGCCGCCAATCTGATCGTCGGCGCGGCGCTTTTCGCGATCCTCTTCTGCACGGCCGGAGTAATGGCGCAGTCCGTGCGCGACCGCTACCGCGAGTTCGCCCTGATGAAGTCCCTCGGCTTCGGCGGCGGGGCGTTGTTGATCGGGGTTGCGGGCGAGAGTCTACTGATCTGCGCGAGCGGCGCGCTGGTCGGGTTGATTCCGGCCGCGATGATCGATGCCGGCGCGCTGCTGGGACGCTATGGCGCTGTCGTCTACCCGCCGCCCTGGTCTCTGTACCCGATCGGTTTCGCCATGTCGCTGCTGCTTGCGGGACTCAGCATCATACTGCCGGGCTGGCGGGTTCTGCGCCTTTCGCCGGCCGAAGTTGCCAGGTGACCGCAGTCGTGACTGACCCTTGGCCCATGCGCATAGCTCTGCTCACCTGGACCAATCTGGCTGCTGCCGTCAGCCGGCCCGCGGCGACATTGACGATTGTGCTCGCGGCCGCGGTCGTCGTTGGCGTCACCACGTCGATGGCGGCGCTCGCGAGGGGACTCTATCTGCAATTCGCGGTCGCAGGCTCTGAGGACCGCGCCCTCGTTCTTGAAGGCAACGCGCGGCGGATAGGACAAAGCATACTGACGCCGGAGCAAGTCGAGTTCGTATACCAAGCGGCCGGACCGTCCGAGGTGGTCAACGTCGACAGAATCGCCATCGCCGGCGCCTATCTCGCGGCGAGGGATGGGGGGGATCCGGAGCTCGTGGCAATCCGGAGCGTGACGCCGGAAGGTCTGAGGATGCGTCCCAACATCCGCATGCTGACCGGCCGCATGTTCGAGAGCGGCCGCCACGAGGCGGTGGCCGGAGCACATGCGACCGCGTTGTTTCGCAATGCCCGCGTCGGCGACCGGATCACCTTTGCGCTGGGCGAGTTGACCATCGTCGGCACCTTCGAGAGCGGCGACCATCTCGACTCGGTCATCCTCGTTGACGCCGATACGATCTTCGGCAGGCGATGCCACGCCATGGTTGTCGATCTAAGGTCACCGGACTCGTTCGACGATTTCCGCGCCGCCCTGGAAGCGCATCCGACAGTGGACTACGGCGTCAGCCGCGAGAGCGAGTATCTCGATGCGCTGGCATGGACGCGCAGCGAGGTGTTTCGGGAAGTCGGCATGCTGCTTGGCGCGATCATGACCGTCGGCGGAGTCTTCTGCAGTGTGAACGTCATGCTCTCCGCCGTAGCGGGACGACGTTCGGAAATCGCCACGTTGCGCGCCGTGGGTTTCCCGACATCCAACATCGCCGCGTCGATTCTGCTCGAGACGCTCCTCCTCGTCGCCATCGGCGCTGGTATGGGCGTTGCGGTATCTTGGGTATTGCTTGACGGTGTCCTGGTTCGAGAAGGCGGTTCACGCTCGATCTCTTTCCGTCCCGAATACGACGCGCGCGCAATGTTCCACGGGGTAGTCTGGCCGGCTGCCCTCATGGTTTCCGGGGCGCTCTTCGCCATCCGCCGTGCGCTTCGACGTCCCGTCCAGCAGGACCTGGCCGCGTTTGGCCGGTGACAAAAGGGGCTTGCCCGATGCGCACGTCGCGAGCAATTGGATGAAGTACAGATCACTAGGAACATCGGGAATCGACGCCTCCATCGTCGGACTCGGCACGGCGGCAATCGGCGGGGGCGACACGTTTCAACGCCCGGACGACAATGAATCCGTCCAGGCCATCCACGCAGCCCTCGACAGTGGCGTCACCCTCATCGACACGGCGCCCTCGTACGGTTGGGGGCACAGCGAAGAGGTTGTCGGCAGGGCTATCGAGGGCCGGCGCGACCAGGTGATCATCGCCACGAAGTGCGGCGTTTGGTGGGAGGACGAGCGCGGCTCGTACAACGGCGTAAAGGACGGCAGGGAGAACTACGTCAGCCTGCGTCCCGACACCATCACCATTGAAGTCGAGAACAGTCTCAGGCGGCTCGGCGTGGACCACATCGATCTGCTGCAGTGCCACAAGCCGGCCATGCCGCCCGAGGCCACGCCCATTCCCGAGACCATGGGCTGCCTCATGGATCTGAAGGACCAGGGGAAGATCCGCGCGATCGGCGTGTCCAACGTGTCGCTCGATCAGCTCGCCGCATACCGCGCGGCGGGCGATCTCGCCAGCGACCAGTTTCGCTACAGCATGCTCTTGCGCGATCGCGAAGCGGACATCCTGCCCTACTGCGCAGAGCACGACATTGCGACGTTGACCTATTGGTCACTCGAGCAGGGTCTGCTCACCGGCAAGGTGGGATTGGACCGCGTGTTCAGGGAGGACGATTTCCGCAATACCGCGGGCGAGTGGCTCCCTTGGTTCAGACTCGAGAACCGCCAACGCCTGCTCGACATGTTTGCCGGCTGGGCCGACCTGACCGAGAAGCACGGCTGTACGATCGCGCAACTGACGGTCGCCTGGACCGCCGCCCAGTCCGGAGCGACGCATGTGCTCTGCGGTACTCGAACCGTCGAGCAGGCCATCCAGAATGCGGGCGCGGGCGCCGTCGAACTGGAAGCGGACGAAGTCCAGCGCGTTCGTGACGACCTGATCGCCCTGGGCGATCCAGTCTGACAGGCGATGAAGGGAATGCTCAAAGGCCGGGTATGTCGTGCGGGCCTGGCGTTGAGCCTGGGCGTCGTTGGTTGCAACTCTTACCATGCCGAGGACAGGAATGTGGACAAGAAAGAAGTAGAACGCATGAAGGAAATGGTCGGCACGCGAACACCGACTCCAATAGAAGGCACTCTCGTCCATTACGAGAAGTTTCAGACCGAACGCATACGGCCTCGCCCGGTGGATGTCTGGTTGCCCGAGGGCTATGACCCCGCATCCGGCGATAGATACCCGGTGATCTACATGCACGATGGCCAGATGATGTTTGACCACAGCACTTCGCCTTTTGCCGGAATGGACCTGTTCTGGGATGTGGACAAGGCCATTACGCGGCTCGTCCGCGATGGCGAGATCAGGCCGGCCATTGTCGTTTCGATCTGGATGGCCGATTGGTCGAAGGGTGCGCGGGGCGCCGAGTACATGCCGCAGAAACCCGTCACCGACAAGGTCCTGCAGTTGATGAAGGAGAAGGGACAGAGCTTTGCAGTAGAGAAAGGCGGAGAGGAAATGACCGCCGACAATTACCTGAAGTTCATTGTCGATGAACTCAAGCCGTTCATCGACGAGACCTACCGCACGCGATCGGACCGGGGCAACACCTTCATCGTCGGCTCCAGCATGGGTGGCTTGATCTCCGCATACGCCATCGCGGAGTACCCGGAGGTCTTCGGCGGCGCGGCCTGCCTGTCGTCTCACTGGCCGATCGGAGATGGCGTCGTCGTTCAGTGGCTCGAACACCACTTGCCCTCGGCCGGGTCGCACAGAATCTATTTCGATCACGGCACCGCGACCCTTGATGCCGCTTATGAACCGTTCCAGCGGCAGATGGATGAGGTGATGCGCCAACGCGGCTACACGGCCGGGGAGGACTGGGTCACGCTTCGTTTCGAGGGTGCCGACCATTCGCCGAGAGCCTGGCGCGAGCGGCTGCATATTCCGTTGAAGTTCCTCCTGGGGAAGCCCTGATTTCCGCAAGATTCTTTTCTTGGCTCAAGAGAGATCAGCCAGCTTGTTGCTCTCGATCAGATCGAAGTCGATCTGCGCTCCCAGCCCGGGATCGTTGTAGGCGTGGACGTGGCCGTTCCCGTCCAGTTCGATCTCGTTGACGATCCCGTGTTTCTGCACGTCGTCGGGCAGCAGCACTTCGAAGAACTCGCAGTTCCTCATCGCCATGATCATGTGCAGGTTCGCGATGTTGTTGAGCGAGTTGCTGCCGTGGTGCACCTCGTAGTTCATCTGGAACGCCTCGGCCAGGTGCGCCGTCTTCATGCAGGAAGTGATGCCGCCCTTGATGAAGACGTCGCCGCGCAGGTAGTCGGTGGCCTGTTCCATCACCCAGGGCGCATAGGATGTTGGGCCGGCAAAGGGCAGTTCGGTGGCCATGATCGGAATGTGAAGCGCCCGCTTCAGCTTGACGTATGAGTAGAGATCGTCGTTGGCAAGCGGGTCCTCGTACCAGTAGAACCCCATTTCCTGGATGGCCACGCCCACCCTGACCGCGTCGGGATAGTCGTAGGACCAGGTGGAATCCAGCATGACGCGGTAGTCGTCGCCCACCGCCTTGCGGACCGCATCGCAGATCCTGATGTCTTCGGCCGCGATGCCGGGCGGATGGATCTTGTAGGCTCCCCAGTTGGCTTCCTTGTAGCGAACCGCTTCCTCCGCGTACGCCTCCGGAGAGTCGAGCACCGCCGAACTCGCGTACGCGGGCACGCGGTCGCGGTAGGCGCCGAGCAGCTTGTGTACGGGCACGCCCGCGGCTTTTCCGGCCAGGTCGTGCAGGGCGACGTCCACGGCCCCCACGACCGGCATGCGCCCCCGCGTCCGCCGCATCATGTTCTGCCAGATGCGTTCGCGGGCGAGGGCATCCTCGCCCATCAACATGGGCTTGACCGCGGAGATCACGAACGGCGCATCTTCCCTCGCGGACCCCAGCGCGGACCCCAGGAAGCCGTTTCCTTCGAGACCATCATCCGTGCGAATGCGGAGCAGGCCCATCTGCGTGCTGCGCGTGCTGGAACTGGCGACCGTCCTGGTGTACCGGGTGGGCGGGATGTCTTTCCACTCCCACACCGTGACGCTGACATCCGTGATTCTCATGGCAAAGGTTCCTTCTTGGATCTGGAGCGCGGAGTAAAGACCATTCCCCTACGCCCGGCTACCGCGGACCGGGTGTGGAAAGTGCGTGGCAGCGCGTCAGGGAACGCCAAGGGCTTGCTTCAGCAGCGCGTTCACCTGTCTCGGGTCCGCCTTGCCCCGGGTCTCGCGCATGACCTGTCCGACGAAGAAGCCGAGCACCCTGGACTTGCCCGCTCGCAATTCGGCGACCTGCGCCGGATGCGCGTCGACGATGCGCCCGACGATCCGCTCGAGTTCGCCCGCGTCGCGCATTTGGCGCAGTCCCTTGGCATCGATGATCGCTTCGACGTCGCCGCCTTCCGTCCAGAGCGCATCGAAAACGGTTTTCGCCGCCGTATTGGAGACCGCGCCGGCCTTGATGTGCGCGATGAGTTGCGCCATCTGGGCGGGCGAGACCGGGCACTGCGCGATATCGGTGTCGCGGCGATTCAGCGTGGCGGCGACATGGTCCATGATCCAGTTGGCGGCCTGCCTGGCGTCGGCCCCGGCCGCGACCGCGGCGTCGAAGTAGGCGGCGGTGTCCGGATCGTCGGCGATCGCGCGGGCGGCATATCGGGACAGGCCGAGGACATTCGCATAGCGCTCGCGCTTCGCCCGCGGCAGTTCCGGCAAATGCGCGCGCGCTTCGTCCAGCAACTCCGGCGTGATGCGAACCGGCAGCAGGTCGGGATCGGGAAAGTAGCGATAGTCGTCGGACAGTTCCTTGCCCCGCATCGGTCGCGTCTCGTCGAGTTCCGGGTCGTACAGCCGCGTCTCGCGCTCGACGCGGCCGCCGGATTCCAGCACGTCGATCTGGCGCTCGATCTCGTGCCGCAGGGCGCGTTCGACGAACCGGAAGGAGTTCAGGTTCTTGATTTCCGCGCGTTCGCCGAGTTCGCCGGCGCCGGCGGGGCGAACCGAAACGTTCGCATCGCAACGCATGGATCCCTCGTTGAGGTTGCCGTCGCAGATCCTCAAGGTGCGCACCAGCACATGCATCTCCCGGAAGAACGCGGCCGCTTCTTCGGGCGAGCGAAGATCGGGGTCTGACACCACTTCGAGCAGCGGCGTGCCGGCGCGGTTGAGATCGACCCCGGTCAGGCCGGCAAAGGCGTCGTGAATCGATTTCCCGGCGTCCTCTTCCAGGTGCGCCCGGGTGATGCCGATGTTGCGGAGTTTGCCCTCCGGAGAATCCATCGCGACCGCGCCGCGGCCGACGATGGGTTGCTCGAATTGACTGATCTGGTAACCCTTCGGGAGGTCCGGGTAGAAATAGTTCTTGCGGTCGAAGCGGCAGATGGGCGCGATCTCGGCGTCGATGGCGAGGCCGAAGGTCAATGCCATGCGGACGGCTTCGCGGTTGAGCACCGGCAGCACCCCCGGCAGGCCGAGGTCGACGGGGCAGGCCTGGGTATTCGGTTCGGCGCCGTATGCGGTCGCCGCGCCCGAGAATATCTTCGAGGCGGTGGCGAGTTGAACGTGGATCTCGAGTCCGATGACGCTCTCAAACCGCATCGGCCCGGTTCCCGTCCGGAAAATGGCTTGCCGCCCCTTCGAGTGTCGGAATTTCCCGCGCGAGGCCGCGCGCGTCCGGCAGGTTGTCCTGGATATCCGGTCGCCGGCGATGCCATTCGGTTCGGCGTTGGTATTGCGCGGCGAGGTCGAGAATCCTGCCCTCCTCGAAGTGCCGCCCGATCAGTTGCAGCCCCACCGGCAATCGGTCGAGCAGGCCGCACGGCAAGGACATTGCCGGCATCCCGGCGAGACTCGCGGGAATCGTGAACACGTCCTGGCGGTACATGGCGACGGGGTCGGTGACGGTGCCGAGTTCGAAGGCGACGCTGGGCGTCACCGGCGCGGCGATCACATCGACTTCGTCGAACGCGTCCAGGAAGTCCTGGCGAATCAGGCGGCGCACCCGTTGCGCCTGCCGGTAGTAGGCATCGTAGTAGCCGATAGAGAGCGCATACGTCCCGGTGAGAATGCGTCGCTTGACCTCCGCGCCGAAACCCTGGGCGCGGGATCGGCGATACAGGTCGTCGATGTCTTCGGAAGCTTCGGCGCGGTAGCCGAACCGCACGCCGTCGTAACGCGACAGGTTCGCGGAAGCCTCGGCGCTCGCGATGACATAGTAGGCCGGCACGGCGGCGGGGGTGTGCGGCAGCGACAGCGTCGACAGGGTGTGCCCGGCGGCTTCGAGTTCGCGCGCCGCGGCGTTGAGAAGCGCTCCGATGTCCCCGTCGAGGTCGTTCCAATACTCGGCGGGCAAGCCGATGTTCATCGGCCCGTAGCCGGCGAATGCGGTGGGTTTCGTATCGGTACTGGTGGAGTCGCGCGGGTCGTGTCCTTCCATGACCGAGAGGAGCGTCGCCACGTCATCGGCGCCGCGGGCGAACGCTCCGCCCTGATCGAGACTCGACGCGAAGGCGACCATGCCATACCGGGAGACGCGGCCATACGTGGGCTTGAGCCCCGTCACGCCGCAGAATGCGGCGGGCTGGCGAATCGATCCTCCGGTATCGGTGCCGGTGGCGCAGGGCGCTAGTCCGGCGGCGACCGCGGCCGCCGACCCCCCGGATGACCCGCCGGGCGCCCGGCTCGGATCCCAGGGGTTGCGCGCGGGGCCGAACCAACTGGTTTCGTTCGAGGATCCCATCGCGAACTCGTCCATGTTCGTCTTGCCGAGACAGACGGCGCCGGCCGCGGAGAGCCTGCTCACGACCGTCGCGTCGTATGGCGCGACGAAGTCCGAGAGCATTCGGGACGCGCAGGTCGTGCGCACCCCTTCGGTGCAAAAGACATCCTTGTGCGCCAAGGGGATGCCGGTCAATGGTCCTGCTTCGCCCCGCGCGATGTGTTTGTCCGCAGCCATCGCCTTCGCCAATGCGTCGTCGCGGGCGACCGTGATAAAGCAGTTGAGCCGCTCGTTCTCGGCGTCGATTCGCGAGAGGAAATGCTCGGTCAATTCGACGGCGCTGTAGTCCTTGGCCCGCAGGCCCCGCCGTAGTTCGGCGATGGATTCATGCGCGTCCACCTCGGTGGTTCACTCCACGACCCGGGGCACCAGGTAGAGACCGTCGCGCGTTGCCGGTGCGGCTTGCTGGTAGGTTTCCCGGTTGACCGATTCCGTCACGATGTCGTCCCGCAACGGCTGCTCCATATCGAGGGGATGCGCCAGGGGGGCTTGGCCCCGGGTATCGACGGCGCGCATCTCGTCGATCAGCGCGACGATCCTGTTGAGGTCGTCGAGCGCGGGACTCACTTCCTCGGGGGTCAGTTCGAGCTGGCTCAGGCGCGCGAGTTTGGTGAGAGTTTCGCGGTCCATGGGCGGTACCGGGGGTATCGAGCAAGATCGCGAACTCTACTACATCCGGCCACGCGTTCTCATCCGGTCCGGCGCATTTCAGGTGGTCCTGCGCCAGATCCAACAGTCCGGTAGCGCGGCTCTGAAGGCTTCCCATGGAAGTACGCCTCCGACGGGGAAATGTCCGAACTTCCGTACGCGTAAGCGGTCGCGGAAGCTCCCCCGGCTGAAGGCTCCTTGCTGAACGGTGATGCCGTTGTTAGAGTGCATCTGCTTATCCGGGCGCGGTGTTCTCTTCACAATGTTCAAGGCCATTCGCGGGTTGTTTTCGAAGGATCTCTCCATCGATCTCGGAACGGCCAACACCCTGATCTATGTCCGCGACAAGGGCATTGTGCTGGACGAGCCCTCGGTGGTCGCGATTCGGGACGGCAACAACCAGCGCAGGGTCGCGGCGGTGGGCTCGCAGGCGAAGCGCATGCTCGGACGCACGCCCGGCAGCATCACGGCGATCCGGCCGTTGCGAGACGGAGTCATTGCGGACTTTGTCGTCACCGAGAAGATGCTTCAGTACTTCATCAAGAAGGTCCACGAAAACGCCTATATCCGTCCGAGTCCGCGGGTTCTGGTGTGCGTCCCCTGCAAGTCCACCGAGCTGGAGCGGCGGGCAATCACGGAATCGGCAGAGTCGGCCGGGGCCCGGGATGTGCGTCTCATCGAAGAACCCATGGCCGCCGCCCTGGGCGCCGGTCTGCCGGTGCATGAAGCCTGGGGCACGATGGTGGTGGACATCGGCGGCGGCACTACCGAGATCGCGATCATTTCCCTCAACAGCATCGTATACAGCGAGACGGTTCGCGTTGGCGGGGACCGTTTCGACGAGGCCATCGCCAATTATGTCCGGCGCACCAAGGGCAGCCTGATCGGCGAGGCGACGGCGGAGCGGATCAAGCAAGAGATCGGGGCCGCGTTTCCGTTGGATGAAAAGCTTGAGATCGACGTGCGCGGCCGCAACCTGGCGGAGGGCGTGCCGCGCAGCATCACGTTGGATAGCACGGCTGTGCTCGAGGCGTTGCAGGATCCGCTCTCGATGATCGTCCAGCACGTGAAGACCGCACTGGAACAGACGCCGCCCGAGCTTTCGTCGGATATCGGCGAGACGGGATTCGTGTTGACCGGCGGCGGGGCGTTGTTGCGGGGCCTGGATACGCTGCTTTCGGAAGAGACCGGACTGCCTGTCATCGTCGCGGAGGATCCGTTGACCTGCGTGGCGCGGGGCGGAGGAAAGGCCCTCGAACTCATGGACGAAGGCGCCGATACGGACCAGCTCTTCTACTGATGACCCGATTCTCGGACGGCGCGGCCCTTCTGTAGTGGCCTGCGGGCGGCCAAGCTGAAAGGCCTGTTCGCGCGAGAATCCGGCGCCGGATTCCTGCTGGCCGGCCTTGCGACCCTGTCGGTTCTACTCGTTTTCATCGAAGCGAACACGCGGCTCCTGGTTCCCGTCCGATCGCTGGTCGGCACCGCCGCCGCCCCGGTCTATTTCCTTGCGAACGTGCCCACCAACATTTGGGAAGCCGGCGATTGGTTCGTGGATATCGTCGCCAACCGGGTCGGAATGCGTGAGCGCATCGGGCATCTGGAGAAGCAGGTGGCAGACCTGTCCGCGGTTTCGCAGCAGTTCCTCGCGGTGCGCGAGGAGAACACCAGGCTGCGAGAACTGCTCGGCAGCAGCGAGCGCGTACCCGGACAGAAACTCATCGCGGAACTCGTCGCCGTGGTCCCCGACATGCAGAAGCATCGGGTCGTCATCGACAAGGGCACCGCGGATGGCGTCGCTGTCGGCGCGGCGGTGATCGATCCGCGGGGTCTTTTTGGCCAGGTCATCGAGACAGCGCTAACGACGAGTGTCGTACTGCTCATCACGGATGCCACGCACGCGGTGCCCGCCGAAGTCAGCCGCAACAATATTCGCGTGATCGTCGTGGGCGTCGGCGACTATTACACGCTGGAACTGGAGGCGGTCCCGAAGTCGTCGGACATTCGCGAGGGCGATCTGTTGTTCAGTTCGGGACTGGGCGGCCGCTTCCCCCGGGGCTACCCGGTCGGGACGATCGCCGCCGTCGACAGGTTGCGGACAGCGCGTTTCGCCGGAGTCCTGGTGAGGCCCGCGGCGGCCCTTGACCGCAGTCGCTATGTCCTCGTCGTGTCTCAATCCGCAGCGGGAGAGGAGGCGGAACAGGGGCAGACGGAGGAGGCGGAGAAGTGATTCCCTTTCGCGGGGGATGGGTCGTCATCCTGACGCTGTTGATCGCGATAACGCTCTCCGCGATGCAGCTTCCTTTTCCCACCCCCCGTTGGTTCGTCCTGCTGCGGCCCGAATGGGTCTTGATCGCCGTCTTCTATTGGGGAGTGGAGAGGCCGGAGAGGGTTCCCATGGTCTTCGTCTGGTTTCTGGGCCTCGTTCTGGATGTCCTGCAAGGGAGTCCTCTCGGGGTCCACGGGCTGTGCCTCGCGGCCATCGCATTCATCGCGTGGTCGTTCTACGGACGCCTGAGAATGTACTCCCGCGCGCAGCAGGCGATCGTGGTCTTCTTCCTCGCGCTGGGGCTGGAATGCGTCAAGAACATCGCGGCGGCGGTGGTGCAGAGTGCGCCTATATCGGTTACGTTGGTCGTTCCCGCAGTCGTAACGATGCTTTTGTGGCCGCTCGTGGCTGAATTGATTCGGCGCTGTACGCAACGTATCGCCTGGGGATGATCGGGCGGATCGTCGGTCGGAGCGATCATGGCGGCATTAGCGCGAACGGCACTACTCTTGGCGACTGTGCTGGCGGTGTGTTTCGCGCTGATGCAGGCTGGCGGGCGTCTGCTGTTCGCACATCTCGACCGATTCGAAGATCGGGTCAACGCCTACCTTGAGAAAACGGGGGCCGCGATTGGCGGTCTCGAGGGATCCTGGCGCTACCTGAATCCGTCCGTGTCCGTAGCAACGTTCTCCTTCGGCGGAGGCGATCTTCAGGGATTGAAGTTGGAACTCGATGTCCCGGAGAGCCTCTGGCGCAACCGGCTGGTAGCCCGACGGCTGCACGTGCGGTCGGCGCGCCTGCGTTTCGTCCCGACGGAGTCTGGCTGGCGGCTCGACGGCGAGGCCGGGGACATGGAGTTGGAAGACTTTTTCAAACACAGCGACGAAGTGAAGCTGGCGGGTCGAATCGAACTCGCAGGTCATTCCGCGACAGGTACGGTCTACGCGCAGGTCGAGGCAACGAACCGGGGCAACCGACATCGATGGCGCGCCATGATCGCGCCCCCCGGGAGCGCGAGGGCGTCCCTCGCAGAAAAGGGCGCGAGGGCGTCCCTCGCAGAAAAAGGCGCGAGGGCGTCGCTCGCAGAGAAGAAAGGCGCGAGGGAGAATCCCTCGCAAGAGAACAGCCCCTCGCAAGAAAAAGGCCTCCCGCGGGACAACTGCGGCTGCGTCCTCATCGACATCGATCTGACCGATGTGGCCGGTAACCGACCTGTCGGACACGCGCAGGTCCTCGCCGATAGCGTGCCGCTTTCGGGCGAACTCGCCGACGCGCTTGCGCTGCCGGAATTTCTGCTTGGCATCGAAGGGCGGTGGACTGGCGACCGTAGCCGCGCTGCGTTTGCCGCGGACGTGCGGGCAGGGGCAGTGGGCGCTGCGGCGAAACCATGGCAGGTTTCGAGCGGCGTCGTCGCCCGGGCGGTCGGTGACGAAGCGGCGTATCGGGGCGTCGCAGACCTGCGGGCGACGGCGGGCGATGAGTCGCTGGAGATGCAACCGATCGGCGTTGACGCCGATGCCCAGGGCGTTGGATTCTGGTTTGCGGACATCGATGTGGCGGAGTTGAACGCTTGGCTCGCGTCCGCGTTGGGAGTCCACGGTCACTGGTTCGAAGGTGTGGCGGCCGCCGGCCGAGTGGAATCGGCTCGCGCCCATGTCGGCGTGGGCGGACTCGCATACGAAGCGCGACTCGACGGTATCTCCATATCGAATTACCGGGGCGTGCCGGAACTGGCGAACGGTTGCGGGCGCCTGCGCGGGCACCTGAGATCCATGCGGATCGAGTTCCGCTGCGAAGCGCTGCGTTTCGGGTTGCCGCAGTACTTCGAAGACTCGTGGGATTACGATGCCGCATCCGGCGAGGTCACTTTCTGGTTCGAGCCGGGCTACTTCGGCGCGCGCGGTGAGGCGGAGATCGCATCGGGCGGCGCGGCGCTGGGCGGCGGCTTTGCGCTCACCCGCCCGCGCGACCCGTTCGAAGGGCGATTCGCGCTGATCGGGGTGGCGGACGGCGTCAGCGCGGAGCTCATCAAGCGCCATTTGCCGCAGGAACTGGACCGGGACCTCAAGGCGTGGCTTCGATCAAGCCTCAAGGCCGGACAGTTGAACGCCGCCTCGACTGTCTATCACGGCCATACGCAGACCCGTCCGGGGTTGGCCAACCGCCGCTTCGAGGTCTCTGGGCTGGTAGTGGATGGAGAGGTCGACTACCACGCGGACTGGCCGCCGGTCGAGTCCTTGCGGGGAAGCATCACGATTACCGGGGAAGAGGCGCGTGGACGCGTCGCGGAGGGCATCCTGTTCGGCGGCCAGGTGCGGGATTCGGACATCCGCGTACCGGTGACGGGCGGTTTTGTCGACATTGCGATGCATGCGCAAGCCGGCGTCGCGCGCGCCCTGGACTTCGTGCGCGCTACGCCGTTGGCCGACGAACTGCACCATGTTGACGAGAGTTGGCGAGGTGCCGGGGCGTTGGGCATCGCGGGTAGTTTGCGGATTCCCATTGACGACCGGTTCCATGATGTCGATCTGGATCTGGCGTTCGACCTGAAGGATGTGTCCCTCGACCTGGTCGACCTCGGGTTGTTGTTTTCGGACCTGAACGGGAGCGCTCGATTCCAGTCTCCTCATCACCTGTCCGCGACGGCCGTGGAAGGGTCGCTGTTTGGATTCCCGGTCCACATTTCGGCCACGGCGTTGGAGCAGGCCCCGGGAGCGCGAGGGCGTCCCTCGCAAGCCCCGGGAGCGCGAGGGCGTCCCTCGCAAGCCAACGTCATCGACTTTCGCGGACGTGGCGCGGTGGCGGATGTCTACCACGTTCTCGATGCGCACGACTTCCCGGTGGCGTCGGGAGTATTCGCTTTCGATGCCCGGCTATGGGCTTTCGCGGACTCGTCGCGCGCGACCGAGCTCAGCATCTCCTCGGATGGGGTGGGGATCGCCGTCGACTTGCCGCCGCCGTTGCGCAAGTCCGAGGCCGAGGAGCGCCGGCTCGACATCGATATTGTGTTCGACGATGACTACACCCGCGCCGATGTGCGCGGCCAGACCTTCACGGGCTGGTTCCACGCGCGCGACCGTCTGCTAGCGCGGGGCGCGGTTGGAATCGGCGTGCCGCCGGCGCGACCTAACTTTTCGTCGTCGGAAATCCGCTTGTCCGGACATCTGGCGACAATGCGGCTCGAGGGCGATGATGCCGGATTGATGCCGGAGGCGGTGCCTTGGCGACTCGACGATCTATTGTTGGAAAGCATTTGGATCGGCGACATCGAACTCACGGACGTCGTACTCAATGGCGTCGTCGGCATGGATGAGGCCGCCATCGGGATCGACAGCAACGAGGCCCGAGGCACGTTTGTACTGAGTGGCGAAGAGCCCGTCCTCGTATCGCTGGATGAAATCCGTTTTCCCTCGGAGGAGACCGATGGCGACCCGCTCGACGTGTCGGTGTTCGAACATGTTCCCGCCGCCGACGTGACCATCGCCAAGGCGCTGGTCGGCGACGATGACTACGGTGCCTGGGCGTTCGGGATTCGGCCCGACGATGGCGCCATCCGCCTCACCGACCTTGCGGGCGACATAAAGGGCATACGCATAGAAGCCGCGGACGATATCGTGTGGGCTCGGGACACCGATAGCTCCCGTTTCGAGGGTCGGCTTGCGGCGGGCGACCTCGCGTTCGTGTTGCCGCAGTGGGGCTACGCGCCGAACGTCGAAAGCACCAGCGTCGATATCGGCGCGGCCGTGCACTGGCCCGGTTCCCCGCTCAACTTTGAACTGGGCGGGCTTACCGGAAGCATGCGATTGGCTATCGCCGCCGGCCGGTTCGTCGACATCGATGACGCGGCGGGCGCGAGGATTCTCGCGTTGCTCAATTTCGCGAAGGTCGCGCGGCGCCTGCAGCTCGACTTTTCGGATCTGGTCGACAGGGGCATCGACTTTGATTATGTCCGCGCGCGCGGCGCGCTCGATCAGGGCGTGCTGTCGTTTACGGAACCGATGGAGATTCACGGTCCGGGCTCGGACTTCAGGATCAACGGCACGGTGGATCTGGAGAATGGCACGCTGAACAACGAGATGATCGTCACGTTGCCGCTTTCGTCGAGTTTGCCCTGGTACGCCGTCTGGCTCGCCAACACCGAACCCGTAACGGCCGTGGGCGTCATGGTCGGACGCGAGATATTCAAGGAACAGATCAAGACGCTATCGAGCGCCAAGTACCGGATCACGGGAACCATCGAGGAGCCGAACCCGGAATTCGTTGATATATTCCGGAGCGACATGGAAGACCCCGGAGAGATCGAGTGACGCAACTCATCGAAACCGCGAAGCGTGACTTGTGGGAGGCGGGCGAGATCGGCGAGGGGGACGTGTCGCGGCTGATCGGGCGGCTCATGCACCGGCGGGTGGATGCCGGCGAGCTGTTTTTCCAGCAGAGGCGATCGGAGTCCTGGACGCTGGAGGACGGCATCGTCAAGGACGGCGCCTTCAGCGTTGATCGGGGCGTGGGAGTGCGCGCCGTCAGCGGCGAGAAGACGGGCTTCGCCTACGCCGACGATATCGTCCTGCCGGCGTTGGGCAGGGCGGCGGATGCGGCCCGCACGATCGCCCGCTCCGGAGGGGACGGGGCGGTCCAGGCGTATCGCCGGCGTGACATGGCGCCCCGCTACGCCGGCACCGACCCGCTCGAGTCGTTCACGGAACAGGACAAGGTGGCGCTGCTCTCGCGCATCGATGGTTTCGCGCGCGGCCTGGACCCGCGCGTCAAGCAGGTGACGGCTCGGCTCGCGGCGAACATCGAGACGAACCTGGTGGTGGCAAGCGACGGCACCTTCGCCGGCGACGTGAGACCTCTGGCGCGCTTCGATGTGTCCGTGATCGTCGAAAGGGATGGCAGAAGAGAACGGGGATTCGGGGGCGGCGGAGGTCGTCACGACTTCTCCTGGATACTGTCTCGAAACGCCGACGAGGAGGCGCGGAAATACGCGCGGGAAGCTGTGCGGCAGGCGCTAGTGAACCTTGACGCCGTGGATGCGCCTGCGGGTTCCATGCCCGTGGTGCTCGCTCCGGGGTGGGCGGGCGTCCTGTTGCACGAGGCCGTCGGGCACGGACTGGAGGGGGACTTCAATCGAAAGGGAACATCGGCTTACGCCGGAAGGATCGGCGAAAAGGTGGCGTCGGAGACGTGCACGGTCGTCGACGACGCAACGATCCAGGACCGGCGCGGATCGCTGACGCTGGACGATGAAGGCACGCCGGGGCAACGCACGGTGCTTATCGAAGACGGCGTGCTCCGGGGTTACATGCAGGACAAGCTCAACGCCCGCCTGATGGACACGGCCCCCACCGGCAACGGCCGCAGGGAATCCTACGCGTGCCTGCCGATGCCCCGGATGACCAACACCCTGCTGCTGGCGGGAGATTCCGATCCCGGGGAGATCATCTCGAGCGTGGGCGACGGCGTGTACGCTGTGAGCTTCGGCGGTGGCCAGGTGGACATCACGTCGGGACGATTCGTCTTCTCTGCCACCGAGGCTTACAGGATCGAGAACGGCAAGGTTACCGCGCCGGTGCGGGGAATGAGCCTGGTCGGCAGCGGTCCCGAAGTGATGACCCGGGTGTCGATGGTGGGAAACGACCTGGCGCTCGATCAAGGCGTCGGCACTTGCGGGAAAGAGGGACAGAGCGTGCCTGTCGGGGTCGGACAGCCAACGCTCAGGATCGACGAGATCACGGTCGGCGGCACGGTCTGACCGGCCATGGATGTCCGCGCTCTCGAAACGGATCTCAAGGATCTGGTCGGCGACATCCTCGACGAAGCGAGGAGGCAGGGCGCCACCGCGGCGGAGGTGTCCGTCGGCGACGACGAGGGATTGACGGTCGTGGTGCGCCAGCGCGACATCGAGACCATCGAGTTCAGCCAGGATCGCGGTTTCGGCATCACGGTGTACGTGGGCGCCCGCAAGGGCACGGCCACGACGTCGGACAGCAGGCCCGATGCGGTGCGCGCAACGGTGCAGGCTGCCATGGGGATAGCGCGCCATACCGAAGAGGACAACTGCAATGGTCTCGCCGACGCGGAACGCATGGCGACGGACCTGCCGGACCTCGATCTTCACCACCCCTGGCACGCGGATGCCGACGCTTTGCGCGACCTGGCGCTTGAAACCGAAGCGGCGGCGCTGGACTACGAGCGGCGGATCGTCAATTCCGAGGGCGCGGAGGCTTCGACGCAGCGCTCTTGCCGTGTCTACGGCAATACCCACGGCTTCACGGGCGCGGTCACGGGCACCCGCCACAGCGTGCACTGCGCGGTGGTCGCCGGCGACGACGCGGGAATGGAGAGGGATCACTGGTTCAGCATTTCCCGCGACCCCGAAGACCTTGAGGACCATGTGGGTGTCGGCGAGGAGGCGGCGCGGCGCGCGTTGGCCCGATTGGGCACGAGGCCGGTCAGGACCGGCAACTGGCCGGTGCTGTTCAGTCCCCGGATGGCGGCGGGACTGATCGGACACCTCGTCGGCGCCATCAGCGGCGGCGCCCAGTACCGCCGCGCGTCCTACCTTGCGGATTCGCTCGGCAAGCAGGTGGCGGCGAAGGGCGTGACCCTTGCGGAACATCCGCACCTGCCCAAGGCCCTGGGAAGCGCGGGTTTCGATGGCGACGGCGTTGCCACGGCCGGCAAGGCGTTTGTGCAGGCCGGGTGCCTCGCCCGCTATGTGCTCGGTTCCTATTCAGCCCGGCGCCTCAAGATGGAAACCACCGGCAATGCCGGCGGCGTGTTCAACCTTGCATTGGAGACCGACACGGTTCGCCCCGCCGCGCTGATGCGGGAGATGGGGACGGGCCTCGTTGTAACGGAACTGATGGGCCAGGGCGTGGATCTGGTTTCCGGACACTACTCGCGCGCTGCGGCGGGTGTCTGGATCGAGGATGGCGAGCCGGCCTATCCGGTGGAGAAGGTGACCATCGCGTCGACGCTGGGCGACATGTTCCACGGCATCGTGGCCGCCGGCGACGATGTTGATCGGCGCGGCAACGTCCACACCGGATCCATCCTGGTTCAATCCATGACCATCGCGAGCTGAAACGCCGCAAGCCGGCTACGCGCCGCACCCGAATCAGGCCTGGCTACTGCTCTTCGCCGAAACGGTCTCCGATCAGCGTCGAGATCGCATCGTACGCATCTTCTTCTTCTTCCCCGCTCGTCCGCAGGGTCAATACGGTCCCTTGGCCGGCGGCGAGCATCATTACCTTCATGATGCTCTTGGCGTCCACGCTTTTCTCTCCCAGGCAGAGTTCGATGCTGCAGGTAAATGTCTTGGCGAGGTTGACGAGCTTCGCTGCGGCGCGGGCATGAAGCCCGAGAGCGTTGACGATGACGACCTGCCCATCGGTCACTTCAGTTGCCTGGCGGACAGAGTCTTCTTGCGAGGGGTACCCCCTCGCGCTCCCCGGCTGAAGGCTGTTTTCTTGCGAGGGGTGCCCCCTCGCGCTCCCCGGCTGAAGGCTCCGTGGCGAAGGAACGCGAAGCGTGGGGCAACTCAGGCTGCGACTTCGCCATCAACCATGGCCATGACTTCCCGGAAAAGCGCGAGGTCATCCTCCGCCCGACGCAGGCGTATCGGGTTGCCCGGTTCGTTCAGCGCGGTGACCAGAACGCTGAAGATGTCCAGGTGGACTTGCGCGGCATCGTCTGGAACGACGAGCGTGAATATCAGATCGACGCGCCGATCATCCGGCGCATCGAAGTCGATGGGTTGCGCCAAGCGCATGAAGGCGGCCAGCGGTTGTCCGCATCGCGTGCGGCAGTGCGGGACCGCGACGCCGCCACCGAGACCCGTGCTGCCGAGGCGTTCCCGCGCGAGCAGTTCGCGCAGCAGACGTCTTGCGTCCACTTCGGGATTGCGCTCGGCAATCATTCGCGCAGCCTGTTCAAGGGCCGACTTCTTGGAGCCGGCGCGGGCATCGGCGCGCGTGCAGTCGGGATAGAGAACGCGGCGAAGGTCGATCATTGCGTAGTGCGCGGCGTCCGGGGATTCAAACCGCCCTTGTGCGGTGATCGGCCAACTTTTCCTTGTGCTTGAGCACCTGGCGATCGAGCTTGCTCGACAACGCGTCAATGGCGGCGTAGAGGTCCGCGTCGTTCGCGCTGGCGAAGAGTTCGGTGCCGTTCGCGTGGACCGTAGCCTCCGCGCGCTGCACCAGCTTGTCCACGGACAGGACCACCCGGATGTTGGTGATGTGGTCGTAGTGGCGTTCCAGGCGGCCGATCTTGCTCACGACGTATGCGCGAATCGGATCGGTGACTTCGAGGTGGTGTCCGGAAATGTTCAGTTGCATGAAAACTCCCTATGGGTTGACGATCGATGCGTTTTCCAGTGCGGCCGAAATGATCGAGCCGCATGTCCGACTGACGGGTCAAGGACTTGAAGCGGGACTGTCACGGCGATCAAACCAGTCTCTTGCGGCCAGTTGAAGACGGTATAGCCATGGACTCTCGGTATTTGGCGACAGTGCGGCGCGCCACGTCGATGTTGCGTTCCGCCAGCATGGACGCAATCCGGCTGTCGCTCAATGGCTGGTTCGGATTCTCGTCGGCGACGACTTTCCTGATCAATGCGCGGATGGCGGTGCTCGACACTTCTCCGCCCGTCGCGGTGGCGACATGACTCGAGAAGAAGTACTTCAATTCGAATACCCCCCGGGGCGTCCGCATGTATTTGCGCGTCGTCACCCGCGAAATCGTCGACTCGTGCATGCCCACGGCGTTGGCGATGTCCGCCAGCACGAGCGGTTTCATCGCCTCCTCGCCGCGGTCGAGGAATCCTCGCTGGCGCTCCACGATTTCGGTCGCGACAGTCAGCAGCGTTTCGTTGCGGTTCCTGAGGCTCTTCAGGAACCAGCGGGCATCCTGCAGGTTGTTGCGCAGGAAGGTGTTGTCGGCGCTGGAGTCGCCCCGCCGAACCAGACCGGCGTAATCGTCGTTGATACGCAACCTCGGCACTGAATCGGCGTTGAGCTCCACCAGCCAACGTCCCTTGTCCTTGCTGACGAACACGTCGGGTTCTATGTACTCGCAGTCGAAGTCGCCGACCGCCGCTCCGGGACGGGGATTCAGCGAACGAATCAGTTCCATGGCGCGTTTCAACGTTTCGACATCGAGCCTGGATGCGCGTGAGAGCGCGTTGAAGTCACTGCCCGCGAGCATGTCGAAATGCCGTTCGACCAGATTGATGGCGTCGTCGCGAGAGGACGCGTCGGGCGGCAACTGGTCAAGTTGCAGGAGCAGGCATTCGCGCAGGTCCCGGGCGCCGACGCCAACCGGCTCGAACTGCTGCACGCGGGTCAGCACCGACTCCACTTCGTCCGCTGCAGGGTCGGCGGGGCCGAATGCGCCGGCGAGGGACTCGGCGATGTCTTCGAGTTCCGCCTGCAGCATACCGTCCGCGTCGATGGCTTCGATGATGGCGGCGGCAACGAGCCTGTCGCGCGGTGTCATGGGCGACAGGTTCAATTGCCACAGCAGGTGATCGGTGAGGGACTCGGAGGCGGGATTGTCGAACTCGATGCCCTCGCGCAACGGTGGCGCTGGCGGCGCCGACGCCTGGTATACATCGTCCCAACTCGTATCCACGGGGAGTTCCTCGGGGATGCCTACATCTTCAATGAAGCCGTCCCCTTCGTCGTCCATCTCCGGCGGCGGCTCTTCGCGGCGTTCCCACTCGGGATCGCTGCCGAGATCTTCCGCCGCAACGTCACCAATGTCGTCGTCTTCAAGTTCGAGCATTGGATTGGTTTCGATCGCTTCGCGTATCTCGAGGTTCAATTCCATCGCCGAGAGTTGCATCAGGCGTATCGCCTGCTGCAACTGCGGCGTCATGGTCATCTGCTGGCCGAATCTGAGTGAAAGGGATTGTTTCATTCGTCGATCAGCGGCTCTTCCGGGCTGTCCCGGTTTGTTCGATCGATGGCGCGTATGGCGGCGTTACAACTCGAACCGCTCTCCAAGGTATACGCTTCTCACGGTTTCGTCCGATAGTATGGCTTCGGCATCCCCCGCCGCAATGATGTGTCCATCGTTCACGATGTAGGCGCGATCGCAAATGTCCAGGGTTTCCCGGACGTTGTGATCGGTAATGAGTATGCCGATCCGGCGTCGCGCGAGGTCTCGGATCTCGTCCTTGATGTCCGCGACGGAGATCGGATCGACGCCGGAAAAGGGTTCGTCGAGCAGCATGAACGCGGGCTCGGCCGCCAGCGCCCGGGCGATCTCGACTCGTCGGCGCTCTCCGCCGGACAGTTGTTCCCCGCTAGAGGTCGCAACCTCCCGCAGGCGGAACTCATCCAGCAGGCGGTCTACGAGGTCGTGCCGCGATTGCCGGCTCAGGTTCCGGCGCAGTTCAACCACGGCCTTCAGGTTGTCCCTCACGGACAGCTTTCGGAACACGCTCGCCTCCTGCGGGAGGTAACCGATGCCGGCGCGCGCCCTCGCGTGCATCGGGGCGCGGCTGATATCCGTCCCGTCGAGAGAGATCGACCCCGCATCCGTCTGCACCAGCCCGACGATCATGTAGAAGGATGTGGTCTTGCCGGCGCCGTTGGGTCCGAGCAGTCCAACGATTTCTCCGCTTGAAAGGGAGATGCTCAGGCCTTCGACGACGTTGCGGCCGCGATAGCGTTTGGTCAGGTTGGTCGCCGTGAGACGTGAACTGCGTTCGGTACGGGTTTCCGAGGTAGGGGCCGACACGCGCTATGGGCCGTATTCTCGAGGGGGACCGCTTCCATGCGAGGGACGATCTTCTTGCGAGGGGACGCCCCTCGCGCTCCCCGGCTGAAGGCTCTCCGGCTGGAGGATCATTTCGACGCCTTCGTTTTCGCCGGAGGCCACGACTTTGCCCTGGCGCATGTCGTATGTGATGACGTCGCCCCGGAACTCGTCGCTGTCGAGGGTGAGCAAGGCGCGTCCGATCAGCTCGATGCGCGCGTCGGCCGGACGATAGACGATGTTGGCGGCGCGGGCCTCGATGAATCCGGCGCCGGGTTCCGGTTGCTGCCGGTAGCGGGCGGGGTCGCCCCGAGCGTCGACCAATGCGATCTGGTCGCCAACGCTCTCGATGACGACCCTGTCGGCATCCAGGCGCATGGAACCCTGGTCGACTTGCACGGAACCGGTGGCGACCACCCGCTTGACTGCGGAGGCGTCGGCGGCGGCGGAAGACGACAGCCCGCCGACGAGAAGATCGCCTTCTACGTTGTCGGCACGGAAATGTATCGGTTGATCGGCGTCGTCGGGGAGGCCGTGCACCGGTCCCGTGAACGCAAACAGCACCAGGGCGCACAGTCCGCGCCGTGCGGCAGACGCCGGTGGTGTCAGCGAATCCGTCAGTCTGGCTCGATAACGCCGCGGACCTGTCGGCCCGGTACCGATAGCAGCTTCATCCATCCGCGTTCCATGTCGGCCTCGAATCCCGCGGCCGTTGTCTTGCTGCCGGAAGTCTCGATCATAACAGCTTGATCCGTGGCCGCGTATCGGCGTTCCGGATAGACGTCGAGCGCGGCTGTGGTCAGCGTGAACTCGCGTCCGTCGGGGTACTGTCTCGTGAATTTCACCCTGTCGGCGAGGTGCAGGTGTTCCTCGTCGGCGCCGTCGTCGAGAGGCCGCTGCCGGATCTCCCCGCGCGACGCCCTGGCCTGCCAGGGCGGTCCCACCTGCTGGTCGAGGCGGATGACCGGGTTGTCGAAGTAAGTGACGCTGCGTTCTTCGAACTGCTTGATCCGGTCGGCCCAGAGGCGGTAGCGGATGCCGCCGTCCTCTGCGAACTTGGTGATGGCCGCGCCTTCGATGTAGACATCGGGTTCATCTCGAAGTTCCGGCGGCAGCGGGGCGGGCGTGTCCCTGCCGGAGTACATGTAAACCAGGGTCAGCGCCAGCGCGGATATGGCCGCGGCGGCGTATCGGCGCATCATCGCGGCGATGCGCCCGCTGCCTGCAGGGCGGACTCCCAGAGTCCTTTGGCGATCAGGATGAGGTGGCACATTTCGCGCACGGCGCCGGCGCCGCCGGCGGCCGCGGTGACATAGTCCGCCCGGGCCGCGACCTCCGGATGGGCATCCGCAACGGACAGCCGCAAGCCGACGCAGTCGAACAGCGGCAGGTCGGGTATGTCGTCCCCGGCATGGGCCATGCGTTCGGCCGCGACGCCGGACGCCTCGCACAGCGCGCGCAACGCAGCCGACTTGTCTTCGATGTCTTGGTAGACGTGGGCGATTCCGAGTTCGCGGGCGCGCCTGGCCGTGGCCTCGGATGCCCGGCCGCTGATGATTGCGACAGGAATGCCGGCTGCTTGCAGCATCTTGATCGCAGCCCCATCCTGCGCGTAGAACGCCTTGAAACCACCCGCCGGGGTGTCCGAGGGGGCACCCCTCGAAATAAAGCTGTCCGAGGGGGCACCCCTCGAAGAAGAGCTGTCCGAGGGGGCACCCCTCGAAATGGAGTCGGCGTAGTGGAGCCGTCCGTCCGTCAACACGCCGTCCACATCGAGGATCAGCAGATCCACGCCCCTTGCGGCTTCGAGCGCGGACCGCGGAAACGTTTCCGCACCGGGGCGCGTCATGCCTGGGTGTACAGCAGCACGTTGTAACCGATCCAGGCGAGCGCCATGACGCAACCTTCAAAACGCGTGATGATCGGCCGGGCGCCGAATCCGTAGGCGAACAGCACGAGCAGCAGGGTCAGCGCGGCCATCATTCCGTAGTCCCGCCAAAGCACATGGATTTCGAGACCGACGGGCGTTATCAGCGCGGGCACCGCGAGTACCGCCACGATGTTGAGGATGTTGGAACCGACGACATTCCCAATCGCGATATCCGGATGCCCCTTGGTGGCCGCGGCGAGGGTTGCCGCGAGTTCCGGAAGGCTGGTGCCGATGGCGATAACGGTGAGGCCGATGATCAGTTCGCTTACGCCCAGATACTCCGCGACCTCGGTGGCCGCCCAGACGAGGGTCTGGGCCGATGCGAGCAGTACGGCCAGGCCGACGACCAGGTACGCGAGCGCGCGCCCCATGGGCATGTCCTCGAGTCCTTCGAGCTCCTCTTGGATCGCTTCGGGCAACTCCGGTTTCCGGCGCTGCGACCGCACCAGGCGATGGATGATCAGGCTAAATCCGGCCAGCAGCAGGAACCCGTCGACCACGCCCAGGTGCAGGTCGTGCAGACACCACAACGCAAGCAGCGTCACGCCGATAAGCCAGGGCAGTTCGACCTTTAGCACCGAGGCCGAAAACGGCAGGGGCGCGACCAACGCGGTCACGCCGAGCACCAGCCCGATGTTGGCGATGTTGGAACCGATCGCGTTGCCTACCGCCAGGATGGATGTCCCCTCGATGGCCGCCGCTAGCGCCACCAGGATTTCGGGTGCCGACGTGCCGATGGAGACGACGGTCAGGCCGATCAGTATTTTCGACGCCCCGAGATTGTTGGCTGTCGCCGCGGCACCTGATACGAAACGGTCCGCGCTCCACACCAGAGTGATGAATCCAACGATCAGAGCCAGTACGGGAAGCCACATAAAGGATTTCGCGGAATGGTGGTTCCGGATGCCCCAAGGTCAGGGTTGAATGATCGGGACGGTTCGCTCCGAGACCTGCTGGCGCAAGCCTCGGTCGAAAGTCGCGAATGCCTCAGCCTCGGCTTCGACCGCGCTCGCCAAGTGGATGGCGTCGGCGAAATCGACTCCCTGCTCATACCACGACAACGCCCGCGCGACTCGGCCAATTGCCTCCGCGGTGACGTTTTGAAGCCCCAGGAAGTTCCGTAGACCACGCAGGACGGCATCGCGGGACAATGAGTAGACGCTGCGCAGTACCCATTCGGTCTCGAGAAGCACGGTTAGAGGCACGAACACGGAGTTGCCTTCGATCAAGACAGCCGCGCGACGGGACTGTTGCGGATCGTCGTCGGCCAAAAGCCGGACGACGGCGTTGGTGTCGAGGGCGATCACGATTTGTCGGCGAACGCCGGCTGGACGATGTTGCGCATTTCCGCGAGAGACCGCTTGGGACCGGCGTATTCGACGCACCCGATCACTTCCTCGATGCGAGTCTCGCAGAACGCCGGGACAGCTCGCAGGAGCAGGCCGTCCGGTGTCTCCTCGACCTCGAACTCGATGCCCGGCGTCCAAGCTCGCGCGGCACGAATCGCTCTCGGTATCACAACCTGTCCTTTGCTCGACATCCTCGTCAGCATCTTTGGTCACATGCAGGTAAGACTTCGGTAAGAAACTATCGTTTTCTGGCCCTGCCCGTCAACTTCCCGCACTGTCCAATGGGAAGTGAGGGTGAAGCGAAGGTCCGATGCACTTGTGCCCCGATCTGAGCCTGCTGCCGATGGGGCCCCGTGGTAATCTCGGCGTCCACCATGAAGGCCCCTGTCCAAAAAGCGACCCTTGCGAATCGCATCCGCGATCACCTCGGGGAGGCGGAGGTTGAGGTCGCAGGCGAGGGGAACCGATTCGATGTCCGCGTCGCAAGCTCGGCCTTTGAGGGGTTGAGCCGCGTCAGACAGCAACAGCTCGTATACGAAGCCATCGGCGACCTGATTCGCGACGGGACCGTGCATGCGGTCACCATTCGCACCCAAGCCGCGGTGGATCCGTAGCATCCCGACGATGATCGGCGTCAACCGCCTCGATACGGCATCGGACGACTTCGACGATGCGCTCGACAGGCTCGTCTATTGGGATGACCCCGCCGCCCGCGAGATCGAGCACGCCGTCGCCGCAGTGATCGAGGACGTGCGCGAGCGGGGCGACTCGGCCGTCGTCGACCACACCGAGCGATTCGACAGGGTCGCGGCGCCCAGCGTCGCCGCGTTGAAGCTCGATGACCGGGCGCTTGCCGAATGCCGGCGGCGCTTGCCCGCATCGGATCGCGAGGCGCTCGTTGCCGCCGCCCGGCGCATTCGCCGCTATCACGAACTGCAGCTGGAACAGGGCGGCGCGTTCGAGTACGACGACGGTTTGGGCAATCGGCTCGGCCAGCGCATCGTGCCGCTTGATCGCGTGGGCGTGTACGTGCCGGGTGGGCAGGCCGCGTATCCGTCGACGGTGCTGATGACGGTGATTCCGGCGCGCGTGGCCGGCGTTCGCGAGGTGGTGGTGACGGTTCCGGTCCCGGACGGCGAGCGGAACGAACACGTGCTGGCGGCGCTGGACATTGCCGGCGTGGATGAAGTGTTTGCCATCGGCGGGGCGCAGGCCATCGCGGCCCTGGCCTTCGGCACCGAAACGATTGCCAGGGTGGACAAGATCGTGGGTCCCGGCGGCGCCTACGTCGCTGCGGCTAAACGCCAGGTGTTCGGTCCCGTGGGGATCGATGGCATCGCGGGGCCGAGCGAAGTGCTGATCGTCGCCGATGGCAGCGTGCCGGCGCATTGGACGGCGCTCGACATGTTCTCGCAATCCGAGCACGATCCGGCGGCGCAGGCGTTGCTGCTTTCTCCGGACGCCGACTACCTGGCGGAGGTGACCGACCGGATGGAAGCCGCGCTGCCGGATATGGCGCGCCGGGAAATCATCGAAGCCTCGCTCGGCGCCCGGGGCGCGTTGATCCGGACCCGCGATCTCGACGAGGCCGTGTCCATCGCAAACCGTGTTGCGCCGGAACATCTGCAGCTTGCGGTAGCCGACCCGGAATCGTTGCTGCCGCGCGTGCGGAACGCGGGGGCGGTGTTTCTCGGCGGCTACTCGGCGGAAGTCCTCGGCGACTACAGCGCGGGTCCGAGTCACGTGCTGCCGACATTCGGCACCGCGCGATATGCATCGCCCCTCGGTGTGGTCGATTTCCTGAAGCGCAGTTCCGTCATCCGCATCGATCCGCGGGGTGCGCGGGATCTGGCGCGAACCGCAGCCGCCATTGCCCGCGCGGAGGGGCTGCACGCGCATGCGCTTGCGGCGCTGGCGCGACTCGACGATAGCTCCGTTCGCGCTTGACGGCGCGCCGCATGTCGCCGGGGGAAGCCCATGATCGCAATATCGTCTGCCGGGGTTTTCAACGGGACCCGGGACAGGTGGAGGCGGTTCTGGCGCTGGACGCGGTGCACGGGCGTCTCGTGCGGGAGCAGACCCGATCGTGGCGCCGATTGCTCCGGCGCCGGCGCGCCTCTACTGGCCTGTACTTGTGGGGCGGGGTGGGCCGGGGCAAGACCTACCTGATGGATCTGTTCTTCGAATGCCTGCCGTTCGAAGAGAAGCTGCGAATGCACTTTCACCGGTTCATGCGGCATGCGCACGATGAACTGAGGTCGCTGGAGCGCGTCGCCGACCCGCTGGCGCGCGTGGCGGAGCGCATGGCGAAGGAGGGCCGCGTGCTCTGTTTCGACGAGTTCTTCGTTTCCGACATCGGAGACGCCATGATCCTAGGTGAACTCCTGGGCGCCCTGTTCGATCGCGGGGTCACCGTGGTGGCGACATCCAACATCGAGCCGGCGCGGCTGTACGAGAACGGTTTGCAGCGACGGCGTTTCCTGCCCGCCATCGAACGCATCGAGTCGCACATGAAGGTCCTGCGCATTGTGGACGGGGTCGACTATCGCCTGCGGGTCCTGGCTGCGGCGGACACCTACCTTTATCCAGCGTCCGGTGAGACGGAACGTCGGCTCGCCGAATCGTTCGCGGCGCTGGCGCCGCATGCCGAGATGGGCGTTTCGATCGAAGTCAACGGCCGCCGCATTCCGACCGCGGGCGCGGGCGACGGCGCCGCCTGGTTCGAATTCAGCGACCTTTGCGATGGCCCTCGCAGCGCGAACGACTACATCGAGATCTCGCGGGAGTTCCACACCGTTCTGGTGAGCGGCGTCCCGCGTTTCGACGCGGACCGCGAGGACATGGCGCGCCGTTTCGTCGCGCTGGTGGACGAGTTCTATGATCGCGGCGTCAACCTCGTGCTGTCCGCGTCGTGCGAGACCGGCGGCCTCTATCGCGGACAACGGCTGCAGGTGGAATTCGAGCGGACGCGAAGCCGTTTGCGCGAGATGCGTTCGGCGGAGTATCTCGGACGCAGCCACAAGCCCTGAGCGCGGGCTCCCTTGGTATTCTGCCGTGCGTGCCCGATGTGCCCAGCTGAATGCCGAGTCGTCGCGCTCCGAAAATGATCGAGGCAGGAGGGGCTCGACGATGACGAAAAAACCGAAACAGATCGCGCCGGCTTCTTCTCCGGGGCCGGAGAGGATATCCCCCGGCGCCTACCTTCGTGACAAGTATCTTGGGGCGATGTTCGCGCCGCTCCCGGGCATGTCGGTGGGCGTTGGCGTGTTGCTGGGTGTCATCATCTTCCTGTGGCTCGGAGCATGGGCCGCGATGGCCTGCGGCATCACCCTGTTGCTTTGTTCGATTCTCCTGTGGGTCTTTCCACGCATCGATTCCTTCGAGAAAGGCTACGTCGCGGAACGGCAGGTTGGCCGCGAATTGGAACGGGCCCTCACGGCGAAGAACTGCGCGGTCGCGCACAACGTGACCGGCGTCATGGACTCCGGCGACATCGACCATGTCGTCGCGACGCCGACGGGCGTATGGGTGATCGAAACGAAGTACCACCGCATCAGACCGAAAAAGGTTTTTTTCAAGGCGTTGAAAAGGCTGCATGCCTGCAGAAAGGGGGTCGAAGCACTTCTTCCTCCGGACACGCCAGTGAGGCCATGTCTGGTGCTCGCCTTCGAGCGGGGCCCTGTCAAGTCGGAGTGGGACGGCATCCGCGTATACAACAGTGACACGTTCCGAAGCGAGTTCCTGCCCGTGCTTCGGGACGAGATACAGAAACCCGCAGATGTCGACGCGCAGGTTTCGCGCACAATCTGGCAACTGAGTCGAGGATAGGCGCGTACCCACCGATCAGCGGGACGCCGCGAAGGGGGCCGGTTCCATTGGCACTGCCGAGAGGCGGACGGGCGGCTCGCGCGGCCAGTTCCCGAACGCGTATCAACCGTGGACGCCGGAGGACGACCGGAAGCTCGGGCAACTTCACGGGGAGGGATGGAACGCGAAAAGGCTTGCGGAGCACTTCGCGAAAGACGGCCGAGCGCCATCAAATCGAGGCTGCGAAAGCTGGATCTCCGTTGACTACGCTTGGGCGATGACAACACAAGATCGCTGGCGCATTCCGCGACGGACCGGTCGAACCCCGCTGCGCCCCGCCCAAGACCGGCGATTCGTTCTGCGCGTGAGGGCGTCGGCCAAGCACGTTTGGCCTGCGTTTTGGCCGGCATTTTGGTTGCGATCATGGGGTCCCGCCGTTAGAATCGCGCCTCCGCATTTCAGGCCCTCCGCATGAAGACCCTGAGCGCGCGTCCGCAGGATGTCGAGCACGATTGGTATGTCGTAGACGCAGAAAATCAGACGCTTGGGCGACTGGCGGCGGCGCTTGCGCGGCGTTTGCGCGGCAAGCACAAGGCGTCTTACACGCCTCATGTGGACACCGGCGACTATATCGTGGTCGTGAACGCGGACAAGGTCCGCGTGACGGGCAAGAAGCAGACCGACAAGATCTACTATCGATATAGCGGATACCCCGGCGGCATCAAGGCTGCGCGTTTCGAAGAGATGATTGCGAAACATCCCGAGCGGGTGATCGAGAAGGCGGTCAAGGGCATGCTCCCGCGCAATCCACTCGGTCGGGCCGTATTCCGCAAGCTCAAGGTCTACGCCGGGTCCGAGCACCCGCACGCAGCCCAACAGCCGAAGCTGCTGCAGTTGTCCGGGTAGGCTCTCAAGCGGCTGCAAGAGACTGGGCGCGCACTGGATCAAGACGGAGAATCAAGAGGAATGGCCGAGGCACATAGCTACGGTACGGGTCGCCGAAAGACATCGACGGCGCGCGTGTTCATGCGACTTGGCAGCGGGCGCATCGTCGTCAACGGCCGGCCCATCGACGAATACTTCGGTCGTGAGACGGCCCGCATGATCATTCGCCAACCGCTGGAGGTCGCGGACGTTGTCGACCGATTCGATATCAGGGTGACGGTGAAAGGCGGCGGTGCGTCCGGTCAGGCGGGCGCTATCCGGCACGGCGTGGCGCGCGCATTGGTCGAGTACGACGAGTCGCTGCGGCAGGACTTGCGCCGGGCGGGTTTCATCACCCGCGACGCGAGGGAAGTGGAACGCAAGAAGGTGGGCCTGCGCAAGGCGCGCAAGCGTCCGCAATTCTCCAAGCGGTAGGGCGGATTGGGCTGCCCAGGGTGCCGCGGGGAGCGGACGGGCAGCGGTTGTTCATGCCGGCGGGGACTGTCGGCTGACCGGTAGCCAAGGGTAGAAGGCGCGGGCCCGAGGACGTGCCGATGAGAAGTTGACGGAGAGATTTCCTTTTGAGTGACGCAGGGACGCACGACGACAGCCCTCGGCAGGGCGAAGCAGGCAATGTAGACAGGACGCGGCGGCGACTGCTGGTGGGTTCCACCGCGGTGGTCGGCGGCATCGGAGTGGCGGGTGCAGCGATTCCCTTTGTCAGGTCCTGGAACCCCAGCGCCAAGGCGCGTGCGCTCGGCGCGCCGATCGAGGTGGACATCTCCAAGCTGAGCCCGGGAGAGATGCTGGGGCCGATACCGGCCTGGCGGGGCCGTCCCGTATTCGTGATCCGACGGACACCGGAAACCGTCGAGAAACTCGCCTCGGACAATCCCGAACTCGCCGATCCGGAATCGGACAACGAGGAGATGCAGCCCGCGTACGCGAAGAATGCGTGGCGCTCCAGAACGCCGGAGATCGGCGTCTACGTGGGGCTCTGCACCCACCTCGGCTGCTCGCCCAAGTTTCGCGGCGAGGACGACTCCTTTTTCTGCGTCTGTCACGGCTCGGTCTTCGACCTTGCGGGGAGGGTGTTCAGGAACAAGCCGGCGCCCGACAACCTGCCGGTGCCGCCGTACCGTTTCAAGTCGGACAACCTGATCGTGATCGGCGAGGACGAGGAGCACGCTTAGCATGGCGGAGTCCGCGAAGCCCCCGGGGAGCGCGAGGGGGTCACCCCTCGCAGAAGAGGGCAGCGCGAGGGGGCTGCCCCTCGCGGAACGCTGGGTTCGATTCGTCGCCTGGCTCGATGCGCGCATGCCGCTCACGGAGACCGTCGAGTACCACGCCACCAGGTACTACGCCCCGAAGAATTTCAACTTCTGGTACAGCTTCGGCGTCTTCGCTCTCTTTGTGCTGGTCGTGCAGATCGTCAGCGGCATCTGGCTGACGATGATGTATGTGCCGAGCGGGGACGGCGCCTTCGCCTCGGTGGAATACATCATGCGGGACGTGGAGTACGGATATCTTCTGCGCTACATACACTCGACAGGCGCTTCGGCGTTCTTTGTGGTGGTGTACCTGCACATGTTTCGGGGGCTGGCCTACGGCTCCTACCGGCAGCCGAGGGAACTCCTCTGGCTGATCGGCATGGCGATTTACCTGGTTCTCATGATGGAGGGATTCTTCGGCTACCTGCTGCCGTGGGGCAACATGTCTTACTGGGGCGCGCAGGTGATCGTTTCGCTGGTTGGCGCGATACCCGTCATCGGCCCGGACCTGATGCAATGGGTGCGCGGCGACTACCTGATGTCGGAAATCACCCTGAACCGCTTCTTCTCGCTGCACGTCGTCGCGTTGCCGCTGCTGCTCGTCGGTCTCGTGTTCCTGCATGTCGTGACGTTGCACCACGTCGGCTCGAACAATCCCGATGGCGTCGAGATCAAGCAGCACAAGGACGCATCCGGCGTGCCGCTGGACGGGATTCCCTTCCACCCCTACTACACCGTGCATGATTTCCGCGCCCTTATTGTGTTCCTGTTCGCGTTTTGCGCGGTGGTGTTCTATGCGCCGGAGATGTTCGGCTACTTCATAGAGAAGCCGAACTTCGAGCAAGCGGACCCCTTGAAGACGCCGGAACACATAGCGCCGGTCTGGTACTACACCCCGTTCTACGCGATGTTGCGGGCGACCACGTTTCCGCTGTTCGGCCTGCCCGCCAAGTTCTGGGGGCTGATCGTGATGGCTGGCGCCGTTCTGATTCCCGCGATCCTGCCATGGCTTGATCGCAGCCGCGTTCGCTCCATTCGGCACAAGGGATCGCTGTCCAAATGGATGCTGGCGGTCTTCGTGGTCAGCTTCCTTGTTCTCGGCTATCTGGGAACGGTCCCGTCCACGCCGACTGCAACGGCGGTGGCCCAGGTCTGTACACTGCTCTACTTTTCGTACTTCCTGCTCATGCCCTGGTATACGCGTGTCGAGCGCACCAAGCCGGTGCCGGAACGGGTGACGTGATCCTTCCGTCGATCCGTTCCCGCCCAACACGACCCGGTGGTTTCAATGTTCGGGCGCGCGTCGCGATTGGATGCGCAGCGGTCGCCCTCTGCTTCGGGCCAGGCGCCGGCGCCGCCGAGTCGGACTGGCCGATGCGTTCGATGCAACCCGACCTGCGCGACACGCCGTCGCTCCAGCGCGGGGTCAAGTACTACGTCAACTATTGCCTCGGTTGCCACTCGCTGAAGTTCCAACGTTATGAGCGCACCGCCACCGACCTTGCGGTGCCGGAGGATCTGTTCGTGGACAACCTGATTTTCACCGGCCAGAAGATCGGTGGTTTGATGGCGACGTCGATGCCGCCGGAAGAGGCCAAGGCCTGGTTCGGCGCGCCGCCGCCAGATCTCACCATGGTGGCGCGAGTTCGGGGCGTGGACTGGCTCTACAACTACCTGACGACGTTTTACGTCGACGAAGAGCGACCGTTCGGCGCCAACAACAAGGTCTTTCCCAATGTCGGCATGCCAAACGTCCTCATGGATCTGCAGGGACACCAGGCGGAAGCCTCCTGCGGCCTCGAGCCTGTGAGTTTGATGGACGGCGAGAAGGCCGTGATGCGGGGGTTTCTGGCCCTGACCTCGGAAGACCCGGCGGAAAGGGAAGCCGAAATCAGACGCCGCGACCGCTGCGATGACCTGGTGGTGGAAGCGGGAACAGGTCTTCTGAGCGAAGAAGAATTCGACCAGGCGGTGTACGACATCGTCAACTTCCTGTACTACGTGGGTGAGCCGACGCGACTCGAACGCGAACGTCTGGGCGCGTACGTCCTCCTGTTTCTGGGCATCCTGTTCCTATTCGCATACCTGCTCAATCGCGAGTATTGGAAGGACATACACTGATCCCGCGCGAGGTGCCCATGAGTATTGTCACCAGGCGATCGTCGATGACGCTCTTTTCCGATGCGTCCGATCACTACAGCCACCGGGTGCGAATGGTCGTTGCGGAAAAGGGCGTGAACGTCGACATCGTGGACGTCAGCCCAGGCAAAAAACCCGAGGACCTGGCCGAGATCAATCCCTACAACACGCTGCCCACCTTGCTCGACCGGGAACTGGTCCTGTTTGAGAGCACGGTCATCATGGAGTACCTGGACGAGCGCTTTCCCCACCCTCCGCTGCTCCCGGTCTATCCGGTGGCGCGGGCGCAGAGCCGTTCGCTCATACACAGGATCGAGAAGGACTGGACCAGGAACGTCGACCTGCTCATGTCCGGAAAGAGCCGTGAACCGACATTGGCCAAGGCGCGCAGGGAGTTGACCGAAAGCATGATCGGGGTCGCGCCGGTATTCGCGGACAAGTCGTTCTTCATGAGCGATGAATTCACGCTCGTCGACTGCTGCGTGGCGCCCATCCTCTGGCGATTGAAGTATATGGGCATCAAGCTTCCGGAACGGCAGGCGCGCCCCATGCGCCGGTACATGCGCGAGATTTTCGCGCGCGCGTCTTTTCGCGGCAGTCTCACCGAGACCGAACTGGAAATGTACGACTGACGTGAATTCTTCCCGGCCCTACCTCATAAACGCCCTCATCGACTGGATCGCCGACAACGACTGTACCCCCTTTATCGTCGTCGCGGCTGATGTCGACGGTGTCGAAGTCCCTGCCGATTACGTGCGGGAGAATCGGATCGTGCTCAACATTTCTCCGCGTGCGGTGCGAAATTTCGACATGGCCAATGGGGCGATGACCTTCGACTCGCGCTTCGGCGGCCGGCCCTTTCGGGTTATTGCGCCGCTCGCGGCGGTCGTGGCCGTCTATGCAAGGGAGACAGGCCAAGGCATGGCGTTCGAAGTCGGAACGACCTCGCTGCATCCCGCCGGCGACGATGCCCGCAAGCGGGGAGGACAAACGCGACCGACCCTGACGGTAGTTCGCTAGCACCCGAGCCGCAGATCGGCAAGGCGCGCCGTTCGACGGCACAGTCTGCCAGCGCCTTGAAATCCGTCGGCGCCGAAGGCTCATGCCGTCCTTCACCGCCGCCCAAGACACTATTTCGTCCCGCCCAAGACACTATTTCGTCCCGCCCACGCACCCGTTCGTCCCGCCCACGCACCCGCGGTCCTGCGCCCCGATCAGCACTAGCACAAGCGCGCCGTTCTAAGGCGCAGTCCCCTAGTCGATGTACTCGAACACCTTGACGACTTTCTGGACGCCGAAGATCGAACGCGCCACTTCGGCGGCCGCGTCCGCCTGCGAGCGCGGTATGGCGCCCATGAGGTAAATGACGCTGTTTTCGGCCACGACCTTGATCAGATTGGCATCCAGTTCTTCGCTGCCGAGGAGGGCGGTCTTGACCTTTGCTTTCATCCACTTGTCGTTGGTGCGTACACCAATGTTTGTGGGCGGTGCCACCTCTATCTCGTTGTGGATCTTGCGCACCTTGCGGACTCGCTCCGCAGCGCCCTGCGCCGCCGTCTTCAATTCTTCCGTCGGGAGTTGACCCGCCAGCAGGACGACGCCGTTCATGCTGACGACAACGACATGACCGGACTTCAAGCGCTGGTCGGCGTTGATTTCCCGCGTGACCACAAGTTCGATCCCGACATCGTCGATGAAAGCGCCTGTCGTGCGTTTGCGGAGATCGTCGCTCGCGCACGAAGCGAGCAGCAGCAGGCCGGCGCATATCCAGACGCTATGTGAACGCATCTGCCACCCATTGGACTCGTTTGGCGAAGTTTGTCCCCGACACCGATACCACGTCAAACCGCGATGCGTCGTCGTGATATTCCGGATGCGCATCGAGGAAGGATGCGGCGGCTCTCGCCAGGCGCCGCCTTTTCGCGGCATCGATGGATTGAATCCCGTCGACCCACGATCCGGAACTCCGGTAGCGCACCTCGACAAAGACGACGACGGGTCCGTCGCGCATGATCAGGTCGATCTCTCCGTAAGGCCGCGAAAAGTTCCGCGCGATGGTGACAAGGCCACGACGTTCAAGGTGACGCCTGGCCTTGTTCTCGGCGCGTCTACCTGCCCGTTGTCGCCAGGTTCGCATCGCGTACCCGCCGGGGGCCCGCCGCATCGGGGGCGAGCGGTACGAACCGGCCGTCCTCCACCAGCGCCCAGACCGGTTCGCGCCGGATGACGCCGTCGGGGGCGAGTTGGAGGATGCCGGTGCTTCCCATGATCCTGCTGTCGGTGGACGCGGTCAGCCGAGACATCTGGTTGACCAGGCGATAGGCGTCCAACCCGAACGCGAACAGCGCGTCCGCGGTGCCGCGGTTGTTCGGAAATGCTTCGCGCATCTCCGCCTTCATATTCGGGGGATACAAGCGCCACGGCATGTCGCAGATTCGAAGCAGCTCCAGGTCGTCCTGGTTCGGCACATCGCGGCCGGCCTGGGAAGACGCATAGATCGGCAGCTCCGAAGCAAAGTGAAATGCGAGCGCGGGCTTCAGGGATGCCAACTGCCGGCCTTCGATGAGCGCGATTATGGCGTCGACATCCTCGCGTCGCCGGGGCATGAACTCGACCTCTTCGCCGGCGATGCGCTCGAGGCGCAGGTGTCGTTGCTTGCTCGCTTCGATCAGAAGCGTTTCGCCCACGACGGAGGTGATATCCGCGCCTTCGACGAAGACGCCGGAACTCACCAGTTGCGTTTCGGCCGGCCCCAGGTCGGCCGTCAACCCGTGGTCGCGCCGTTCCGATCTCGAGCGTGCCCGCGAACCCGATGCGAGGTGCTCGGACAGCACGGTGAAAGCCCGAGCAGTCCAGTTCTCTCCGCTGCGCAGCACGATCACGCGGCGGCGGCCGTCCGCCACTACGCGTTTCGCTATCGCCCGCGCTTCGTCTTCCACCGTCAGCGCGAACTGGATGGGATGTGATCGCCCCTGTTTCCGGGCGGCTACGGTATTCAATGTGAGGGTCGGGACCGTCGGGTCAAGCGCCCACATATCGGCAGCGTTCTCTTTGGACAACGGACCGACAATGGCGTCCGCGCCGTCCTCGAGCGCCTGCTGGTAGAGCGCTGAAACGGACGCTGCTGCCGTGTCATATATGTGGATCGACTGTCGGGATGGTGCCCCGGAAACAAGGTAGGCGGACAGGAATCCGTCGCGAACCGTTTCCCCGGCGTTCGCCAGCAGGCCGGAGAACGGGAGGAACAGGGCGATACGGGCAGGACCCGGATCGATGTCGGCGAGTGCGCTCGGGTGGAAACGCGCGGCGATATGCTCCGGGTGGCGGGTTCTCCAGTGTTCCCAGCCCGTCTGTTGCTCCTCGGCCGCGAGAGCTTCGTTGAATCCCTGGATGAGTTGCCACCACGCGTGTTCCGAAGGTTCGTCGGCCTGCCGCAGGCGGGCGGTGAGGCGATGTCCCGGAACGTTTTGCGCATACGTCCACGCGGCCTCGACCAAAGTTCGTGCTCCGTCGCGGCCGGTGCCCGCCTCCTGCGCGGCGGCGATCAGAGTGGAGGAGGCGGAGGCGTAGTCGCTCCTCGCGGCGTGGATGCGGGCCCGCATCAGGGCAATCCGGGTGCGTTGAGCCGGACTCGCGGGTTTGGCGAGCGCGAGCCTTGCTTCGGCGGTCGACACCGTTCCCAGCCCAAGCAGCACTTCGATATCGAGCATTGTCCACTCGAATCGCTCGCGCGGGGAAACGATGGTTGCGATGTCGACCTGGCGCAGGCTGGCGGCGGCGGCCCGGAAGTCTCCTTCGGCCAGGAGTCGGCGCGCGCGTTCGATGAGGGCAGACGTATCTCCCTCTATCGGTGCGTCTGCGGCGACTTCTCCCATGCCCGGCTTGCCCGGTTGGTCTTCGCGCTGTGATTGACACCCCGCGATTGAGACAATCACGCACATCGACAGGCAGATCGCCAACGGGATTTCAAACGGGACGATGACAGCTTTGCGGAACACCGGTTGCCTGTTCGTTGTGGCGACCCCTATTGGAAACCTTTCGGACATCACCGCGCGAGCGGTCGATGCCCTCAAAGAGGTTGAGATTGTGGCCTGCGAAGATACCAGACGTTGTCGTACGCTGTTGCGCCACATCGGCGCGGTGCCGACTGAACTGATCAGCCTGCATGATCGCAATGAGACCTCGGCGACTCGTCGGGTGCTTGAACACCTGCGGGCCGGCGCCGATGTTGCCCTTGTCTCCGACGCCGGCACTCCGCTGTTGTCGGACCCGGGTTTTGAACTGGTGCGTCTGGCCTTCGACGGGGACATCAGGGTGACTCCCGTCCCGGGAGTCAGCGCCGTCACAGCGGCCGTGTCGGCTTCTCCGATCGCCGCGAACCGCTTTACGTTTGAAGGTTTCCTGCCGCCGCGCCGGCGGAGCCGTCGAGAGATATTGTCGAGCATGCTGCGTCGGCGCGAGTCGACGGTGTTCTTCGAGGCGCCGCATCGGATCGTGGAGACCTTCGACGATCTGATCGACCTTGGCGCGGCGGAACGCGAGATCGTCGTCTGCCGTGAACTCACCAAGATGTTCGAGACGATCATTCACGGTACGGTGGCTGGCGTCGCCGACGCGTTGAAGACACCGAGGGGCGAATTCGTTTGCATTCTTGACGGCTGCGGCGAAGAGAGTCCTCACCTGTCCGGCGGCGACGTGCT
Source organism: uncultured Pseudomonadales bacterium (assembly GCA_964518405.1). Classification (GTDB taxonomy): domain Bacteria; phylum Pseudomonadota; class Gammaproteobacteria; order Pseudomonadales; family Azotimanducaceae; genus VXNE01. The sequence goes on along the minus strand of CAZFGB010000048.1, from coordinate 27,646 downwards.
TCGCGTTCTGCTGGAGGAGTTGCCGCCGTCCCGCGCGGCGCGCCTCGCCGCTCGGTTGACGGGGGCCGAGCGCGGTGAGCTGTATAGGCAAGCCATTGCGCTGAGCCGGTAGAGCCATGAAATCCGTCACGGCTTCGCCTGTGCGGCATTTCGCCCCCGCGCAAGCCATGACCAGCCAGGTGGTATCGTAGGCCGTCGAGCCGGCCAGGCAGTCGTCGTGTTCCCATTGGGAGCGCGAAGGAAAGTCCGGGCTCCGCAGGACAGGGCGCCAGGTAACTCCTGGGGGGCGTGAGCCCACGGAAAGTGCAGCAGAGAGCAGACCGCCCGCCGCTCGCGGCGGGCAAGGGTGAAAGGGTGCGGTAAGAGCGCACCGCGTTCGGCGGTAACGCCGGCGGCTAGGTAAACCCCGCCCGGAGCAAGGCCAAATAGGAATCTTTACGCGTGGTCCGCGCTGGATTCGGGTAGGCCGCTAGAGGCGACCGGTGACGGTCGTCCCAGATGAATGGCTGTCCACGACAGAACCCGGCTTATCGGCCGGCTCGACTTCCATGCGAGTACGCCGCCAGCGACGGCGAGCGCCTCGCCGCTTACCTTTGCGCGTCGGCGGTCGGGGAAGCCTTCCCCGGCTGAAAGCTCTCTTCGCTCCGCCAACGCCCGGTCGATTTGCACCGGTCGATTTGTACTTGACCCCCTTCCGCGAGCCATTTATCGTCGGGGATCCATGTAGGAGAAAGTGGGAAAAAGTAGGCCAATAGGGTATATAAGGTATACGATGGGTATTGGCCGGTAGGCGGCGTTCGTTCATCACCATGTTTCGGGGCAGCAATTCAGTCACGCTTGACGCCAGGGGCCGCATGGCGCTGCCGGCGCGTTTTCGTCAGGTTGTGCTTGAACATTGCGACGGGAAAGTCGTCATCACGGCCGACCTGCACGAGAAGTGCCTCCTCCTGTACCCGTTGCCCGAGTGGGAGGAAGTTGAATCCCGCCTGCAATCGCTCGCGAACATGCGGCCTTCCGCGCGAGCCATCCAGAGGCTCCTCATCGGACATGCCACGGACGTCGAACTCGATGGCCATGGCAGGGCCCTGATACCTCCCACGCTGCGCGAGTACGCCGGACTGGAAAAACGGCTGATCGTGTTCGGGATCGGCAGCAAGATCGAAATCTGGTCCGAGGACCGTTGGCGCGACCGCCAGGAAAACTCCCGGGCCATGGCTTCTGAACTGACCTCGGAATTGACGGATTCGGGCGACCTGAATGCCCTTTCTATCTGAATGCCCCATACGCCTGTGTTGCTGCACGAAATCGTGTCGGCGGTGACGACGGATGCGGCGGGCAGCTACGTGGACGCGACATACGGCGGTGGAGGGCACAGCCGGACGCTGCTCGCCAGGCTTGCGCCCGAGGCGCAACTGCTGGCCATGGACCGCGATGAGACGGCGGTCGCGAATGCGCGGCGTCTGGCCGAAACCGACCCTCGGGTGATGGCCGAATGCGCGGCGTTCTCGCAGGTGGGCGACATCGCCCGTCGGCGCGGACTCCTGCCGGTCAGCGGCGTGATGATGGATATCGGCATGTCGGGATATCAATTGGAGGACCCCGACCGCGGATTCAGCTACATGCGCGATGGACCACTCGATATGCGGATGGACCGCAAGCAAGGCGTTACCGCGGCGCAGTGGCTCAATTCCGCGGAGGAGGAGGACCTGGCCGAAGTATTTCGGCGCTACGGCGAAGAATGGCACGCCGCCCGCGTAGCGCGCTCGGTCGTCAGGAGACGCCCCTTGGCGAGAACCTTCGATTTCGTCGCGGCTATCCGGGAGGCCGCGATGGGGCGCCAGGTCTATCGTCAGACGCTCGCACGCGTGTTCCAGGCAGTGCGCATGCACGTCAACGACGAGGTTGACGAACTCGATGAGGGACTGAACGCAGCATTCGAATGTCTCGGTGTCGGGGGTCGCCTCGGAGTGATTTCCTTCCACAGCATCGAGCACCGCATGGTGCGCCGGCGTTTCCGGGCGTGGGTGCAGGGTGATCCGGTGCTGAGGCGGGTCTCTCTCCCCGAGGAACCGGGCGGTGGCGCCCGGCACGTCGTGCGGAACGCCCGGCCGTCGGGGGCGGAGGTCGCCGCGAACCCCCGCGCGAAGAGCGCAATGCTCCAGGTGGTGGAGAAGCGCGCGTGAACCGGGCCCGAGCGAGACAATGGATCTTCGGCGGGGTGATCTGTGCAATCGCCGCGGCGTCCGGCGTGCAGGTCACGACCAAGGCGAACGAGATGCGTGACGCCTATGCCCGGTTGAGCGAGGAGCAGTCGCGTCGGGACGCGTTGCTCGAGGAATATAGCCGACTGCTGCTGGAGCGCGGAACACTCTCTTCGTATCGCAATGTGGATCGGATTGCGAACGAAGCGTTGTCCATGCATTTCCCGGAGGAGGTCACTTGGGTACGGCAGTGAAGTGGCGCCACTACATGCTCGTCGGGTTCTTCATGATATCGGTCGTGGGGCTGCTGTCGCGCGTCGCCTACCTGAGCGTCACCGAGCGACGGGACTTTCTCAAGCAGCGCGGCGAGGCTATCGCCGTGCGCACGGTGAGCATACCCGCGCATCGCGGGGTCATCTATGACCGGCACCGTGAACTCCTGGCCATCAGCACACCGGTCCATTCGATCTGGATCGATCCAAGCGAGACGACGCTGTCCAACGAGCAGTTTGTCGCGCTGGGTCAGGTTCTGAGGGTGTCGCCCGCAGCACTCGAACGCCGCGTCGCGAGATCGGGGAAGCGATTCGCCTACCTCAGGCGACAGGTCAGTCCGGCTACCGATCGAGCGGTTCGAGAGCTCGATATCGCCGGGGTCCGTTCGCTTTCCGAGTACAAGCGGTTCTATCCCGCCGCCGAAACCACGGCGCACGTGGTGGGCATGACCAATATCGACGACATCGGCCAGGAAGGCGCCGAGTTCATGTTCGATGGATTGCTCAAGGGCAAGGCCGGCAGCAAGCGGGTATTGCTCGACAACAACCGCCGCACGGTGGAGGAACTGGGAATCATCGAATTGCCGCACTTCGGCGACGACATCACCGTGAGTCTGGACCTCAGGCTGCAGTTTTCGGCCTATCGTGAATTGAAGTCCGTCGTTGCGCACAACAACGCGGAATCGGGCTCGCTGGTCATGCTCAAGGTCAGCACCGGTGAAATCCTGGCGTTGGCGAATCAGCCCTCCTATAACCCGAACGATGTTGCGGAGCGAACTTCCTCGGGCGTCCGCAACCGCGCCGTGACCGATACGTACGAGCCCGGATCGACCGTCAAACCGCTGGCGGCGCTGGCGGCATTGGAGAGTGGTCGTTTCGCCCCGACGACGGCGGTGGACACGTCGCCGGGGTATGTCGCGGTAGGGAGGAAGTTGATCGAGGATCCCCGCAACAGGGGCGTGCTCACGCTCTCCGAAGTGCTGGCGAAGTCGAGCCAGGTCGGCATCACGAAAATCTCCCTGGATTTGCCCGAGGACGCGGTGTTCGACGCCCTCGTGCGCGCGGGCTTCGGCGAACCGCCGGGTTCGGGCCTGCCGGGTGAAACCTTGGGCGTGCTCACTGCCGAGGATCTGGACAAACCGATCGGTCGTGCGACCTTGGCCTACGGGTATGGTCTGACGGTCACCCCGATGCAGCTTGCGCGTTGCTACCAGATGCTGGCATCGGGCGGCGTTCGACGTTCGGTCAGCGTGCTCCGCCAGACGACGGAACTGGCGGGCATCAGGGTGTTCGATGAACGCCACGTACGCCAGGTGTCGCGGATGCTCGAGCAGGTCGTGAGTCCGGCCGGAACTGCGCCGAAAGCGAAGGTTCGAGGCTATCGCGTGGCCGGCAAGACGGGGACCACGCGCAAGGTTTCCGAGGACGGATACGATGACGGTCGGCATGTCGCCCTGTTCGCGGGTTTCGCGCCGGCGGTGGATCCGAAGATCGTCCTCGTCGTGGTCATCAACGAACCCCGCGGTACCGCGATCGGGGGCGGCAGCGTCGCCGCTCCGGTTTTCGCGCGGGTCATGGCGCGCGCGCTTCGCATTCTCGGCGTTGCTCCCGACCATCTCGCTCCAGCCGGTGCTCCAGCGTCGACGCCGTTGGCGTCGGCGCCTGCCCGGCGGCCCCGCTCGTCGACCGCGCAACCATCATCCACGGTCGCTGGCGCTCCCCCGGGGCGTTTTTTCATGCAGGAGGCGTAGCGTGACGTCGGCCAGAACGCTCGACCAGCTCCTGGGCGCGGGTGGCGCGACTATCGTAACCGGCGTCGCCAACGACTCGAGGCGGGTATCTCCCGGGGATTTGTTCCTCGCCTGCGCGGGCGAGGTGGGCGATGGACATCGCCACGTCGAGGAAGCGGTTGCCCGGGGCGCCGCGGCGGTGTGTTCGGAGCGGCGCGTCACCGCTTGCGTTCCAAACGTCGTGATGAGCGACCTCCGCGTCCGCCAGGGAGAAATAGCGGCGCGGTACTTCGGCGATCCGAGTGCCGCCCTCACCTGCATCGGCGTCACGGGCACCAACGGCAAGACATCGGTCGCCTATCAGTGCGCTTCGCTGTTGGACGATACGGCGTACATGGGCACCATCGGCTGGGGCGACATCGAGCGCCTGTGTCGGAGCAAGTTGACGACGGAGGATGCGGTAACCGTCCAGCGTCGGCTCGGGGCCATGCGAGGCGAAGGCCGCAAGCGCGTGGCGATGGAAGTCAGCTCGCATGCACTGGAGCAGGATCGCGTCGCGGCCGTGCGTTTCGACATCGCGGTGCTCACCAACCTGACGCGCGACCACCTCGATTACCACGGCACGATGGAACGCTACGCCGCGGCGAAACGCAGGCTGTTCGAGATGCCGTCCGTCGGCATCGTCGTCCTCAACCTGGACGACCCTTTCGGCCGAGACCTGGCTGCGGAAGTCGAGGCGGAGACGATTGGCTATGGCCTGTCGCGGAATGCTGCGGTCTCGTGGTCGGATGCGGGCTTTCACCCGCACGGCATAACGGGTCGATGGCACACGCCCTGGGGCGCTAGCCGTTTCTGGTTGCCGCTTTATGGGGAGTTTTCCCTCTACAACGCTGCCGCAATCCTGTCTGTGGTGTGTCTCGCGGGCAAACCTTTCGACGACGCCGTGGCGCAGATGCGCTGCATGGTGCCGGTGCCGGGGCGCATGCAGCGCGTGGCGTCGCCGAACTGTTCGGGTCCGGTGGTCTTCATCGATTATGCCCATACGCCGGCGGCGCTCGCAGCGGCGCTCGCAGCGGTGCGCCAACACCTTCGCGGCCGTCTGACATGCGTATTCGGTTGCGGCGGAAATCGCGATCCCGGCAAGCGGCCCATGATGGCGCGGGCCGTGGAGGAGGGCGCGGATGCGGCGATCGTGACTTCGGACAATCCCCGTACCGAGAATCCCGAGTCGATCATTTCGGATATCGCTGCCGGCTTTACTTCGCCCGGCTTCTATACCGTCGAGCCCGACCGGACGGCGGCGGTGAGGATGGCCGTCGACCGCGCCGGACCTGGCGACGTCGTGTTGGTCGCGGGCAAGGGCCACGAGGACTTTCAGGACTTTGGGGAAGAACGGATCCCGCATAGCGACCTGCGCTTCGCCCAGGCCGCGCTGGACCGGGAGCCTTCAGCCGGGGAGCGCGAGGGGGCACCCCTCGCAAGCAAAGAGGAACGGTAGGTGCTGCTCCGTCTTACCGAGTTCCTGGCCGACTACGTTGGCGTCTTCGGCGTGTTCCAGTACATCACCTTTCGCACCATGGTGAGCGCGCTGACCGCGCTGGCCATTTCGCTTGCGGTCGGGCCGTTCATGATTCGCAAGCTGGCCCATTTGCAGATCGGCCAGAGCGTTCGGGAGGAAGGGCCGGAGAGCCACCTGGAGAAGGCCGGCACCCCGACCATGGGCGGGGCCATGATCCTGGTGACGACGTTGTTGACGACGGTCATGTGGTGCGATCCGGCCAACCGGCACGTCTGGATGGTGTTGGCGGTCACGCTGTCGTTCGGAGCGATCGGCTGGTACGACGACTACCTCAAGGTATCGGAGGGGAACGCCAGGGGCCTGCCTGCGCGCTGGAAGTATTTCTGGCAGTCGGTCGTGGGTCTGACCGCCGCCATCGTCCTGTACCAACTGGCTGCGACGACATCCGACACGAGCCTCATCGTGCCCTTCTTCAAGGAGGTGGCCATCCCGCTCGGCGTTGGATTCGTGCTGCTTGCCTACCTGATGGTGGTCGGCATGAGCAACGCGGTCAACCTGACCGACGGCCTCGACGGCCTCGCCATCCTCCCCGCGGTGATGGTCAGCGCCGGGCTGGGATTCATCGCCTACCTGGCCGGACACAGCGAATTCGCGAGCTACCTGCAGATTCCCTATGTCGCCGGTGCCGGCGAACTGGCGGTGTTCTGCGGGGCGCTCATCGGCGCCGGTCTCGGTTTCCTCTGGTTCAATACTTATCCGGCCCAGGTCTTCATGGGAGACGTGGGCGCCCTCGCGCTGGGCGCCGCCTTGGGCCTCGTCGCCGTCATTATCCGCCACGAGATCGTTCTACTCATCATGGGCGGTCTCTTCGTGCTGGAAACCGTCTCGGTGATCATGCAGGTGGCGTCCTTCAAGACCACCGGCCGGCGCGTTTTCCGCATGGCGCCGATACATCATCACTTCGAACTCAAGGGCTGGCCGGAACCCCGGATCATCGTGCGATTCTGGATCATCGCCCTGGTGCTGGTGCTCATCGGCCTGTCGACGCTGAAGATCCGATGACGGAGTCCCGAACGCTGATCATGGGCCTTGGCGCGACGGGTTATTCGTGCCTGAAGCGCCTGCATGGACGCGTGCCGGTCGCCGTCTGCGATACACGGGAGAATCCTCCCTACCGCGAGGCGGCGCGTACCGAATTTGCCGACGTCGAAGTACTCGATCCGGCGGCTGTGCGCTTCGCCGATTTCGACCGCGCGATCATCAGTCCTGGCATCGGACTCGACCACTGTCTTGCCAGGGCGGCACGCGATGCGGGACTTGAGATCCTGGGAGACATCGATCTGTTCCTGGGTCTGGCGAGAGCCCCGGTCGCCGCCATCACGGGCACCAACGGCAAGAGCACGGTGGCATCGATGGTGGGGAGACTCCTCGATCGGGGATCAAGCCAGGTACGGGTAGGGGGGAACCTGGGCGTTCCCGCGCTTGACCTGCTCGATTCCGAGGTTGATCGGTATGTGCTCGAGCTGTCGAGTTTTCAACTCGAGCGCATGGGCACGGGAACGTTCGACATAGGCGCGGTCCTCAATGTCAGCGCCGACCACCTGGACCGTCACCGGTCTTTCGACGCCTACGCCCAGGCGAAGCGCCGCGTCTACCTGGGCTGTCGGGCGGCCGTGTACAACGGCGCGGACGCCGATACGCGACCGCCAGAGGGAATTCCGGCCATCGCCCTCGATTCGGACCCCGGCTGGCGGGTGGCCGGCAACGAATTGATCATCGATGGCGCTCCCTTCCCGCTGTCGTCATTTCGCCTTGGCGGACGTCACAACGCCTATAACGTTCTCGCCGCATGCGCGATCGCCTCGTTGACCGGAGAGGACGCGGATCCCAAGCGCTTGTTCGACTTTCCCGGCCTTCCGCACCGCTCGGCGTTCGTCGGCGCGGTGGGTTCGGTACGCTGCATCGACGACTCCAAGGCGACCAACGTGGGCGCCTGCGCGGCGGCGCTCGCCGGATTCGGCTTCGATACGCGGGATATCGTGCTGATTGCGGGCGGAGACGGCAAGAACGCGTCGTTCGAGCCGCTGAAGACCCCGGTGGGGCGCCATGCGAAACATGTCGTACTGATCGGCAGGGACGCCCCGCGCATCGAAGCTGCGCTGGCTGGCGTCGTGCCGGTCAGCCGTGCCGCCGACATGGATGAAGCCGTCACGAGCGCCCTGCGAGCGGCCTGCGGGCGCGGCATGGTGCTGCTGTCTCCCGCCTGCGCCAGCTTCGACATGTTCGACGACTTCGAGGCCCGGGGCGATGCGTTCGCGGCGGCGGTTCGCAGGGCGGCGAGCGATCATGGTTGACCGTCTAGGCGCGACCGTACTGATGGCGTGGTTCGCGGCGCTTGCGACGGGTGTCGTGATGGTGGCGTCGGCCGCGACGGAGAGCGCTTACGTGTTCCGGCATTGCGTATTCGTGGCTGCGGCGCTCGTGGTATTCGCCGTGGTCTCGAACATGCCCCTGCGCGTTTGGGAAACTTTGCATCGCTGGTGCCTGGTCGCCGCCATCGCCATTTGCGCCTTGGTGCTCGTGCCGGGCATCGGTCTCGAGGAAGGCGGAGCGCGTCGCTGGATCTGGCTCGGCGCGTTCACCCTGCAGCCGTCGGAAGCGGCCAAGTTTCTCCTTGCGGTGTATCTCGCGGGGTACTTCGCGCGCGCAGGGGAAACCGTTGAGAGCGACATCTGGGCGTTCCTGCGGCCGCTTGCGTGGGCCGGGGTTCTCGCGGGATTGGTGCTGATCGAACCCGACTTCGGCACGACCCTGCTGCTGGCGCTGTTGACCGGTGGGCTCATGTTCCTGGCGGGCGCGCGGCTGCGACACTTCCTCGGCGTGGCGGGCGCGGCGGCCGTTGCGCTCATTGTTCTCCTTCGGCTGGAGATCTACAGGGAAGAGCGCCTGGTGGCCTTCTGGGACCCCTGGGCGTTGCCGCACAGCGGCGGCTACCAGTTGACCCAGGCGCTTATCGCCTTCGGCCGCGGCGAATGGTTCGGCGTCGGTCTCGGGCAAGGAGTGCAAAAGCTCTCCTACCTGCCGGAGGCGCATAACGACTTCATCTTTGCGGTCGTTGCCGAAGAACTCGGATTGGTCGGCGCCGGCGCCCTGTTCGTGCTGCTCGCGTTCCTGGTCCTTTGCACCTTCTCGATCGCGCGTGCCGCCGCCGAACAGCGGAGGTTTTTCGGTGCCTACCTGGCCTACGGCGCGGGACTGGTGATCGGCGCACAGGTGCTGATCAACGTCGGCGTCAATACCGGCGTGCTGCCGACCACGGGTCTGACGCTGCCGTTCATCAGCTTTGGCGGCAACAGCCTGCTCGTTTGCGCCGGGCTCCTGGCACTGGCTTTCAGAACCCACCTGGAGGGCGACATCCGTGGAAGGCGGTGATCTGGACGCGAGAATGCGGCGCGTGAGAAACATCCACTTCGTCGGCATAGGCGGTTCCGGCATGTGCGGAATCGCGGAGGTCCTCCTGAACGAGGGCTATGCGGTCACTGGTTCCGATATCGTTCGCTCGGCCAACACGGAACGCCTGACGAAGCAGGGGGTTCCCATCGACCTCGGCCACGAAGGCGACAGGGCGGGCCGCGCTGACGTGGTCGTGGTTTCGGCGGCGATCAGCGAAAAGAACCCTGAATTGGTCATGGCGCGGGAGCGGCGCGTCCCCATAGTTTCGCGGGCGACGATGCTCGGCGAACTGATGCGCTACCGGCGCGGCATCGCGGTGGCGGGCACCCACGGCAAGACGACCACGACCAGCCTGATCACGGCCATTCTTCAGCGCGCCGGCCTCGATCCCACCTACGTGATCGGGGGGCTGCTGAAGAGCGAAGGCCGCAACGCGAGACTCGGTGCCGGTCGCTATATCGTTGCGGAAGCGGACGAGAGCGACGCCTCGTTCCTGTTTCTGCAGCCCATGGCGGTCGTCGTCACGAATATCGACCGCGACCACCTGGCGTCCTACCGCAACGACTTCGAGCAACTGAAACGCGCGTTTCTCGACTTTGTCGGCCGGTTGCCTTTCTACGGCGTGGCCGTCCTGTGTATCGATGACGACAACGTGCGTTCGATGATCGAAGACTTCGCCCGACCGGTCCTGACCTACGGCCTGCGGGAAGACGCGGACTTCCGGGCGGTGAACCTGGTCGCGCGGGGCATGCGCTGGTCTTTTACGGCCAGGAGGCCGGACGGTTCCCATCTCGACATCGACCTGCCGCTGCCGGGCATGCACAACGTGTCGAACGCGCTGGCTGCGATTGCGGTCGCGACGGAGGAGGGTGTCTCGGATGACCGCATCGTCGATGGCTTGAGGCGGTTCAAGGGCGTGGAAAGACGCTTCGAAGTCGCGTCGCGCAGGGTGAACGGCAAGTGCATCACGCTGGTCGACGACTATGGGCATCATCCCACGGAAGTGCGGGCTGTCATCGACACGGCGCGCAGCGTCTGGCCGGAACGACGGCTGGTGATGGTCTATCAACCCCACCGGTATACGCGCACACAGGATTTGTATGACGACTTCGTCAAGGTGCTGCTGCGCGTCGACCTGTTGCTGATCGTCGAGGTGTATGCGGCGGGCGAGGACCTGATTTCGGGTGCCGACGGGCGGGCGCTGTGCCGCGGCGTGCGGCGATTCGGTGGCGCGAACCCGCGGTTCGCGGCGACGCCGGACGAAGCGCTGGAAGTGTTGAGGTCGCTGCTCCGGAACGACGACGTGGTCATCGTTCAGGGCGCGGGAAATGTGAGTCGGGTGTCCCGGGGACTGGAGGAGTCGAGCAATGTGGCTTAAGTCGTTGTGTGCGGCATTGATGATGATCGCGGTCGTGGGGGCGGGATCGGCCGCCCTGTGGCGTTTCCTCGACAGGCCGGTCGAACTCGTGCGGATTGCGGGAGATCTGACCGACATGGAGAGACAGGAGATCCGCGCCGTCGTGATCGATGCCCTGGACTCGGCCGTTACCGGCGCGGGTGAAGTCGTCTCCGCGATCGAGGCGCTCGGCTGGACGCGCGATGCCCGCGTACGCCGCGACGGACCGGGAATGATCAACGTGTCGGTCAAGCGAGAGGCATTGGCTGCGCGCTGGGGCAACGCGGAATACGTGACGACGGCCGGAGAAGTCGTCGGCGCGCCGGGTCCGACGACCTGGCAAGAGACGCTGCCGACATTGTCCGGCAATCTTTTCGCCAGCGGCGAGGTGATGCAACTGTACGGCAAGCTCAGTGGCCGGTTGGCGGATCTCGGACTCTCGTTGAAGGGCCTCGAAGAAACCGACGTCGGCGGCTGGCAACTGATCCTGGAGGACGATATCACGGTGCTGCTCGGTACGCGGGATATCAACGGACGTCTCGAGCGCGTGCTGGCGGTGTACGCGGACGCGCTGATCCACCGGATGGAAGAAGTCGATCGAATCGACGCGCGCTACGGCAGCGGCGTTGCGGTGCGCTGGCGGGACGAATTGGCGGAAGAAACGCTGATCGCGAGGAATTAGCCAAGGAGAGAACGGACAGTGGCGGAACACGGCAGAAAGAAGATCATCGGACTCGACATAGGCACCAGCAAGGTGGCCTCGCTCGTCGGCGAGGTCACGCCCGAGGGCGGAGTCGAGGTTGTAGGGATCGGTTCGCATCCCTCCACCGGGTTGAGGAAAGGCGTCGTGGTGGATATCGAATCCACCGTGCAGTCGATTCAGCGCGCGGTGGAGGAAGCGGAGCTGATGGGCGGATGCAGAATCGAATCGGTCTATGCAGGCATTGCCGGGGGCCATGTGAAGAGCCTGAATTCGCACGGAATCGTCGCCATCAGCGACAGCGAAGTGCAGCAACAGGACGTCGATCGGGTGATCGACGCCGCCGGCGCGGTGGCAATCCCGGCGGATCAGAAGATCCTGCACGTCGTCACGCAGGAATACATCATCGACCACCAGGAGGGCGTGAAGGAGCCCCTCGGCATGTCGGGCGTGAGGATGGAAGCGAAGGTCCATCTCGTCAGTTGCGCGGTCAACGCGGCGCAGAACATAGAGAAATGCATCGAGCGCTGCGGCCTTGCGGTCAACGAAGTGATTCTGGAGCAACTGGCGTCCAGCTATTCCGTGTTGACGGACGATGAGCGGGAGCTGGGCGTGTGCCTGGTCGACATCGGCGGCGGCACTACCGACATCGCTGTCTTCACCGACGGCGCGATTCGCCACACCGCCGTGATTCCGATCGCCGGCGCGCAGATCACCAACGACATCGCGATGGCGCTTCGGACCCCCACCAGGCATGCCGAGGAAATCAAGATCAAGTATGCGTGCGCATTGAACAGGTTCGTGCATCCGGACGAGACCATCGTGGTTCCGGGCCTCGCCGACCAACCGCGCCGCGACATCTCGCGCCATACGTTGGCGGAGGTCGTCGAGCCGCGATATGAGGAACTGTTCACGCTGGTCAGAACGGACCTGCGCCGCAGCGGCTTCGAGGACATGCTGGGCGCGGGGATCGTGCTGACCGGCGGGTCCTCGAAGATGGAGGGGGCCGTCGAACTGGCGGAAGAGATCTTCGGCATGCCGGTGTCCGTCGGCGCGCCGAGAGCCGTGGAGGGATTGTCCGACATAGTCCGCAATCCCATCTACGCTACGGGCGTGGGTTTGCTCGTATACGGACAGGAGCGGGAGAACGGCAGCCAGAACGGCAAGTCGGGTTCGCGCGGATTTTTCAGCCGCATCGGCAAGTGGTTCGGAGAGAACGTTTGAACTCAACGAGAAGTGAGGAGCAGGTAGATGTTTGAACTGGTGGACAGCGCCCCTGAGAGCGCGATTATCAAGGTGATAGGCATTGGCGGCGGCGGCGGCAACGCGGTGCAGCACATGTTGAAGCACCGCGTGGAGGGTATCGATTTCATCGCCGCCAACACGGATGCGCAGGCGCTCAAGAGCGTGAATGCGGGCACGATCCTGCAGCTTGGGGGATCGGTCACGAAGGGCCTCGGCGCGGGCGCGAATCCGGAGATCGGGAGACAGTCGGCGCTGGAGGACCGGGATCGAATCGCCGAGGTGCTTGAAGGCGCGGACATGGTTTTCGTCACCGCCGGGATGGGCGGAGGCACCGGCACCGGTGCGGCGCCCGTCTTCGCGGAAGTGGCGAAGGAACTGGACATTCTCACCGTTGCCGTGGTGACGCGGCCGTTTTCATTCGAGAAACGCACGGAGATAGCCGACAAGGGGATCGAGGAACTGGAGCGTCACGTGGACTCCCTGATCGTCATTCCCAACGACAGGCTGCCGTCGGTGCTTGGCGAGAAGACCTTGGTGCTGGACGCATTCTCGGCGGCGAACGATGTCCTGCTCGGCGCGGTCCAGGGAATCTCGGACCTGATCACGCGGCCCGGCTTGATGAACACCGACTTCGCGGATGTGCGCACGGTCATGTCAGAGATGGGCAAGGCGATGATGGGCGCCGGACGCGCGACGGGCGAGAATCGGGCGCGGGAAGCGGCAGAGACCGCCATACGCTGTCCGCTGCTCGAAGACATTGAACTTGAAGGAGCGCGCGGCGCGCTCGTCAACGTGGTTGCGGGATCCGATCTCAACCTTGCCGAAGTGTTCGAGGTGGGCAACACCGTGGAAGAGTTCACGTCGCCGGAGTGCAATGTCGTACTGGGGATGGTGGTCGATCCGGAGTGGGGCGACGACCTGAAAGTGACGGTGGTGGTCACCGGACTCAGCGATCCGGCGGGAGATCCGCGCGATCCGGCCGAAGGAGCGAGCGATGGTGGAGGGGTCGTGTCGGACGAGACCGACGAGCCGGTGGACTACGAGGAACTGGAGCGTCCCGCCTATCTGCGCGACCGCAAGGAACGGCGGGTCGAACGCATCGCGGAAGTTGAATCCGAAGCGCAAGACAACTACCTGGACCTCAAGGCCTTTCTGAGCCGCACAGACCCGTAGTCGGACCGCGGGAACCCGGGACGGGGTACTCACCGCCTGCTCGAACCCGCCCGGGAACCTGATGGCGCGCGCGAACCACGCCGCGCCGCCGCGGTCCGCGCTTACGCCCGTCAACGGGGTTCAATGCCATGATTGCGGTCTAAGTCGAACCGCTCGGTATGAGATCGACTCCCATCCTTGTGAAGTCTTCGTCGAAGGCGAACGCTTGATCGATGCGGTGGTCTTGCATCAGGGCGATGCTCGCCCAATCAGTCAGGCTGACCTGCCGGCGGGACGCAGCCAGCAGCGCATTGATCGCGCGATGGAGCAGGTCTTTGTCGACCCAGATGATTCGGAGCAACGGCAGGATGTCCAGGTAGAAGATCCGCACGGCTCCAACTCCAACTCTGGCCTGTAGTAATGCCACGGTCTCAAGCACTACGAAAGACGATGTCACCAACGTTGCGTCAAGCTCGCGCAGAGATTCGGCCGCAATGCGGGCGTCGTCGTGATTGTCGTCTTCTTCGACGAGAAGGGCGTAGAGGGCCGACGTATCGACGAATACGTCACTCATGCAAGCGCGTCCGACAAGTAGGCGTCATGGCGCTCGGAGACATCTGTGACGACATCGTTCGAGTGACAGGATCCGACCGCGGCGAGGAAACGGTCCCAATCAGTGCTCGCTCGTTCTCCGGCGAGGATTTGATCCACGCCCTCGCGAACGAGTTGGGCAACCGAAGTCGCCCGACGTGCCGCCAACGCCTTCAGACGCTCGTATTGGACGGGTTCGAGCTGGATTTGTGTTCGGATCATAAGTTGGCATGTAATCAGCGAGATGCATACAAGATAACACATCATACGCTGCTGTACGATGCCGACGCAGTGGCCGAGACGCTGGTTTGCCGGTCCTTGAAGCAATAGAGGGCGCGCGAAACCCCGCGTATGGAGAGCATGCCCACCCGGACGATCCCGATCTTTCTCGCCAACCGGTATTTCTTTCCGCCGCCGGCTCAGCCGAACGCCCGCGCCAGCGCCGCGATGTGCGCTGGCGTGGTGCCGCAGCAACCGCCGACCAGGAGAGCGCCGCAATCGACCCAACTCCGCGCGTGTTCGACCAGGCGTTCGGGCGTCGCATCGGCGTCGAATGTCCAGTTGGGAGGCACGAACTCGCCGACTTCCGGGTAGACGCCGATGGCCCCGGGCCAGCGTTCCCTCACCATCGCGATCGCCTCGCGCGTGACGTTGATGTCGCTGTGCATGATGTTGACCACGCTGGGCCCCATCGGGACGAGCGCGTCGAGTGGCTTGGCGAAGTCCATGTTGGGCAGGTCGAAACTCACTAGGCCGTCGCCGTCGGCGCGCTGCCTGCAGCTCACGCCCAGCCAGACGGGAAGGCCGGTCTCGAGCGCCGCTTCCATCGCGCGGGCCGCATGCCGAGTGTCCTGCATCATCTCCAGCGCGATGACATCTACCCCGCTGTCCGCGAGGATCGTCGCGAGTTCCTTAAGCCCCGCAAGCTCGTCCTCGGGCTCGGGGTAGTTGGCGGCGTCCATTCCGGGCGGCAGGTTTGAGATCGACCCGGCGATGGCGACATCCTTGCCCGACGCGTCCCGCGCCTCGGCGGCGAGTCGCACGGCGTTGCGGTTGATGCGCTCGAACTCGTCGCCGAGGCCCGCCGGCTCCAGCAGGAACCGCGCCGTGCCGAACGTGTTCGTGATGATCACCTCGGCGCCGGCCGCGATGTAGGCCTCGTGTACCGACCGCACCACCCCAGGGTGGCTGTGCACCGCCAGTCCGGACCAGGCGATCTGGTTCATCGGCACGCCCCGCCGTTGGAGTTCGGATCCGGTGCCGCCGTCGATCACGACAACCCGGTTGTTTTCGAGTTTTTCCCGCCAGGACACGATGGAGTTCTCGCTTTTCGAACTCGGAACGCGGCGTCCGTCGCCTCCCGGCCGATGCTACAGGCGCGTCTGGCGATTGGCGAATCGGGTGCGGTGCCCGCCTTGCCGATTCCATTGGGCGGTGATGGATGACCTGCGCGGCGATGAGGTCTTGCTCGGGCGACTCGACCGAGCCTGCCGCAGCCGCATTTTGGTTGGCCGTTCTGAGGGATATCGCAGGGACGTTGCCTCGCCAGCGGCGACCGCCGGGAACCGGAAACGACTTACGGCGCCTCCGCCGGTCGATGCGTCGCCCGAATGCGGATGTGTTCGACGTTCGAAAAGTCTTCCAGCCGCCGCAGCGCCGGCAACAACTCCGGCACGCGGAAGCGCAGGCGCGTCGCCCAGGCGGCGCTGCTCGCGTGCACTGTCAGCAACTGTCCGCGGATGTTCGCGACTTCGAACCGCGGCGCTTCCCGCGGCGGCAACAACGCCCGGAACTGGTCGGTCCACGACGCGCGCATTTCCGTTCGGGTCACCAACCTCGCAAGCTGACTCGCAGCGGAACTTCGCCGCGAATGGCGATCCGATAAGATTTCATCTATGTTACGGGCAGGCATGCGCGTTGATTCGATGAAAAAGACGATCCACATCATAGCCGCCGGCGACGGCCACGGTCGAGTTCGCGCGTTCAACGCCCCGCAATCGGCCGTCGTCGGACTTGCGGTCTTCCTCGGTCTGTTCGTCGCCGCCAACATCGCCCTTGTTGTTCGCCACACGGCCACGGAATCCTTGAACGATATGACCGTGTCGACGTGGAGCGACCGCCTCCACCAGCAGCGCGAAGAGATCGACCTGCTCTCGCGGCGGGCGCGCGAGCAAGTGCTGGCCGCGGGTCGGAAGCTCGCGGACATGGAGGCGCGTCTGCTGCGCATGGAAGCGCTCTCGGAACGGGTGTCGGAAATGACCCAAGTCGCCGGGCTCGGCGAAAGCGGGTTCCGTTTCGACCTCCCGGCGGCGACCGGCGGTCCGGAGGCCGCGGTCGGCGGGGATGGCATCGTCGTATCGGAATACCTCGCCAGGATCGATCGGTTGTCTGCGGAAATGAGGATGCGCGAGCGAGAAATGAAGATGCTCGAGTCGCTGCTCGCGCGGGGCAGTTTCAAGAACCAGATCGCGCCCACGCGCGGGCCGCTGGAAGGGGGCTGGATTTCGTCGCGCTACGGTTCCCGCATCGATCCGATCTCCGGAAAGCCGGCGTGGCACCAAGGTGTCGACTTCACCGGTGGCCCAGGCAGCGACGTCAAGGCCGTCGCCGGCGGTGTCGTCACGTTTGCGGGAACTTCGGGGGCCTACGGCAAGATGGTCGAGATCGAACATGGCGAAGGCATATCCACCCGCTACGCCCACCACGAGTCCGCGCAGGTCGAGGCTGGCGACATCGTCAAGAAGGGTCAGACGATCGCGCGCCTCGGCAGCACGGGACGTTCCACCGGACCTCACGTCCACTTCGAAGTCCTGAAGGACGGCCGTCGCTTCGATCCCGCGGAGTACCTGGCACCCCGCTAGTCCAAAAGCTGCGGCATGCGCCGCGCGCAATTTAAGAAATCGCCTACCTGGAAACCGGAGGGGTTCCGTATGCGCGGCTGCTCCGGCCGAATATGGTACGGGCGATGCCGCCGCTCTTCCGCAAAGAGGTTCTAGAGGCGCAGGGTCAGCGCCTGCACGGGGATGTCCTTATCGTCACGCCGTTGCCTATTGCCGTGGTTACGGGTTGTTTGTTGGTGACGTTGCTGGCCGCGGCAGCGTTCGCTGTGTTCGGCACCTATGCCCGGGCGGAGCGGGTGCCGGGCTATCTCGTGCCCTCCAAGGGACTGGTCAAGGTGACGCCGCCTCGGGCGGGAGTCCTGCGCGATGCCCACGCGCAGGTGCGCGACGAGGTGGAAGCGGGTCAGGTGCTCGCGGTGGTTCGAAGCGAGTCGCCGTCACTCGCGGGCGATACCGCCGCCGCCATCGCCATGCGGTCCTTGAGCGAGCAGGAGCGCTTGCTTGAGGGTCAGATCAGTCTCGAACGGGATCGGTTGAAGCGGCAACTTTCGCGTCTTCGGACGGAACGGGAGAGCCTGAACGCGCAGATCGCGTCGTTCGAGGGACAGCGGGATCTACAGCGCGAAATCACGAAATCCGCCCGCTCATCATTCGAGAAGGTCCAGGCGCTGCTGGATGGAGGCTTCGTCTCGGTCGTCGAGTCCGAGGTCAGAAGACAGTCCTGGCTGGCCCACCACCTGGAGGAAAAACGTCAGGCGCGGGAGTTGACCGAGCTGCGCGCCCGCCTGGCGGACATCGTCCACCAGTCGGCGATGTTTCCGCAGGAGGTCGCATTGCGGGTATCTAGGCTGGAGAGCCAGATCGCCGATGTCGCCCAGCGCGACGCGGAGTTGGAGAGTCGCCGCGCGTACGTCGTCAAGGCGCCGGTCGCCGGGACGATCGCCTCGATTCGCAGCATCCCGGGTGCGGTGGTTTCTCCGCAACAACCGCTGGCGTCCATACTGCCCGCAGGCAGCGAACTCGAGGCGGAGCTCTTCGTTCCCAGCCGGGCGGCGGGCCTTGTTGCCAGCGGACAGCCGGTTCGCCTTTTTTATGCGGCGTTTCCCTACCAGCGTTTCGGCACCCACGATGGCGTGATCCGCCACGTGGCGCCGACGATTACATCGGCCGCGGAGGCCAACGTTCCCTTCAACTTGGCGGAGCCCTGCTATCGCGTCCTGGTGCGGCTCGCATCGCAGGAAGTGATCGCCTTCGGTCGCAGCTTCGAACTTCAGCCGGGCATGCTGCTGGAAGGCAACATCATCCTGGAGCGACGTTCGTTTTTCGGCTGGCTGATGGAACCGTTCCGGGCAGCGCGACATTGATGGCGGCGGAAGCCCTCAAGCTTCTCAACTTCGGGGGTCGAAAGCTGCCGGTCATTCGTCAGAACGAAACGACGGAGTGCGGCCTGGCATGTCTCGCCATGGTCGCCGGATTCCACGGGTTCAGAACGGATATTGCAGCCCTCAGACGACGTTTTCCGACCAGCGCGGCAGGTGTGACCCTGTCGGCGATCATGGAGATGGCCGCCCGGCTGGACATGAGTTGCCGGGCGCTCAAGGTGCCGCTCGCGGACATTCGCAAACTGCAGACTCCCGCCATCATCCACTGGGACATGAACCACTTCGTCGTGCTGAAATCCGCGCGCGCGAAGTCCATGGTCGTGCACGACCCGGCGGCGGGCGTTCGGCGCTACACGCGGGATGTGTTCTCGACGCACTTTACCGGCGTCGCGCTGGAGCTCCACCCGACGAGAGACTTCGAGACGGGGAAAGAGCGCACGAGGCTGCGACTCAGCCATTTGTGGACCCGAATTCGGGGACTCAAGCGGACGTTGGCGCAAGCCCTGGTGCTGTCGGCCATCCTCCAGCTTGTCGTGCTCGTCAGCCCGTTCTACCTGCAGGTGACGGTAGACGAGGTGCTGGTCAAGTTCGATGCCGATCTGCTCTTTGTGCTGGCATTCGGATTCGGCGCCCTGGCTGTTCTGAACGCTGTTGCCGGATTGCTCCGCGGCTACGTGCTGCTCTATTTCGGCAACATGCTGAACTACCAGATGGTGTGCAATCTCTTCGCCCACCTGATCCGGTTGCCGGCCGATTTCTTTGAGAAACGCCATATAGGCGACCTCGTATCGAGGTTCGGATCGGTAGGACCGATACGGTCGCTGTTCACCGAAGGGCTGGTCGCAACGGCGATCGACGGCGTCATGGCGATCTCGACGCTCATCCTGATGTTCGTCTACAGCGCCGTCCTCGGGTCGATTGCCCTGGTTGCGCTGGCCCTCTACCTGGTTCTGCGCGTCGCGACTTATCCGCCATTGCGTGAACGGAACGAGGACGCCATCGTGTTCCACGCAAGGGAACAGTCATTCTTCATGGAAACCGTGCGCGGGATCCTGAGCATCAAGCTTTTTGGACGCGAGACGGATAGAAGACGCCTGTGGCAGAACCGATTCGCTGACGCCGTGAACGCGGACGCGCGCGTTCACAGGCTGCGTATCTGGTTCGCTCTCGGCAACAGCGTGATCTTCGGCATCGAGCACGTCGTGCTGATCTACGTTGCGGCGAAAATGACGCTCGGCGCCGAGTTCACGGTCGGCATGATCTTTGCGTTCATGGCGTACAAGCGGCAGTTCACGGAAAACGCCATCGCACTGGTCGAACGCCTGATCGAGTTCCGGATGCTGGAACTGCATCTCTCCCGCATCGCCGACATCGCGTTGGCTGAACGGGAACCGGCGGCGTTGCCGTCGTCCGCAAACCGCGGCGATGTGACATTGGGCGGCGCCTTGCGTCTTGAAGGTGTTTCCTACCGCTACGGCGAAGCGCTGCCGGAGGTGCTTGGCGGAGTCAGTATCGACATCGCCGCCGGCGAGACCATCGCTTTCGTCGGCACCTCGGGCAGCGGCAAGACAACCCTGATGAAGATCATGCTCGGCCTGTTCGAGCCCACCGCTGGCCGGGTTCTGGTCGACGGGCGTCCCTTGGCGGACTTTGGCGTCGGCGAATACCGCCGTCAGGTCGGGTCGGTGATGCAGGAGGATGCGTTGTTCGCGGGGTCCATCGCCGAGAACATCGCCTTTTTCGATCCCCAGATCGACTTGGCGCGCGTTGTGCGCGTGGCCGGTTTGGCGTGCATTCACCGCGAGATCATCGCGAAACCGATGCAATACGAGACGCTCGTCGGAGACATGGGATCGGCGCTCTCGGGCGGCGAGAAGCAGCGCATATTGCTCGCGCGGGCGCTGTACCGGCACCCGAAGATTCTCTTTATGGACGAAGGAACGTCGAGCCTGGACGTCGCGACCGAGCGTGACGTCAACGCGTCGATCAAATCTCTGGGCGTGACGCGCATCATCGTTGCCCATAGGCCGGAGACGATTCGAACCGCGAACCGGGTAGTCGCCCTGATCGACGGCAGACTCGCATCGGCGGACGCAGCCTGATCCAGTGTCGCCGCGCGACACCGGGAAATATCGCGGTAAAATCGGACCAGACCCTTCAGGGCGCATTGCGATGGACGGCGGACTGTTCAAGAGAGTCTTCGGTACGAAGAACACGCGCGAGCTCAAGCGCATGCGGAAGACCGTGGCGAAGGTCAATGCGCTCGAACCGTCCATCAAGGATCTTTCGGACGCGGACCTGAAGTCCAGGACGACGGAATTCAGGCATGCGATGGCGGCGGGCGTCGCCTTGGACACGCTCCTGCCGGAGGTATTCGCCGTCGCCCGCGAGGCATCGCGTCGCACCCGCGACATGCGCCACTTCGACGTGCAGATCGTCGGCGGCATCACCTTGCACGAAGGTCGCATCGCCGAGATGCGCACGGGCGAAGGCAAGACCGTGGTGGCGGTCCTCGCGGCCTATCTCAACGCGCTCGGCGGCAACAGCGTGCACATCGTCACCGTCAACGACTACCTGGCGCGTCGCGACGCCAACTGGATGGGGCCGATCTACGAGGCGCTCGGCATCACCGTGGGCGTCGTGCAGTCGGGACAGGACGCGTTGTCGAAACGGGCGGCCTACCAGGCGGACGTCACCTACGGCACGAACAACGAATTCGGCTTCGACTACCTGCGGGACAACATGGCCTTCAGGGCGGAGGACAAGGTCCAGCGCGGTCTGGACTTCGCCATCGTCGACGAGGTGGACTCGATACTGATCGACGAGGCCCGCACGCCCCTCATCATTTCCGGGCCGGCGCAGGAGAGCACGGAGCTGTACGTGACGATCAACAGGCTCGCGCCCCGGCTCAAACAGCAGGAGATGGTCGAATCGGATCTGCCGGTTCGGTTCGGCGGCGAGGAGGTGGAAGACACCGGCGACTTCTTCATCGACGAGAAGAACCGGCAGGTCGAACTGACCGAGCGAGGACACGGCTTCGTCGAAGACGAACTCATCCGCCTCGGCCTGCTTGCGGAAGGGGAGAGTCTCTACGCGCCGACGCATCTCGGCCTGCTGCACCATGTCCACGCCGCGCTGAAGGCGCATGCGCTGTTCAAGCGGGACGTGCACTACATGGTGCAGAACGGCGAGATCGTCATCGTCGATGAGCACACGGGCCGCGCCATGCCGGGCAGGCGCTGGTCGGAAGGCATACACCAGGCGATCGAAGCGAAGGAAGGGCTCGTCATCCAGAACGAATCGCAGACGCTCGCCTCGACGACGTTCCAGAACTACTTCCGCCTGTACGGCAAGCTTTCGGGCATGACCGGCACGGCCGATACGGAGGCGTTCGAGTTTCGCCAGATCTACGGCCTCGATGTCGTCGTCATTCCGACCCACGCGCCGATGATTCGGGACGACCGAAACGATCTCGTCTACCTCACCACCGACGAGAAGTACGACGCCATCGTCGAGGACATCAACGCGTGCATCGAGGCGGGCCAGCCGGTGCTTGTCGGCACCACGTCCATCGAGTCGTCGGAGCGGCTGTCGAGCGAGCTTGTCCGGCGCAAGATACGCCACAGCGTGCTGAATGCGAAACAACACGAGCGGGAGGCGGAAATCGTCGCCCAGGCGGGCCGCCCGGGTGTCGTCACCATCGCCACGAACATGGCCGGCAGAGGCACCGACATCGTTCTCGGCGGCAATCTGGAAGTCGAACTCGAAGCTGCGGCCCAAGACGAGACAGAGGGCATTCGCGCGGGCTGGCGGGAACGCCATGAGGCCGTCGTGGACGCGGGGGGCCTGCACATCATCGGCACCGAACGTCACGAGTCGAGACGGATCGACAACCAGCTTCGGGGCCGTTCGGGGCGACAGGGCGATCCGGGCTCATCGCGCTTCTACCTGTCGATGGAAGACAACCTCATGCGCATCTTCACCACCGACCGGATGCGCGGCTTCATGCAGAACCTGGGATTGGAGAAGGGCGAAGCGATCGAGGCGCGCATGGTGAGCAATTCCATCGAGAAGGCGCAGCGCAAGGTGGAGGGCCGCAACTTCGATATCCGCAAAAACCTTCTCGAGTACGACGACGTTGCCAACGACCAGCGCCAGGTCGTGTACCGGCTACGGAACGATCTGATGGGGACCGCCGATCTGTCCGAGGCCATCCAGAACATCCGGGACGATGTCGTAGAGGATCTTGTCGATGGCTTCGTCCCGCCGCAGAGCATCGAAGACCAGTGGGACATCGAAGGGCTCGAGAAAACCTTGGCCGCCGAACTGAACTCCGTCCAGCCGATCGCGAGTTGGCTGGAGGAGGACGAGTCGCTGAGCGAGGAACCGCTGCGCGAGAAGATCGGCGAACAGATCAGGACGGAGTACGAGCGCAAGGAAGACGACTGGCGCGCGCAAGGCATCGACATGCGCGTGATCGAGAAGCAGATCATGTTGACGGTTCTCGACCAGAAGTGGAAAGAACACCTCGCCACGATGGACCACCTGCGCCAGGGAATTCACCTGCGCGCCTATGCGCAGAAGCAGCCGAAACAGGAATACAAGCGGGAGGCCTTCGAACTGTTTCAGGACCTGCTCGACAACATCAACCGCGATGTCGTGCGGCTGCTGTCCAGGGTCCAGCTCGAGAACGAGCAGGACGTGGAAGAGATGGAGCGCCGGCGCCGAGAGGAGCAGGCGCGCCGGATGCGCTTCCAGCATGCCGAATCTTCCGCGCTCGACGGCCAGGCGGATGGGCGTCCCGAGCCCAGGCGGCCGGAAACCTTCGTCCGGGAAGAACGAAAGGTGGGCCGCAATGAACGCTGTCCGTGCGGCTCCGGCAAGAAGTACAAGCACTGCCACGGCAGGACGGCCTGAGATGGCGGTCAACCTGCCCCCGGTGGGAGAACTGCTGGCGGTCCCCGGAATTCGTATCGGCACGGCGGCGGCCGGCGTCAAGTATCGGGAGCGTGAAGACCTCGCGGTATTCGCTCTCGACACGGGTGCGACCGTCGGCGGCATCTTCACCCAGAGCAGCTTTCGCGCGGCGCCCGTCACGGTGGCGGCGGAGCGTCTCGGCGCTGCCCGGGGCCTGGTGGTCAACAGCGGCAACGCCAATGCCGCAACCGGGGAACGCGGAGTAGCGGACGCGCGTTCGAGCTGCGCCATCGCGGCGGATGTCCTGGGATGCGACGCGGCCGAGGTACTGCCTTTTTCCACCGGCGTGATCGGCGAGTTTCTGCCAATGGATCGCGTGGCCGACGGAATCCGGCAGGCGGGAAGCGTGCTCCGGGACGACGCTTGGGTTCCGGCTGCCAGGGCCATCATGACGACCGATACGCAGCCCAAGGGCGCGTCGGGTCGTTTCGAGATAGGCGGCTCTCAGGTTACGGCTACGGCGATCTGCAAGGGTTCGGGCATGATCCGGCCGGACATGGCGACGCTCCTCGCGTTCATGGGCACCGACGCGGCGCTATCCGCGGAAGCGGTCCAGGCGTTGGCGCGCGACCTGGGGGAACGCAGTTTCAATCGATTGACGATAGACGGCGACACATCGACCAACGACTCCTTTGTCGTTGTGGCGACGGGTCGGTCCGGCGTCGGCGATGAGCACTACGACGCGCTGCTCGCGGCGCTCACGCCGCTCGCGGTCGACCTTGCGGAACGCACCGTGCGCGACGGCGAGGGCGCCACCAAGTTCGTGACGGTGACCGTGCGGGGCGGGGCATCTTCCGAGGAGTGTTTGCGCGCCGCCTATACCGTCGCGCATTCGCCGCTGGTAAAGACCGCGCTGTTCGCCGGCGATCCCAACTGGGGTCGATTCTGCATGGCCATCGGCCGGGCGGGGATCAAGGACCTGGACACGACGGGCGTCTCGCTTCATCTCGACGAGGTGTGCGTGGCGGATGGCGGGCTGGTGGCCGGGTCCTACACGGAAGCGCAGGGCGCCGGGGTCATGGCGCGCGACGAGTTCACCGTCCGCATCGATCTCGGCCGGGGCGACTGCGCGGAAACCGTCTGGACGTCGGACCTGTCCTACGAGTACGTCCGCATCAACGCCGAATACAGGACCTGACGAAAAAGAAAGACGCAAAAGTCCGCAGTAGTGCGGCATCGACTTGAACTCATTGCACTTATGGCGCATAGTGCTGCTATGTGTGCAACACCTGCCAAGCCTGTCAAAGTTTCAGTGCTACTTCCCCAACACGAGGCGCAGCGCTTCGATGCCTTTTGCAAAGAGCGCGGTCACAAAAAGAGCACACTCATTGTCCGTCTCATACGTGAGCATTTGAACCGGGAGCAATATTCCGTTCAGGCCAATTTGTTCGATGATCGTGGCTAGGAGCCTAGACAAGGATGAGGGCCTTTCGCATTCCAGTGTCAATCCACTCGATGCGAGGACGTTGACCGACACGTTCTCGGTGGAATAGCCACATGTGGAAGTGGGAGCAAGGAAGACTAAGGTATTTTCAGTTCGACGCATTGCGGAAGGTCGCCAAGTTCGCGATCGAAAGAGACGTTAGAGACGCGAGCCGCAATGAGTTGATGGCTGCGACGGGACTCCCTTTTCGGCCCGAAGACTATCAGCCGTGGCGTAACTATGCTCGTGTGTACGGGCTTGCAATGATCGTAGTACGGGATGGAGAGAATGCCACTCGAGTCACGGAAGTAGGCAAGCGTCTGGCAATCGATGGAGAAATCACAGCTGATGAATATTTCCATTTCCTCGCCCGTTGTACAACAGATCCGTCTCCAGCCTTGAGCGAATGGGATCATTCGGTTCAGCACCGATATCCCTTTCTCTTTGTCTTGCGTCTCGTTCTCGCTAGAGCGAGTCAAGGTCACTTCACGACGTTGACTAACCGTATTGTTGGCGCATACAACACAAGCTCGTTTCGGGGAGATGAAGGATCTAGATAGTTTTCTAGAACTCATTCCGACTGACTCCTTGGTTTCAGAGAACAGCCGATTCTCGCTAGAGCGGGTCGATAATCGCCAGGCCTCTGAGAGCATTAAGGTCCTTGCGCAGATATCCTATCTCACGGTCACCGATGGCAGAATCGCCGTTTCTCTCGCCACAGAGGACGCTAGTGCCCTCTTCAAAGAACTTACGCCAGTGAACGGCAATCATCTGTCTGATCCGGCAGCGGAGGTTTTGCGGCTTGCTGCGCTGTATCAAAATGTAATTGAAGGCGTTGAACTGAGCTATCCCGCTACAGTTATCACTAACGAAGTAGAAGCGGGTTTTTCGGAAGGAGGGAGAGTAAAGCGGACGCAACTGACCTTGGAACGAAATGCGCGGATCAGAAGAGCGTTCTTCGACGAAAATCCTAGTGCGGTGTGTGACTTTTGTGATTCGGATACCGAACGAAAGTACCCGTGGACATCTCGGGTGCTCGACATTCACCATTTATTGCCCCTCTGCTCCGGAGTTAGGACTGGTACCAGTGGAACGGTCCTAAAGGACGTAGTTGCAAATTGCCCAACGTGCCACCGAGCAGTTCACCGTTACTACGATGTATGGCTCAGCAAAAACGACCGAGCGGATTTCGTTGATGCAGATGAGGCAAGAATGGTGTACCAAGAAGCAAAAAAGAAGTATTTGGAGACGATCTAGGGGAAATGACTAAGTCGTTATTCAGTGTGCAGCTTGACAGATTTGACGCTCAGACGAATCTACTCCGCAATGCTGAATCTGATGCACATGTTGCGGATGTGCTTGACCTCGTGGGCCTGACCATAGATGACCTCGTCTATGAGAATTCACGGACTGTCCAATGGAGAGGTACGAAGCCACCCGATCTATCTTCTTTTGCTGAGGTTGGTGATGGGATTCCTCTCGTTAGCTTTTTTACGGGCTGCGGTGGCTTAGACTTGGGATTTGAAGCTGTAGGTTTCAAACATCTAGCGGCATTTGAGCACAATGAGATCTTCTGCAAGACTCTGCGCAT
This sequence comes from uncultured Pseudomonadales bacterium, assembly GCA_964518405.1. Lineage (GTDB taxonomy): Bacteria > Pseudomonadota > Gammaproteobacteria > Pseudomonadales > Azotimanducaceae > VXNE01. Next base: position 1,174 of record CAZFGB010000048.1, on the reverse strand, counting down.
CAATCGGCCAGATTGGAAAGTGTTTGGTCCACCGCTTCACTCAGGAGATATATGCGAGTATGGGGAAGTCGCTGATGTGCTTTTGTCCATCGTGGAGATGCCTTTTGACGGAGTCTTTATTGGGGGGCCTCCCTGTCAGCCATTTTCAATCGCCGCCAACCAGAGATTTTCCAAGTCGGGAGATAATTTCAAGCGCGTGGGATTTGATCACACGGAAAACGGTAATCTTCTCCTCGACTTTGTGAACTATATTTCTGCATTTGCTCCTATGGCATTTGTAATAGAAAATGTTCCGGGTCTTCGCGACTTGGATGGCGGTCGACAACTTGCGTCTGTGATCAGGAGGCTAGAACGAATCGGATATACGGTCGTAACGCCGGATGTCTATGATGCTGCGGAGTACGGTGTACCACAGTTCCGTCAAAGGATGTTTATCATTGGTGCGCGGAAAGCCGGTGAGTTCCGGAAGCCTGAAAGACGCGAGCATATCGGTGCGGGAAGTGTGCTGTCGTCTCTACCTGGTATTGAGTCGTTTAATCACGAAACTCGCAAGCACAGGGTTGGTTCTGTTCTACGATACTCTTGGCTCGACTATGGGAAGCGTGAACAGCTCGGCCGTGTAGATCGACTTGATCCCACACAACCATCAAAGACAGTCATCGCAGGCGGTACCAATGGAGGGGGCCGGTCGCATCTTCATCCAGAAATTCCACGTACGCTGACAGTTCGGGAATGTGCAAGACTTCAGACCTTCGCTGACGACTATGAATTCTTTGGACCTGTTGCTCGCCAGTTTACGCAAGTAGGAAATGCGGTACCTCCCGTGCTTGCGGCATCGATCGCTACTCAAGTAGCAACAGCATTCTTTTGACTGCCTAAGGGCGTATATCTCCCTAGCGGAACGTCACTCCAGCGAGTAAGCCACTCCTGTTGCTAGTGTTGTGTCCCGGAAATAACTGAGCAAAGTCTTTCGATCTTGGCGAGTATGGAATCGGCAGTCGCGATCCAGACGAAGGGGCTTGTCTGGGCATTGTAGTGTTCGACGAAGTCGTTGATCTTGTGGACCAGTTCCTTGACGTTGGAGAAAGAGCCGCGGCGGATGGCTTGCTGCGTGATGAGGCCGAACCAGCGCTCCACCTGGTTGATCCAGGAGGCGTAGGTCGGGGTGTAATGC
>CAZFGB010000047.1:0-41896 GCA_964518405.1 uncultured Pseudomonadales bacterium | reverse complement strand
GCCGACAGAGGCGGAGTGGGAGTACGCGGCGCGGGCGGGCTCCGTGGCCCAATACGGTTGGGGTAGCCAGGTCGGAAGGAGCAGGGCGAACTGTGGCGATTGCGGGAGCCATTGGGACGGCGACAGGACGGCGCCGGTGGGCTCATTCGCGCCAAACGCGTGGGATCTGTACGACATGCACGGCAATGTGTGGGAATGGGTCGAGGACTGTTGGAACGATGACTACGCGGGCGCGCCGTCGGACGGGAGCGCGTGGCTCGGGGGCGAGTGCTACGTGCGCGTTCTGCGCGGCGGGTCCTGGGGCGCCCCACCGAGGGTCCTCCGTGTGGCGTACCGGGGCGGGATCACTTCCGGCTACCGCAGCAGCTTCGTCGGGTTCCGCGTGGCCCGAACGCTCACTCCCTGAGTTTCAACTTCCTGGAAGCGGGTCCAACATTGCAGCACTCATGGATACGAGCAATCGGCCTTAACTCGGCCAAGAGTCGAAAGCACCACCTATGTCGCCGGTTTATTGATTGTCGTTCGGGTCCGGACAACGACCGTCCGGTTTTTCGTGATATTCGAACGGCTGTCGCTCTTCGCGGACGTGAAGCTGACGCCTTGTGAAGCACCAGACGTCGATCGAACGATGTGGCTAGCGTCGGTCTGGGGACGGCGAGTTGTCATTGCAATCTCCTCCACCCTTCGAATTTTCGGGCGTCGTTGATACCAGGTTGGGGCCCAGCTGGCGTATTGACAGTGATCCGTGACAGCGTTCCTTCGCTTTGAAAATAGTCCGAACCTCCGTCGAGGCTCTCAGCTAGAACTCGTTTTACTTGATAATCCTTTGATTGATCTTGACCCAAATACGCCTCACTATCAAAAGCCTGATTAAGGCAGAGTTCGCTCCTGAAGTCGTCATACAGAGCCTTGATGCACGAGTATAGTCCATCATCCGGTGATTCGATGTGAAGACCAAGGTCACGCCCCTCTCGCCGACTGATCGTGTAGTCGTGACTTCCCGACTCCGATGTCAAAAAGCTGACAACCTCGTTGACTTGTTCCGCTTGGGTTACCTGATTCACTATCAGGCGCCGAGCAAGCATCTGAATCTGTCCTCGGGCTCGTATTACTTGACCTAGGACCAATGGATGGACTTGCCGTGACAGTTCAACGAGAACTTCGGATAGACCCACCTCGTCTTTAATCCCCAGTTCTTCTCGCGCCAACGTGATGAAGCCTTGGATTCCCTCTACGCTCACGGAGACCCGCGCATCTAATGGAGCGCCTTCAACATGCGGATTTAGAGGCGTATTCACACTTGGATCGATGGGGCCAAGCGTCGCTTGCTTTGTCATCACAATCTTGTTTGCCCCGAGGGCTATCAGTGTGCCCGTGCTATGGCATTTATGAGGAATGATGACCTCGAACTCGTTGCAGAATTGCCTAACAAGGTTAACGAGACTCCAGCCCGCTAGGGTGTCTCCGCCGCGGGTGTAAAGGACTAGACTAATCTTGTCGACGACACCGATGGTGTCGAGATGATCGACAAAGGGATCGAAAGCTTCCGAGGAAATCTGGGCTTCCCATCCCGGTCGGTCACCGGTCACATAGAGCAGGACCTTTGAACTGCGCGCCTTCTCGAGGTCGCTGATGAGCGCTTTACGATCCGTATACATTGTGCCTGGCTCGGCGTGACTGGCGAGCGATCATACGTCTTTCGCCCAAGCGAATCACGACGAGGATTGCTTCGATGCACGTACTACATGAGCCGCTACACGAGCAGCTAACGTCGAGTAACAATGAACGCATTCGACAGCGCCTCGCCGGTACGGATAGCATTCGCGCCTTCAGTTCCCCAAGGTGGTGCAGGTGGACGGTCCGGATTTCGACAAGACGCCGCTCGTTCCCACGATCGCGCAGGATGCCGTGAGCGGCAAAGTGCTGATGCTTGCGTACATGAATGCCGAGGCTTACGCGGAGACCGTGCGCACGCGTCGGGTCTGCTACTACAGCCGCAGCCGCGGCAGGCTCTGGCGCAAGGGCGAGGAGAGCGGCCACGTGCAGCATCTCAAACAGGTCTTTTACGACTGCGACGCTGACACCCTGCTTGTGAAGGTCGATCAGGTGGGCGGCGCGGCCTGCCACGAGGGCTACGAGAGTTGCTTCTTTCGCGAGATCAACCCTGACACCGGGGCGAGCAGCATCGTGGCCGAGCGGGTTTTCGATCCTGCCGAGGTGTACAAGCGATGAGCACCTTGCTGAAGCTGGGCATTCCGGCCGGCAGCCTGAACGAGGCGACGGTCGATCTCTTCCGGCGCGCTGGCTATCAGATCACGTCATCGAGCCGTTCGTACTTCCCGGAAATCGACGATGACGAGATCGAGTGCCTGATGGTGCGCGCCCAGGAGATGGCGCGCTACGTCGAACAGGGCGTTCTCGACGCGGGGATCACGGGTCACGATTGGGTGCTGGAGACGGGCGCCGACGTGCACGAACTCTGTGAACTGATCTTCTCCAAGGTCAGCCGGCGTCCGGCGCGCTGGGTGCTGTGCGTGCCGAAGGATGCGCCGGTCCGGAGCGTTAAAGATCTCGAAGGCAAGCGCATCGCGACCGAGATCGTCAATGTTACGCGGGCATACCTCGAGCGCCACGGTGTCAATGCCCAGGTAGAGTTTTCCTGGGGGGCGACGGAGGCGAAGCCGCCGCGACTGGTGGACGCGATCGTCGAACTCACCGAGACGGGAAGTTCGATCAGGGCCAATAACCTGCGCATCGTCGACGAGATCCTGCAGAGCACGCCCCGCATCATCGCCAATCACGATGCGATGGCGGACCCCGGGAAATCGCGCAAACTCGAAAACATCGCCCTGATGCTGCGTTCCTGCCTTGCCGCGGAAGGCAAGGTGGGCCTCATGATGAATGCCAGGCGCGGCGACCTCGATGCCATCCTCGCGCTGCTGCCGGCGTTGCAGAAACCCACGGTGTCGGCGCTCTCCGACGACGAGTGGATCGCCGTGCACACGATCATCGAGGAATCGGTGGTACGGACGCTGATCCCCCAACTCAAGGCCGCGGGCGCCCGCGGCATCGTCGAGTACGCGATTAACAAGATCATCGACTGAGCGTGTTGGGCAGAAGCTCAGGAGCCTTCAGCCGGGCGAGTTTCCCCGACCGCTGTCGCGTAAGGAGGTCCGGGTATTGCCCGGTCGCCGGAGGCGTACTTCGATGAAAGCCCGGCTGGCGAGTTTCGGGTTGCTTTGCACGCTCCTGGTTTCTGCGTCACCTGTGAGCGCAGCGTGCGAAGCGACGCCGGGTATCGAGCGCTTCGCGCGATCTGGCTGGGGTTTCGGCGAGCGCAACCTGCGCTTTCAGGCCACGACTGAAATCGATCGCACCAATGCTTCGACGCTGGAACTCGCCTGGGCGTTCGCGCTGGATGGCGGCATGTCACCGCACTCCTACCCGTTGGTGACGGAAGACACCGTGTTCATCGGCACCCCGGCGGGCAGTCTTTTTGCCCTGGCGCGGGATTCGGGCTGCGTGCGGTGGAAACGGAAGTTCAGAAATGCCATCCGAACCGCCGTGATCCATGCGGAAATTGCGGGCGAGTCAAGGCTTGTTTTCGGCACGGGCGACGGGTGGGTGATAGCCGCCGACGCCGTCACCGGCGAACAGCTCTGGGAAACGGAAATCAGGGACCATCCCCACGCCATCGTCACGGGCACGCCCCTGTACCACGCGGGACGCGTGTACGCGCCGGTATCCTCCTACGAACTCGCCGTCGCGATGGACGCGATGTACGAATGCTGCACGTTTCGCGGGTCCCTGGTGGCGCTCGACGCTGCCGCTGGCACCATGCTCTGGCGCACGCATACGATAGCCGAGGCGCCGGCCGTAACCGGGCGCCACTACCTAGTGGTCAAGGAGTGGGGCCCGTCGGGAACGCCGATCTGGTCGGCGCCAACCATCGATGCGGCGACGGGCCTCCTCTACGTCGGCACCGGCGAGAACTACACGGCGCCCGCGACGCCGACGAGCGATGCGATCATGGCCGTGCGCAGCGCAGACGGCGAGATCGTGTGGACCGAGCAGTTCACGGCGAACGATACCTTCAACATGGCGTGCCTCATACCCGACCATCCAAGTTGTCCGGAGGAAGTCGGCCCCGACTACGACTTCGGCGCGCCGCCAATCCTCGCGCGCACGCCGAGTGGCGGGCACATTCTGCTCGCCGGGCAGAAATCGGGGGGTGTCTACGCCATGAAGCCGGATTCCGGTGAACGCTTATGGACCCGGCAACTCGGACGCGGCGGATACCTGGGCGGCGTGCACTGGGGCATGGCCGTAAACGAATCTCTCGGAATCCTGTACGTGCCAATCAGTGACAGGGCGGTGGGTCCTGCGGCGAGCGACAAGCCAATGCCGGGCCTGCATGCGCTGGAAGTCGAAACCGGAGCTGTACGCTGGTCTGCAATCAACCCGGATCGATGCCGCGGACGCAAGGGCTGCGATTCCGGAATCTCCGCTGCGATCGTCGCGACTCCCGATCTCGTCTTCGCCGGCAGTCTCGACGGCCGGGTCTCGGTCTACGATGCGCGGACGGGCGAAGTGGTGTGGTCGTATGACACCTGGCGCAAGTTCGATAGCGTCAATGGTGAAACGGCGGTCGGCGCGTCCATCGACGTGCACGGCCCGATGGTCGCGGGCGACATGCTGTTGATCCAGAGCGGTTACGGGCAGCACGAGCAGGCCGGCGGCAACGCCTTGCTCGCGTTTCGCCTGCCGCGCGCGGCAGCGGATGCACAAAGCAGGTCGTCAGAGTAAATTGTCTCGACCGAAATACTGAGACTTCGACATGCCCGCACTCGATGGATTGCGAATCCTTGACCTGACGCAGTACGAAGCCGGGACTTCGTGCACGCAGGCTCTCGCCTGGCTTGGTGCCGATGTCGTGAAGGTGGAAGCGCCGAATCACGGAGATCCGGGACGTGCGGTGGGGCGCAGCCCGAACAAGACCTACTCGGCGTATTTCTGCAACTGGAATGCGAACAAGCGCAGCGTCACGCTGAATCTCCGTACGGCCGAAGGCCGGGACCTCCTGTTGCGTTTGCTGCCGAGGTTCGACGTGTTTGTCGAAAACTACGGCCCGGGCGTGATGGAGCGTCTCGATCTCGAATATGAAACGCTGAAGGCTGTGCACCCATCCGTGATCTACGCGTGCATCAAGGGATTCGGAACATCCGGTCCGTATGCGGACTACAAGTGCTACGACATGGTCGCGCAGGCTGCGGCGGGCGCGTTCTCAGTGACAGGTGAACCGGACGGCCCGCCGTTGATTCCGGGTCCGACCACCGGCGACTCCGGCACCGGCGTGCAGATGGCGATGGCGATTCTTGCGGCCTACGTGCAACAGTTACGCACTGGTGAAGGCCAACGGATCGAGATCTCGATGCAGGAAGCGATGACCTACTTCATGCGGACCCGGATTGCCCTGGGCGGCGCATGGGGGCGGACGGTGAGCGAACGCCGGGGCCGTTCCGGCGGATGGCCGCCGGTCGACCTCTACCCCTGCAAACCGTTCGGGCACAACGACTGGGTCTACATCATGCCGGTTACGGCGGAGCATTGGGACGGACTGTGCGCCGCCAGCGAACGCCCCGACCTGCTGGTCGATCCGCGTTTCGAGAGCAACCGCCTGCGCTTTGCCAACGGCGAAGCACTGTACGAGGAATTCGCCGCCTGGACCCGGAAGCACACGAAGTACGAGATCATGGAGATCCTTGGGCCCGCGGGAATTCCTTGTGCCGCGTGCCTTGACACCGGCGAACTGCACAATGACCGCCACCTGCTGGCGCGAGACTTCGTCAAGCAGGTCGATCACCCGATGCATGGCGAAGTGCCCTTGCTCGGTTTCGCCCCCATGATGTCGAATTCCGACGTGCCCCTGCGCGCCGCCCCGCTCCTTGGGGAGCACACGGCGTCGGTGCTCGGGGACGAACTCGGCCTCGATGAGGCTGAAATCTCCTCGCTGCGGGAAGCGGGCTCGATCGGGTAGCCCGGCCTAGGTTTTCGCTGGAGCCGGCACGTCGACGTGGACGGTCACTATATCCATGTCGTAGTACTGCTGATGCAGAACCGAGGACGCGACGTGCCGCAGTAGCCGCAGCGAGACCTCCTGCTCGGCGGGTGCCCCGGCGGTGCGCTCGCCGAGGAGCGCGATCCGGTCCTGCAGGTTCTCCTCTCCCGTTGCGGCGACGAACTCGAGGACTGCCTGGTCTCCTTCCTTGCGCGCGACCAGGCGCAGTCGCCGATGCTCGCCCTCGCCCTCCTCTTCCTTCTCCATGAGCGTCAGCAGCGTCTCCTCGCTCGCCGCCTCGAGACGGTTCACCATCGCCTCGTCCCAGCCGCTGCGCGATGCGAAAGCGCCGAGAAATTCCCTGATCGTCGGCAGGGCCGAAACATCGACCCGGGTCTCGATCCGGGCGCGTCGCGGCGCTGTCAACTCGAGGAACAGGGACAACAGAATCGCCACCAGGCCACCGGCTGTCATGCCGTTCTGTAACAGCCCACCGGCGAATTCGGAGAAATACTCGGGAAATATCACGCCATTCTGGAAGCCGACACCGGTCCAGAACGCGAGGCCCGTGACCAGTCCGCTGCGATAGTCGATTCCGTTCTGGATGACGACCCGCATGCCGACCACGAACAGCATCGCCATGAGCACGGTGATATAGGCCGCCGCCACTGGTCCCGGTATCGCCAGGACCACGGCGAGCGCCTTCGGCAGGAACGCCAGCACGATGAACACGGCGCCAACGGCGACGCCGACGCTGCGCGCTCCCACTCCGGTGAGTTCCGTCACCGAAACGCTCGTCGAATATGTCGTGTTCGGCACGGTGCCGGCGAGCCCGGACAGCAGGTTGCCCAATCCGTCCGCCGCCACGGCGCCCTGCACCGCGCGGAAATCCACCGCCCGAGGCCGGCGCCAGGAAACCTGTTGTATGGCGATGGCATCGCCGACCGTCTCTATCGCGCCGACAAGGGTGACGAATACGAACGCCGGAAGCAGCGCCCAGAAAACCGGTCCGAAACCAAGATCGAGGCCCGGCCATTCGCCATCGGGAAGACCCACCCATGCGGCCTTCGCCACGAGATCGATGTCGTAGAGGCCGTAAGATCCCGCGACCACGGAGCCGACGATGACGCCGATGACCGGCGCCCAAAGACGCAGTGCTCCCTTCGCCTTCAAGGCGATACCGGCGATGACGAGCAGGGTTACGACTGCGCTCGCCGCCGCGGACTGCGTGGAGGCACCTTCGGGGACCTGTTTCAGCATGTCGAAGATGATGGGCATGACCGTGACGGGTATCAGCATGATCACCGTCCCGGCGACGGCCGGGGTCAGCACCTGCCGGAGCAGGGAGAGCCGCGTCGACAGGATGAACTGGAACAGCGACGAGATGATCACGAGTGTCGCGAGCATCGCCGGGCCGCCCTGGGCGATGGCCGTGATGCAGACCGCGATGAAGGCGCCGGATGTGCCCATCATCAGCACGTAGCCGGCGCCGACGCGCCCCACCCGGACCGCCTGTACTACCGTGGTGATTCCGCTCACCGCGACGGCGGCGAAAACGGCCCAGGACAGGAAGGCTTCGCTTCCGCCGGCGGCCCGGATCACGATCGCCGGAGTCAGCACCACGCCCGCAATGGTGAGAATGGCAAGTTGAAGGCCGAGGCCGAAAGCGAGCGGCGCCGGAGGTTGTTCGTTTGCTTCGTAGCGAACGCTCGTGCGGTCAGTCTGGTCGGCTTCCATGCTGCTAACTCGGGGCGAGGGAATGTTTCATTATGCGGGTAGCCTCGACCCCGTTTCCAATCCCGAGACCAGTCAGATATGACGGGCGGGTCGCTAGAACTCTTTGTTTGCGAATGCCAAACTGTTTTCCTATAGGGGTGCAGCGACGTACTTGACGCGAAAATGCATGTCGTGGAAGGTGCCGCATCCCTTTCGACGGCCGATGCGGCATGGCAAGAAACCTCGCAATACTCCTCCTGTGGACCATCGCATTCGTGGGCGTTGCACGCGCCGACGTTGTGCACTTTTTGAATGGCGATCGGTTAACGGGTCGCCTCGTCGAGGCCGAGACGGGCTACATCGCTCTTGATGTAGCGAATATCGGTGTGATTAAGGTGCCGGTGGAAGCGGTCGAGCAAGTCGACGAAGAAGGCTCGGCAAAAGACGACGCGGCCGCACCGGCTGATTCCGAAGCCGGGGCTGGGCGCGGTGCCGCGTGGGACGCGACGGCAGATGCTGGCGCGACGGTGTCCCGAGGCAATACTGATGCAGTCGATGTGACGCTGGTGTTCGCGGCGAAACGATCCGGTCTACGCTTTGATCACCTATTCGATGTGAACACCGCGAGATCGTCAGCCCGGGGCGATGTAACGCGGGACCAACTCGACATCGAATACGACCTGCGCCGAAAGTACGGCGACAAGTGGTATGCCGTCGGCAACTTTGAATTCTTTCGCGATGCGATCAAGGACATCGACAAACGCTACACGGCGGGGGGAGGCGGTGGATACGCAATACTCGCGAGCGAGCGCGGCGCGTTGATGACCGATATCGGGATAAGCCAGGTGCTGGAAGAGTCGATGTCCGCTCGAGAGAGCAGTCCGGCGCTCCGCTGGGGCGTGGACTTCAACCGCTGGATCGTGCCGGAGCAGCTTGAAGTGTTTCACACTCACCAGTTGCTCGGCGTTCTGGATTCGGACCGAGGCCTCTTCTGGGATTCGGGCACGGGTGTTCGGCTGTACCTGAGCGAACGCTGGAACATGAGCGTTCGCCTGGACGTGCAGCACGAAACGCAACCAACGCCCGGCCGCAGGAAGACCGATGCGACGTCGATGATCGCCATCGGCGCCAAGTTTTAGGGCAGGGTCTACTAGCGCCTGAACATCAGCTTTACGCCGAGGATGGTCGCCGCGACGTCATGACGGTGTCGGGGCACCCTTCGCGGCTGTGGCCACTTCACCTCATTGCGCGACTTCCGATTAGGCACACTGAAGCAAAGTGTGAAGGCAAATCCTTACCATCCGATCGGTTCGGCTCGACAACAATCCCGAAGCTCGCCGAAGACGCACGCTATAGGAAATCGACCTCCGTCATGAACGGCTCCACCTGGGTACGAGCAAAGCGATACGTTATGGTCGTCCGCTGGTCTGGAACGGCATTGGCAGCTGGATCACGGACGTACCAAATACGAGGCGAACTGCTACCAAAGAAGTCCACTACAGCAAGAACGTATTCACCGCCGCACGCTTGCGCCGCGACCCACTCAGACTCCCGAAGTTCTAGGTTCGCGAACCCGATCGAGGACTTGACCTCGACATAGAGGCGCTGCGCGTCCCTAGAAGCCTCCAAGTCATAGCCCAATCCAGGTTGATTCCCCCGGTAAAGTACTTTCCAGCCGTATGAGTGCAGGTCTTGTGCTATAAGGAGTTCCGCTCCGACGCCGGAATTCAGAACGCCATCGGCGACATCCTTTGGAAGTAGACCCACGTCCGTTCCGGTCGAGCCGCCTGCGTTGCCGCTGAGGTCGTCCATTGGACTTCCTGCCACACCCGATAGAAGTTCCGAGTTGAGGGGTGACTCTGGATCACAATCAAACAGTTTCCCGACCTGCTCGATCGTGAACCCGAAGTCCTCTGCTAGCTCTGGAATGCCCACCCTCTCCCGCTCAGGGAATACCCCGGGGCTAGCCATGCAATAGAGCATCGCTATCACAGGAAAGACCGGGAGCGGATGATCGTTGGGGTGGAGATAGTCTCGGAAAACCACCAAGTGATCTAGGTCTACGACTTGATATCCCTTCGTCGTGTTCCGTAGCCAGATAGAGTGTTCTTCACCTCGATACTCCGTACCTCGAATGCCGCACCGATACCTTCCGGCACCAAGCGACTCCATGTGTGGGCACGCCAGCCGGTGCTGCGGATCGTCCAAGAGCTTCCCGATCGTCTCAGCTGACGCTGCACACCCAACGCCTTTCTGAATCCCTAGATTATTCCGCCAAGTATTCACCGGAGACAACATGCCGGGAACAGTGGTTCCGGATCGTGCACTGTACGGTGCGCCTTTGGCCGTACTGCCCCCAAAAGGGGACGTAAGCACTACGTAAGGCCCAGGGCGGTGTTTCTTGGTATACAGCCTGTCGAGGTACTCCTGTATGTCCTGTGTCAATGTCCCAGTTTCACCACCCAAGCCGGCGATCTTTCCTTCGGCCCGCATCCTTCGCAGCCCAAAGTACAGGCTGATGAATCGTCCTCGGACAACTCCGGCTGCGAACCGAGACAAGATTTCGAGAGCTGCTTCTAGGATTTCGGGTCGATCAGATAACGTCATGAGACACCAGTCAGACTAGCTGCTGGCGATCTTGCGCAACTGACGGCGAACCGCAATATTCGTCGATTTGGATCAGGCCTCTGATCCATCGCTGATAGTCTGTCTGAGCGTCCGAAGCGTAAGAGACAGGTTCATCGGGGGTAGTTGCGGCTTCCATCGGCAAGTCGCCAATTGCGTCTTGAACACTGACAGGCTCAGCCAGGCATGAGTCACCGGCTTGGGGCTGATATTTCGCCATCATCGGATTGAGTATCCGACGACTCGGAGCTGGCCACCTAGGTGAACCGCCTCGTACCCCCAATAGGAATAGGCGTCTACGAAGTTGTGGGACGCCGTAGCCCTCTGCATGCGCTATGACTATTGATGTCGTAAATCCTTGTCGGTAGAGCGACCTTTGCACATCGTCAAGAATGCGACGTCGCCCACGAAATACAAGCGATGCCACGTTCTCCATCAATACCTGCCTTGGCCGCAACGCTGCCACAGCCTCGACGAACGCGAATACAAGCTTGTTCCGAGGATCATCTAGCCGACAGTCTCCAGCGGTTGAGAATCCTTGGCATGGAGGACCACCCGCTACTAGCTCAATTCCGCTTCGCCGGGCACTCTGTCCAATCTTTGCGCAGCAACGTCTAACCTCGGCGAGATCGGATAGGTCTATGTCGTAGACTTCGGTGTCACCCGACCTGTTTTCCTGGTACGTCCGAAGAGAAGCAAGATCATTGTCGACCGCAGCGACGTGCTGAAAGCCCGCCCACTCGAGTCCGAGCGACAAGCCGCCTGCCCCGGCGAACAAATCGACCATGGGTCCGGGCGTCAGAACCCTGCCTAGCTGGTACGCAAGTACCGGTGGTACGGCGTTGCCCACTTGGGAGTAGGGCGCTCGCCCTTTTCCGCCAAAGCGGTACGAGTCGGGAAAACTTTGTAGCCGAGCGGCCTCACGGATTGTGATGAGCCGATCCGCCGACGGATGAATGAAACAGCCATTCCCCGGCCTATTGAAATACGTAGAAACAGTGTAGCTCGGACGACTCCACCGCAAGCGACCGTAATAGGTGCTCCGGCTACCTTTCCCCTGTGCGGCACCTTCTCTGATCTGTCGGACTCGAGCCGAGTCGATGGTTTCGGGCAGATTACGCCAGTTTCCTCCCTCGGGCACCGCCGCTACTACCTGAGCGTCGAGCTGACTTAGTCGGCCTCCTACATGATCAAAGATCATGCAGTTACTCTGAGCAGTTCTGGCAACCTTGAATTAAGGCCGGTCCGGTGCGCACTACTGTCAACCAAGTCGGCCAAGTCAATCATGTGTGTGGTCATGCTTACGCGCCGTCTCAACCACCTCTCAGCAGTCTCCGCCGACCGGTTGTGACGGAGAATCAGAGCCAGCTTGGACAACCGACCTCTTCGGCTGGTTGGAATGGACATCTCCAACGAACTCGCGATCGGTACCCAACTCAGAATCTCTATTCTCCTCGAGCGTGCTGTGATGGCTCCCCTTCCGACGACAACAGTAGAGTTCGTTCCCGCACGATCTGGGATAGTGCCGAGCATCGAACCACCCCAAATCCCAAATGCCGCCGGAGCCGCTCTCAAGAGCCTGCGAGCAGCCGCCGCGTCTACCGGGAATCCCTTTGTGGAGACGTCCGCAAGGTTGACTTCCTGTCGTACTCGGGCAAGAGAGATCGCACATGCCATTAGCGAGCTATCCATCGAAATCCACTGCCGCTCTAAGCGCTCTGCAGCAACAGCTGTAGTCCCACTGCCTGCGAATGGATCCAATACCAAATCACCAGGATTCGAGCTTGCCGCAATGATCCTCTCGACAAGCGCAACCGGTTTCTGTGTCTCGAAACCCACCCGTTCCCTCGAGTGTGAGTCAAGTCGGTTGATGTCAAGCCATACATCTTGCACGGCGACGCCACGCCCCTCATCGCTGTAGCGCTTTAGCCGAGGAATGCCATTGGAGGAGTGGACAAGCCGCCCCTGTTTATAGAATTCCTCCATCTTCTCTTTCCGCCATGCCCAGTGGCGGCCCGGCGGTGGAAGTTGACCGTTCCAGTCGTAGTGAGCTCGTGTCCCTTCCCGATCTCCCGGCGCAGTGCAAGTGATCAACTGGTAGTTCCCTCGTTCGTCACTCTGTCGAAAGTGCTTCTCAAGGTAAGCCTCTCCGTAGGGCTCGAATATGGCATTCCACACATAATCTCCGCTCTTCGAATAGAACAGGATCGTGTCGTGGACTGGCCCGTAGCGCCGTGACCCATTGTGGGCATGCGTTCTCTTCCAAATCACTTCGTTTCGGAAGTTCTCTGGACCGAATATGTGGTCGAGAACAATCCGAAGGTAGTGGCTTGCCGCTGGATCGCAATGAATGTAAAGCGAGCCGTTGCGTTTCAAGACGCGATGCAACTCTGCTAATCGAGGTGCCATCTCAACGACGTAGGCAGTGGTCGAGTTAGTACCCAAGATGCTCACGAGAGAACCAACGAGATCTGATACCTGTTTCGAAAGGAACTCACGGAGGTTTCTTCGCAGGTGCTCTGTCTCTTCGGTCCAACGCCACGTGTCCACAAATGCCTGCGGCGTCTCGTCTGCGTTTCCCCGACTCCTGCTCAATACGGTCGTGTAGTTCCGACCAGAATTGAAAGGAGGGTCGAGGTATGCGAGCGCAACCGACTCATCGTCCAATGCGCGCATGCCCGTTAGGTTGTCTAGGGCCCAAAGTGAGCGAACTCTCCTCTTGCTCATCGTACGGGCTCCGCCTTTCAATTCCTCAATCTCTCCTCAGAGGCGGAAACGAGCCTCTGGGCCTTCGCACACAATTGGTCCGGTTCGCGGGCCGTGAAGATGCGTCTTTCGTCACGATTCCGGAACCGCGTGACCCTTATGCGACCTTCTCGAAGCCAACAGAAGAAGGTCGACCGACTAAGCTCTGCCCTTCTCAGGTCTTCGTTGATCCGGTAGGCCTCCCGTCCATCCGCGTTGTTGGCACGTACGTCACCGCTCGATGCGTGTCGGCACAATAGAACAGGGTCGTCGCAAACCAATCAAGTCATCCTACAGATACTGTATAAAATGACAGTTTCTGTCAACTGATAGTTCTGCATGGGGTGCACGTCAGATTTGTTGGTGATGCAGCTGGATGGCGGTGTTTGGTGCGAATCTGTAAGATTATTAGGTTTTACAGATTTGCCGGAGGTGCAACCGCGCATGGCCGAGAACATCGAGGAACTGCAACGGCGACGCGACGCCCTGCTTGGCGAACTCGCGGGGGTTGGCGACCTGCGTCCGGGTTCGCTCGTCGAGATGACCCGCAAGTGCGGCAAGCCGACCTGCCACTGCGCCCGCGCCGGCGATCCGGGCCATCCCGGCTGGGCGCTCATGCGGCGCGTCGGCGGCAAGACGGTGACGCGCGGGGTTCCGCGTGCGGCGCTCGGGGAGGCCCGCGCGCAACTCGCCGAGCACAGGCGCTTCAAGGATCTGTCGCGGCACTTCGTGGAGGCGAGCGAGGAACTGTGCCGGGCGCGCCTCAAGGCGGGCCGGGACGCGGGACGGACGGCCAAAACGGGGCGGACGGCCAGAAAAGGGGGCTCCGCGAGACGCTGACGGCGGCGTTCGCGACCGGCCTCGCCGCCGAGGTCGAGGCGCTGTTCGGCGCCGGCGCGGCGGCCGGCGTCGATCTCGAGGCGCTGGAGACGGCGGTGCGGCGCCGCGCCCTCGGCTTCGCGGCGCGGCTGGTCGAGGGGCTGCTCAACGCCGACCTCGGCGACCGCGTCGGGCCGCGGGTGCCGTGCGACGCCTGCGGCGGCGCGGCCGCGTACGCGGGCCGGCGCGCGAAGACCGTGACCACGGTGCTCGGTCCGATGCGCCTGGAGCGCGCCTACCACCACTGCGCGGCGTGCCGCGCGGGCTTCTGCCCGCGCGACCGGGCGCTCGGCATCGAGGGCACGTCGCTGTCGCCCGGCGTGGTGCGCATGACCGGTCTGGCGGCGGCGCGCGCGAGCTTCGCGGAGACCGGCGCGCTGCTGCACGACCTGGCCGGCCTGAACGTCTGCGCCAAGCAGGCCGAGCGCACCGCCGAGGCGCTCGGCCGCCAGCTCGGGGCGGACGAGCGCGTCACCGTCGCGGAGGAGCCGGGCCGCGCGCCGACCATGTGCCTCGGCATGGACGGCACCGGCGTGCCGGTGCGCAAGGCGGAACTGGCCGGCCGCCCCGGCAAGCAGGCCGACGGCACCGCGAAGACCCGCGAGGTCAAGCTGGTCACGGCGTGGGCCGCCGCGACCGACGAACGCGGCCGCGAACTCCCCGCGCGGCAGGCCGGCTCCGTGTCCTACTCCGCCGCCGTCGAGAGCGCCGCCAGCCGCGGCGCCGACCCCGAACCGCCGCCGTTCGCGCGCCGCGCCGCGCGCGAGGCGCGCCGCCGCGGCTTCCACCGCGCGCGCCGCCGGGTGGTGCTCGGCGACGGCGCGCCGTGGATCTGGAACATCGCCGACGAACTGTTCCCCGACGCCATCCAGATCGTCGACCTGTTCCACGCCAAGCAGCACCTGTGGGACGTCGCCAAGGCCGTCTACGGTCCCGGCACCGACACGGCCGAACGCTGGGCGAAACGCCGTCGCGACGAACTCGACAACGGCCGCATCGGCGCCCTCCTGCGCGCGTTGCGCCGCCACGCCGGACACGACGACGCGCGCCGCTGCATCGACTACGTCCGCCGCAACCGCCACCGCATGCGCTACCCCGCCTTCCGCAACATGGGCCTGTGCGTCGCCTCCGGCGTCGTCGAGGCCGGCTGCAAGCATGTCGTCGGAACCCGCTTCAAACGCCCCGGCATGCACTGGTCCGTCGCCGGCGTCAACGCCATGGCCGCCCTCCGCTGCGCCGTCCTCAGCAACCGCTTCGACCCCTTCTGGAAACGCCGCAGCGACCGCGCCGCCTAGAATCCAACAAATTTGTCGTGCACCCTTCTGCATGGACAATCCAATTGGTCGAGATCGTCGGGTTTCGTACGACGGGCTGACACCCTTGTCGGTGGACCAGCGGCCGGAACTGGTCGGTAAGGGAAGTGCTGGAGATTCTCGTGGTGCGTAACGAAGGCGAACCGTTTGCAGATGTCTGGAAGTTCTCGTCGTGTGCTTGGTGACGATCTGAAAGTGCTGCATAAGTTGTGCGACAGCAATGGGCAGTAGATGGCAACGATTGTACGCCTTGAGTCAGTCTCGAGCCCGTGCCAGCGAGGCTGATCAATCGCGCAAGATGGAAGATCGCCTGAACATCACCTCTCCGCCGAGAATCGTCGCAGCGACGTGTTCATGGCGGAGCGACTTCCGCACCTCCTTCCAGCCCCGATCCAGTAAACACAGGTCCCCGGTCTCGCCGACCGCGATACGGCGGGGCGCGCCGCCGGGTTCCTCCGCCGGGGTTGTGAAGAGCGCAAGCGCCCTTTCCGGCGACAGTGCTTCGTTAGGACCGATCACGCGGCCCTCGCTGGTATTGCGCCTCACTGCCGCCCGGATCGCCTCCCAGGGGTCCGGCTCCCCGAACGGAGCGTCCGTCCCGCCCCCGAGAGGTACGCCGGCATCGAGGAATCCGCGACAGCGATACAGGTAGGGATGATCGGCCGGGTCGACGTCGGCGAGGTATTGCTCGCCGCGTTCTGAAATGAAATTGGGCTGGGTGACCACCGTCACTCCCGCCTGGACCACCAACGCCATCGTCGCGTCATCGGTGACCGACGCATGTTCGATGCGATCGCCGGGCATCGTTGCGGCTTCCAGCAGGGCGGACAGAGCGAAGACGAGCTCGGTGCGCGTTACGCAGTGCGTGGCGGTGGGTCTTCCGCGCCGATGCGCTTCGGCGATCCGCGCTCGCAACACGTCGAAGTCCGGCAGTGCATGCTCGTCGAGCATGATCTTCAGCGTCCCCCGTGACAGGTGTTTCCCTCCCATTGGACATACGCGCTGTCCGACCCCAGCGGCGGTGATCTTCGCGACGGTTTCATCGTCGTTGGACGGAGTGGCGTCCGTTACCCCGGTGACGCCGTAGCTTGCGAGTTCTCGTGACACTGCGGCGAGATCGACATCAGTGGCGACGTGTTCGCGCAACCATGCGTCCTGGCGGAACAGGCGGCCGTCGAAATCCGCGTCGAGTCCCAGGATCTGCGCTGCAGGAGAGTTCAGAAACCACATCTTGCCGGAACGGTGCTGTATGCGGACCGGGCGGTCGGCGATCAGCGTGTCCAGCGCCTGGCGGTCGAGCATCCCGGCCACGGACTCGTGATAGCCGACACCGCGAATCCATTCGCCGGCAGCCGCGCTTGCAAGGGCGTCGGCAAGCGCGTCTCGATCGCTGACCTCCGGCGGTCCGCATTTGACGGATGCGCGCGCGGCGGCGAGAGCGAACAGGTGAATATGGTGGTCATGAAGTCCTGGAAGCAGGGCGCTTCCCCGCGCTTCGATGACTTCCTCGTCGCCCGACGCAACGAGACCAGTGCCGATTTCGACGATGCGGCCATCGCGACAGCGCACGTCGGCGCGGTCCGAGCCGAGTTCGGCATCGCGAATCAACAACATGGGAGCGAGAACGACGGACAAGACCGCTTCGTCATGGATAACATCCGGTTTTGAGCGCTGCAAACAAGGATCGACGAATGTGCCGCAACATCAGGACCCTATTCAACTTCCAACCGCCAGCCACCGCAACGGAAGTGGAGGCGGCGGCCTTGCAGTACGTGCGCAAGGTGAGCGGTTTCAGGCAGCCGTCCCGGGCCAATCGGGAAGCGTTCGACGAGGCGGTGACCGCCGTCGCGGCAGCGACAGGCACGCTGCTCTCATCCCTCGTCACCGGCGCCCCGAGCCGAAACCGGGAGGTTGAGGCCGCCAGGGCGATGGCACGGGCGAAAGCGCGATTCGGCTGACCCGCAGTCGGTTTTAGCGGCCTGCCTCAACTCGGCTGCCGCCGCATCGCGCTCGAATGCAATAATTTGTCCGTAATCTCTCCGGAACAAGAAACCGCTTGGACAGTCCGTCTTCAATCCCCGATCTACTGGCTAGGCTGACATCACCCGCCGCGGCCGAGGCGTTCTCGCCACTCTGCGGAATGCCCTATGCGCTGGTCGTGCTCGATGGTGGCGCCATGGCGACGCCGCCATATCGGCCGAACTGTCCCGTGATCGGGATTGGCGATCGGGTGGATGAGGCACCCGACTTGGTGGACGTCGTGGTAGCGTCGCATACGGAGGCGGGCATCGTCACCGAGGCGATCGAGTGCAACCCGATAGCGTCCATGACCCTGGTGGGACTGTTGCGCCATAACGAGCGCGTCTCGACCGGCGATGCCCTACTCGCGGAATCTCTCGCGTACTCAACCCTGCAGCACGGCGCCGAGTTCCAGTCGTGGCTCGCTTCGCGCCCGTCTCGTCGTGTCCCTCCCGATCCGGAGCCATGCGTGCTCGTTAAGCGGGTGAATGACGAGCTCCACGTCACGTTGAACCGCCCGCACAGGCGCAATGCCTACTCTTCGAGCTTGCGCGATGCATTGTGCGAAGCGCTCTACCTCGCAGCGGACGATCCGAGCGTTGCAAGGGTGATCCTGCAGGGAGCGGGCGTCTGTTTCAGCGCCGGCGGCGATCTCGACGAGTTCGGCGAAGCCGCCGATGCGGGTCTTGCGCATGCGTCCCGGCTCACGCGCAGCGTGGGTGCGGCGCTGCATGGCCTCCGTGATCGCGTCGAAGCCAGGTTGCACGGGGCCTGCGTCGGCGCCGGCATCGAACTGCCAGCGTTCGCGAGCCGTGTCGTTGCGCGGCAAGACGCGTTTTTTCAGCTTCCCGAGGTATCGATGGGACTCGTACCGGGTGCCGGCGGGACTGCAAGCATCCTGCCCCGAATCGGCCGCCGCCGGCTCGCGTACATGGCGTTGACCGGGGCGCGCGTGGATGCGGAAACAGCGCTGTCGTGGGGTCTCGTGGATGAGGTCCGGAGCGATTGAATGGATCGCGTCCTGGAAGTCGGGGGAGTCGCCGCCGGATACTGCGGTCGGCTGTTCGCGCAGGCGGGCTGCGAGGTCGTGCGTGTCGCGGGCGCGGCGCTGGCACCAAGCGAACACAGTGAGGCGGCACTCGACCTCTACCTTCACGCGGGCAAACGACATGTGCAGACCGAAGACAGGAACCTCATCGGCGAACTGGCCGACCGCGCCGACATCGTCGTCGCCGAAGCGCCGACCGCGCGCGGACTGACGAACCTCGGATTCGATGACTGGGGCGCGCCCGTGAAAGCCGCGATCACACCCTTCGGCCTTACCGGCCCCAAACGGAACTGGCGCGCCACGGAGAGCACGATTCTCGCCATGGGCGGCTACACCTATCTCATGGGCGATTCCGACCGCGCGCCGCTGACGCTCCCGGGCCACTACGCGGAGTTCCAGGGCGGCGGCCTGGCATACGTCGCGGCGAACGCGAGCCGACTGGCCGGAGAAGAAGACGTCATCGACATCGGCATGTTCGAGTCCGTCATGGCCTTGAGCCAGTTCACGACGGTGATGTGGACCTGCGCGGGCGAGATACGTTCCCGCCACGGCAACGACTTCGTTTACGTATCCCCGAGCAATCTCTATCGCTGCGCGGACGGCTGGATCTATATCAACATCACGCTGCATTTCTGGGACGCCCTTGCCGCGGCCGTCGATCGGCCGGAGCTCGTGGTCGACCCGCGCTTCGAGACGAATGCCGACCGCATCGCCAATCGAGAGGCGCTGCACCAGATCCTGGCCGAGGCATTTGCGCCGATGTCGACAGCGGAGGTGCTCGCGCGCGCGACGGAGCACCGTTTTCCCTGCGGTGAACTCAAGACCTTCGATGAGGTGTTGCGCGACCCGCACCTGGCGCAGCGCGACTTCTGGCAGCAGGCGGATAGCGCATATGGTCGCCTCGTCTCGCCCCGTGTCGGGTGGCGGATGCGCGGGACATCCCCGCGACCCGCCGTTCTTTCACAACGGGAGCAACAGGGTGGCTGACGGTCCGCTGCGGGGCGTGCGCATTCTGGACCTGACCCATGTCTGGGCCGGTCCCCTGGCTACGCGTTTCCTCGCGGATCTTGGCGCCGAGACGGTGAAGATCGAATCGCCGATGGGCAGGGGTCCGCGGGACTTCCCCGTGGACGAGGTCGCCTACGGCTGGGTTGGCGGCGACCCCGGCCACGAGCCGTGGAACCGGAACGCCATCTTCGTCAAGCAGCAGCGCAACAAGCGGAGCGTCGCCATCGACCTCAAGACCGACGCCGGCAGGGAAACGTTCCTTGGGCTGGTGCGCATGGCCGACGTGGTGATCGAGAATTTCCACTCCGTCACCATGCCGGGACTCGGCCTTTCCTACGATGTCCTTGCGGCCGAGAACCCATCCCTCATCTACGTCGCCATGCCCGGGTACGGAGTCGAAGGACCATATAGCGGGCGCGTGGCGTTCGGTCCCGCGGTCGAAGCGATGAGCGGACTGTCGGACGCGATGGGATATGGGCCGGACGAGCCGCGCAATACGGCCATGGCGTTGATGGACCCGATCGCAGCCGTAAACGCCGCGGCGGGAGTCGTGACGGCGGTGCGCCGGCGCGAGAAGACGGGCAAGGGGGCATTCGTCGAAATGTCGCTGCACGATGCCGCCGTTTCCTTCTGCGGCCCCTGGTTGATCGACCGCCAACTTGGTAACCCGATCGAGAGGCTTGCCAACGGCCATCCCGCGATGGCGCCGCACGGCGTCTATCCGAGCGCCGGAGAAGACGAATGGATCGCCATCGCTTGCCGCGGCGACGGCGAGTGGAAGTCGCTCTGCTCCGTCGTCCCGTCCCTCGACGCCGATGCCGATATCGCGACCCGACGCCGCGACCGCTCGGAAATCGATGCGCTGATCTCCCGCTGGACCGCATGTCGCGACAAGCAGACCGGCGCGGAGGCACTGCAGGCGGCGGGCGTCCCCGCAGGTCCGGTCAACACGACGCCCGACATGCTGCACGACCCGCAATCGCGGGAACGGGGGTTCTTCGTGCCCATCGAAGCAGGACCGACGCCGATGCCCGGCAATCCCATGAAGATGAACGGCATATCCAACGCGGACTGGACGCCGTGTCCGAAATTCGGCGCGGACAACGCGGCGGTGCTCAAGGGTTGGCTCGACTATTCGGACGACCAGGTTGCGGAACTCGAGCGCACGGGCGTGATCGTGGACCGGCCGCCGCGATAGTCTTGTCGCCTTGTTCGGCTTCCGGCGCGTGCTTACAATGCACGCCGCTCGCGACCGGGGTCGTTAGCTCAGTTGGTAGAGCAGCGGGCTTTTAACCCGTTGGTCCTGGGTTCGAGTCCCAGACGGCCCACCAATACACCCGTCGCCGTCAATGCACGCGCAGCGTATAGAGCAGTTCCTTCAGATCATTCCAGTCCGAGCCGGGACCCCTGGTCAATCGGACCGACACGCGTCGATCACCGAGCGCGATACTCAGATTGGTGGTCCGCAGCAGTCGTCCGGTCCCTGCATGTCGCCAGTCCACGACGATTTCGACGGCATCGGTGACGCCATCGCGCAGGGTCGATGCTTCCGATGTGACTTCCAGGACTTCGCCTTCGATGGACTCTGCGAATGCCTCCGCCAGCTCGCTGACAGTGGCGGTGGGATCGTCCCGGTTGAGGTTGACCACCATCAAGGGAACGTCCTCGTTATAGGACATGTCTTTCGGGTTTTCGGAGAATGTGACGTAGCCGCTGTCCCCGGACCGTTCAAGTCTCGCCGGGCGCAGGAGGGAGAATCCAAGCGCGCGATCCTCGTAGACGCGCAGATCCCAGTCGGGCAACGGAGCGACCGCGACGTCAAGGTCACGGGCCAAGCGGAAGCCGACGCCGTCGAACAGCGCATCCGGCGGGTCGTCGCTGCGGTCCGCGGAGCGCAAGCTCGACAAGAGATAGGCCCAGGAGCCGCCGCGAAGGCTGCGCGCTTCACAAGGATCGGCAACCAGGGCCGACCCGTCCGTGGGTGCGTTCGCGTAGCTGGGCTCGTAGCAGTCCGCGAGCCATTCGAACACGTTGCCGGTCATGTCGTACACGCCAAAGGCATTCGGCTCGAACTGGCCGACGGGTGCCGCATATGCGTAGCCGTCGTCGCATTGCAGCGTGGACGCGGCAGGATAGATGGCGTTCAATGACGCGTCGATCACGTTTCCATACCGACACAACGCCTCCTGGTCATCGCCGAAGTGATAACGGGTGGTCGAACCCGCGCGTAGTGCATGTTCGAATTCGGACTCGGTAGGAAGGCGATACGGCGCCCCTGTTCGCAGGGACAACCAACGTGCGTACGCATTGGCGGCGTGCCAGTCGATACAGGACGCGGGATGGGTCGCGACGAACGGACGGCCGAGGTGGTTCCACGTCGCTTCCGGATAACGGTTCCAGGAACCGTCACCGCGCAGATGCGTCCAACATCCGCCCGGCATCTCATATCCTGTCTCTTCGACGAATGCCTGAAATTCCCCGTTGGTGATCTCGAAGGCGCCGAGGGCGAACCCGGGAACCGAAACTTCTACCTGCGATCCTCCGGGTCCCTCCAGATCGTCCTCGTCATGGTTTCTGCGATCGTCGAAGCGTCCGGGTTCGTTCTGCGGGGACCCCTTCATGAACGTGCCGCCGGGAATCACGACCATCACGGGACAGGTGCGGCAGTCGCGGAATGTCGAACCCTCAGTCAGCGATTGGTGATCCTGCGCTGAACTAATCGTTACCCACAAAGTTGCGAAGCCGAGTAATGGGAGGAATCTGGTGGGTCGCACGACGCGGTCCCCCGCAAAAGCGCCGCACTATACGGCCCGACATCATGTATGCAAGTCCCCCTGCCTTCTCGAGTTCGTAGCTCACGTGCGATAAGAGAGCGAGCCCGCGATTCCACCGGGATCGCGGGTGCTCATTTTGGCTCGGGCGGCGCTGCTCTTGGGAGGTTTCGCTTTGTCCGTAGCCGCTTCTCCGGCTTGAGCATCACGCCCGATACTCCGTCGCGTCCGGGACGCTGGCGGCGGCGAAGCCCTCGCGGCGGATGCGACAGCTATCGCACTTGCCGCAGGCGCGGCCGTCCGTATCCGGCTGATAACAGGAAACGGTGATGCGGTAATCGACGCCGAGCGCGACGCCGCGCCGGATGATTTCCGCCTTGGAAAGCTCGATGAGCGGCGCGTGTATCACGATGTTCCCTCCCTCGGCGCCCGCCCGGGTGGCGAGGTTGGCGAGCGCGGCGAACGCCCTTATGAACGCCGGCCGGCAGTCGGGATAGCCGGAATAGTCAACCGCGTTCACCCCGATAAAGATATCGCGGGCGCCGAGGGCTTCCGCCCACGCGAGCGCCAGGGACAGGAAAACCGTGTTTCGGGCGGGGACGTAGGTGACCGGAACGCCGGCGGTCGGCGTTTCGGGCACGGCGATTTCCGGGTCGGTGAGCGCCGATCCGCCGAACGACGAAAGGTCGACGGCGATCACCCGGTGTGCGCGAACGCCCAATGCGTCGGCCACGCGCTTCGCGGCCTCGAGTTCAACGCCGTGTCGCTGACCGTAGGCGAGGGACAGTGCGTAGCAGTCGAACCCCTGGTCCCGGGCGATCGCGAGCGCGGTGGCGGAGTCGAGGCCGCCGGAGACCAGCACTACCGCGGGTGTCATCGGCCCGGTTGATCGCCCCAGAGCGCCTTGTGCAATTGAATCTGCATCCGCACGTCGATGCCGTCGCGCAAGATCCACTCCGCGAGCACCCGGGGCGCCAATTCGGCGGCGGAAGGCGAAAACAGTATCTCGCCCACGCGCTCGCGCAGTCGCAGTTCCTCGCACTTGCGCTTGGCCCATGCGTAGTCCCGGTCGTCGCAGATGACGAACTTGACTTCGTCCTTCTCGGTGAGCCGCTCAACGTTCCGGTAGTCGTTGCGGCGGGATTCCAGGGAGCCGGGCGTCTTCAGGTCCATGACGATGGTCACGCGGTCGTCCACGTCGGAAATGTCCAGGGCACCGCCGGTTTCCAGCGAAACGCGGTAGCCCCGGTCGCACAGGGCGGCCATCAGGAGATGGACGCCGGGCTGCGCCAGCGGTTCGCCGCCGGTCACGGTGACGAATCGGGCGGGAAAGGCGTTCACGCGTCGCAGGACCGCTTCCGCAGACATGACTTCCCCGCCCGTGAACGCGTATGCCGTGTCGCAGTACCGGCATCGCAGCGGACAGCCGGTGAGCCGCACGAAAGTGGTCGGCCGGCCCGTGGACGACGACTCTCCCTGGAGAGAATGGAATATCTCGGTGATGCGCAGCGAGGCGGGCGAAGTTTCGTTCATTTCGTCAGTTGAACTGTCGGCGCGCGCGGGCGCGCTGGCGCCGCGCTGTTACCGGAGCTCGGCGGCGTGGCGCTTGGCGAGGCTTGCCGCGGTTGAGTCCGGATACTCTTGCACCACGCGGTCGAGGTATTCCAGTGCGCGCGAAGTTTCGTCCAGTTGCGTGTAGACGACACCGAGTTTGTACAGTGCATCCGGCACCTTGTGGTGTTCCGGATAGAGGTCGACCACCAGCACGAAGGACTGGCGGGCCGCCTCGGGGTCCCCGTTCTTGCGGTGCAGTTCGCCCAGCCAGTAGAAGGCATTCGGTGTGTACTGACCGTTCGGGTACTCGTCTATCAGATGTTGAAATATCTCCGCCGCAGATCCGTATTGATGACGTTGCATGAGTTCGTAGGCCGACTCGTACGTACCCCTCTCCGTCGCCGGCCCATCGGGTTGCTGTGACGGCGGATCGGGATCCACACTTGGACGGATCGCTCCGTCATCGCCTGTGGCCCCGGTCGACCCGCCGCCCAACTCCGCGATTCGCCGGTCCAGGCCGAGGTAGCGTTCATGCTGCTCCCGGGCGAGCCGCTCGATCTGGTGTTGCTGCTCCTCGAGCGAGCCGTTGAGGCGTTGCACCTCATCGCGCAGCAACTGCAGCTGGTAGAAAAGTTGTCCTAACTGACTCGCCGACTGGCTTCCCGATTGGTTCGTGCCGGCGGGCGCTTCTTCGGCTATCGCGCGTTGTGTTGCGGAAACGGAGTCTCTGGACTGCGCCATGTCGTCGGCAACGGATTCCTCCACGGGGGCCGCGCCGTAGGCCACACTACAGGAATATAGAACCGCGATGCCCGTCAGCCATCGCCAACCTCGCGGCGGCGGCGTTTCCCGGACACGGGCGCGGCGGCACCATTGCTCGCCCGGTTTAGCCGGCACTGCGGAAGTGCCCCAAAGTCGGTGACTTCGGCTCCGGTCTTTCCCTTGCGAGGGGTGCTCCCTCGCGCTGGTCGGCTGAAGGCGCCCGCCCGGCGCCGCCCGCCGGCCATGGACCAAGCGCCCCGGGCCGCCGGCGCTCCCCGAATGCTTTTGTTCCGTGCGAGGCTTGTGGGTCGGCGCCGCCGGTTTTACCGGGGCGGCTCTGACCGCGGCCATCTCACTGATAGACGACGACCGCTCTCCGGTTCTTCGCCCAGGCTTCCTCATTGGAGCCGACGTCGACAGGCTGTTCTTCTCCATAGCTCACGACATCCGCTATTTGCGATCGATTCACGCCCGAAGTCGTCAGGAACTCGACGACGGCGGTGGCACGTCTTTCGCCGAGCGCCAAGTTGTAATCCCGCGTTCCTCGCTCGTCGCAATGGCCTTCGACGGTGATCGAACGGTCGCGATTGGCGGAGAGAAAGCCGGCATGCCCTTCGAGAACGCGTATATCTCCAGGCTTCAGAACGGCCTTGTCGAGGTCGAAGTGAACGACCCGCGCCATCGGACGTCCGGTTTCGGGATCCAGCCAAACGCCCTCGCTATCCACGCGCGGCTTCTCCTCAACGGGTTCCGGCGTAGGTTCCACCTTCGGTGGAGGGGCGTCCTCTATCACTTCTACGGGATCCGGTTTGCCGGCGCAGCTCGCGCAGCCGGCCAACACGCCACCGGCGAGCAACGCGACGACGAAGCTCGTCACGCGGTTTCCCCACTCGGTCCCGCTCTTTGTCGAAAAATGCCTCACTTCGCTTCTCCTGTTTTGTCGATGCTGGTTCCCCGACCTTCGCCGCGCGAGGGCTAGGTTCCCGGCGAAAATGCATCCAAATACGGCGACCAGGCAGGTTCCCTGACGTCGCCTTCCGCCGCAGGCAACCGGTACTTGACACGTCCGTCTATCGAAACGACCGCTAGTATACCCCTACCCCCAACCTGCGTGGCATAGATCAACATCGTTCCATTCGGCGCGATGGACGGCGATTCGTCGAGCGAGGTGTTTGTGAGCACCCTTACGCCGTCGTCGCGCAGGAGATTTTGCCAGGCGATGTGATACGTGCGCCCGCGCCGGTGGACGTAGACCAGGTTCTCCCCGTCCGGCAGCAAGCGGGCGCGCGCGTTGTAGTCGCCCTCGAACGTCAGGCGCTCGACCATCGAGTTGGTCAGGTCCATCCGGTAGATCTGCGGCCTGCCGCCGCGGTCCGAAGTGAAGATCAATCCGGTGCCGTCCGGGGTCCAGCTCGGCTCGGTATCGATGGCTGACGGATAGCGGGTAATGCGCCGCAGCGCGCCGGTCAGGAGGTCTTTCACATAGATTTCCGCGTTGCCGTCGCGGGAAAGGACCAGCGCGAGGCGATTGCCGTCGGGCGAGAACACGGGGGCGCTGTTGAGGCCCCTGTATTCGGCGACGCGGGTGCGGGAACCGGTCTCGATGTCCTGGATCACGATGGCCGGTCTGTTGCTCTCGAACGATACGTACGCCACCCGTCGCCCGTCCGGCGCCCAACTCGACGACAGCAGGGGCTGCGCGGACTCGAACAGCGTGCGGGCGCGCGCGCCGTCGGAGTCCGCGAGTTTCAGTTCGTAAGTCGCGTACGACGTGCCGGAATTTCTTGCGAGCACGTAGAGAATCTTCGTGGAGAAAGCCCCGGGTATGCCGGTGATCTGTTCGTATACGTCATCGGAGATGCTGTGGGCGACGTCCCGCAGCTGCGATGCGCTCGCGCCGATCCGGCGCGCCGTCAATTCCCGTTCGTTGAACACGTCGAGCAAGTGGTAGGCGACGCCGAGGTCGCCGTTCGGCTGCCGGCGGAGTCGGCCGATGACCACGTACTCGATGCCGAGGATGCGCCAGTCGCGGAAGAACACGTCCTCGGATCGGGCGGGAAAGGACAGCATGTTCTCCCGCGGCAACGGATCGAACTGCCCGCTGCGGGCCAGGTCGAACGAGACGATCTCGGCGATCCCGGCTTCGGTGGAGTCGAGCGTTTCAAAAGGGACGACAGCGATCCTGGTGGGGTTGTCGTAGCCCCTCTCGATGATGATCGTCTCAAGGGCGAAAACGCTTGCCGCCATCATCGATGCGGCTACGCACGCGCCCCATAGCCCCCTTCCGGAGCGGTACTTCGCAGTATTCAACGTAACAGGTCCTGTGGTTTGAACAACAAGACGAACGAGCGGTAGTGCCGTTCGAACGATCGCGTTTCGCTCGGCACCTCGAACCGTCGCGCCTTGCGAACCGCGGCCTCGGCGGAGCGATCGAAGGCACCGTTGCCGCTGGAAGAAATCACCGTGACCGACACGACCTCGCCGGTGGGAATCAACTCCACCCGCAATCGCGCCTCCATGTCGTTGCGCGCGGAAGGGGGCCGCGACCAGTTGGCGACGATGGCGCTATAGATGCCCTGGAAATACGTGAGCGAGGCCGTATCCGCGGCGTCCTGCCCAAGATCCGTCATCTCCCGCTCCAGCAAATCGTCGAACGACCTGTCCGCAAGGGCATCGAGACGCTTTTGGCGGGCCTCCTCCTCTCGCTGCCGCTCGCGTTCCGCTTCCTCGTTCTGGCGACGTTGTTCGGCAAGGGGATCGACCTTGGGTTTCGGGACTTCGGCGACCGGCCGTCCGAGTTTCGGAGTCGGAGGAGGCGTGGCGCGCGGCGCGGGCTTGGGTTTCGGCTGCTCAAGCACGAGCAGCGCCGCATCGACGATGTTGGGTGCGACGACTCGAGGTTCGACCGGGGGCGACTTCCAACCCTGGGCCAGCGCGAGGGCGACAGCGGCATGGACGCCGAACGCGAGCAACAGGGGAAGACTGTAGTCGCGAAGGATGTGCTGCACTATTCCTCGCCTGCCGCCGCGCTGATGTCCGGCGGGTCGGTAATCAGGCCGACGCTCTCGGCGCCGGCCTTCTGCAAGACGGTCATGACGCTGACGACCGCGCCGTAGTCGAGCGTGTGATCGGCCCGCACGAACACGGGTGCGTTCGGGCGCGCGCCGACAATTCGCGCCACCTCGTCCTCAAGCGAGAACATGGTGACGCGCCGGCCCGCTTCGGTGTCCTTGCGGATGCCGGTGTTGACGAACACCGCGCCCTCGCGATTCACGGTGATCACCAGTGGATCGTTCTCCTCGTCGGACAACGGTTCCGAAGGCGCCTGGGGCAGATCGACATCGACGCCCTGGGTCAGCAGCGGCGCCGTCGCCATGAAGATGACAAGCAGGACCAGCATCACGTCGATATACGGCACGACGTTGATCTCGGACATGGGCTTTCGTCGTTCGGCCATGCGCGGGTATCAGGTCTTGTGCGCCGTGCGGTAGAGAATGCTGGTCAACTCCTCGGCGAACGTGTCGTAGCGCTTGACCAGGACCTCCACCCGGGCGGTAAAACGGTTGTATGCGATCACGGCGGGAATGGCGGCGACCAGCCCCATGGCGGTGGCTATCAGGGCTTCGGATATCCCGGGCGCCACCGACGCAAGCGTCGCCTGGCTCATGTTGGCGAGACTGCGGAACGAGTTCATGATGCCCCAGACGGTACCGAACAGGCCCACGTACACGGCGGTGGAACCGACGGTCGCCAGGAAGCCCAGGTGTCGCTCCAGGTCTTCTTCCTCGCGGCCCCGGGCTACGCGCATCGCGCGCTCGACTCCTTGCATGACGGCGTCCGCGTCCACGCCCGCCTGATCGGACAGCCGCAGGTACTCGCGGAAACCAGCCGCGAAGATCATCTCGCTCCCATCCAGGTGGTCCGCGTCCTGCTGCAGTTCGCCGTACAGCTCTCTCAAGTCGACTCCGGACCAGAAGTGATCCTCGAACTCGTCCATCTGCCGATGGGCGCGACTGAGGGCGAACCAGCGTTGAAAAATCATCATCCAGGTGATCACGGATGCGATCGCGAGCAGCGCGATGACGAGTTGGACGGGCAGGCTCGCATTGACTATGAGGTCGAATATCGGAATCTGTTGCGGCATTGTGCGGTGACTGCTACTTCTGTTTACCCTGTTGGTCTTTCCCGCCGTCCTCGAAACCGAGATCCAGCGGGCTCTGTCTCCCCTGGGCCGGGTTCGTCGCGCTTTCCGCCGGTGCGAGGCCAAAATGGCGAAAGGCCTTCTCGGTCGCGACTCGACCCCGGGGCGTGCGCATGAGAAAGCCTTCCCGTATCAGATACGGCTCGAGTACGTCCTCGATCGTATCTCGTTCTTCGCTGATCGCGACGGCGAGCGAGTCCAGTCCCACCGGCCCGCCACCGAAGTGGCGCAATATGGTGTCCAGCAACTTTCGGTCCAGTTGGTCGAACCCTTCCTGGTCGACATCGAGTTGATCAAGCCATCTGCGGGCGGACCGCCGGGTGATCCTGCCGTCTCCGCGCACCTGCACGTAGTCGCGCACGCGGCGGGTCAGGCGGTTGGCAATGCGCGGCGTGCCGCGGGACCGGCTGGCGATCTCCCTCGCGCCGCCCTTGTCGACGGAGACATCCATCTTCGCCGCCGACGCT
Organism: uncultured Pseudomonadales bacterium; assembly: GCA_964518405.1. GTDB lineage: Bacteria > Pseudomonadota > Gammaproteobacteria > Pseudomonadales > Azotimanducaceae > VXNE01. The sequence goes on along the minus strand of CAZFGB010000047.1, from coordinate 12,730 downwards.
TCCACGATCCTGGCCAGTTCGTCGACGGAATAGAACTCGAGACGCTGAACGATTCCGAAGCGGTCGCGAAACGGCGATGTCAGCAGTCCGGCGCGCGTCGTTGCGCCGACCAGCGTGAATTGCGGCAGGCGAAACTTGATCGACTTGGCGGCCGGTCCCTCGCCTACCGGAATGTCGATCTCGGCGTCTTCCATGGCGGGATAGAGGCGCTCCTCCACCACGGGCGAAAGACGGTGAATTTCGTCGACGAACAGCACGTCGCCGGGTTCGAGCGTTGTGATCATGGCGGCGAGTCGGCCGGGAATCTCGATGACCGGGCCCGAAGTGGCCTTGATCGCGACGTCGAGTTCATTCGCGATGATGTGCGCCAGGGTGGTTTTCCCCAGTCCGGGAGGACCGCAGATCAGGGTGTGGTCGAGGGATTCGCCGCGATGCCGGGCGGCTTCGATCGCGATGCCGACCTGTTCCTTCACCTTCGTCTGGCCTACGAACTGTTCCAGGCGGGCGGGCCGCAGGGAGCGATCGAGGGACAGGTCCCGGGAGCTGGCGTGGATCGACGTGATGCGGTCGCGTTCGATGCTCATGCGTCCCCGCCCAACCGCCGCAGCGCCGCGCGAATCAGGTCTTCCGTCGACTGGCCGTCCACATGCGCGTCGGCGACCACATCCCGCAAGTCGGACGCGCGCCAGCCCAGTCCCACCAACGCGCGGATCGCGTCTTCCTCGGTGTGGTCTTCCGCTACCGCTCCATCCCCGTCTGGAGCGGCGATCGGGACGGCGCCTATGCGGTCCTTCAACTCCACAATGACGCGCTCCGCCGTCCTCTTGCCAACGCCGGGAACCCTGGTCAACAAGCCCGCTTCGCCCGCGGCGATGGAGCGAAGCAGCGCCGCCGCCGGCAGTGAACCGAGCATCGTCATCGCAAGCTTGGGTCCAATGCCGCTCACTTTGATAAACAGGCGAAACAGGGAACGCTCCTCGCGCGAAGGGAATCCGAACAGCGTGATGGCGTCGTCGCGCACGGTCTGGTGGGTGAACAGCTCCACCGGAGCATTCGCGGCGGAGCATCGGGCCAGGGTGGATGGCGCGACGGTGACTTCGTAGCCGACGCCCCGCACGTCTATCAGCAGCACCTCGTCTTCCGCCGCCAGCACGTCCCCGAAGATCCGGCCGATCACTTGGCGTTCCTCGCATCGACGTGACACAGCGCAACGGCGAGTGCGTCGGCGGCGTCTTGCGCCGGGCTGTCGCTCAGGGACAGCGCCGTCTTCACCATGTACTGCATCTGATCCTTGGTCGCGCCGCCGGTTCCGACCACGGCAAGTTTGACTTGCCTGGCCGGGTATCCGACCACGGTGATGTCATGCGCGGCCGCGGCCGCGATCGCGACCCCGCGCGCCTGGCCGAGTTTCAGCGCGGACGCTGGATTCCTGGCGACGAACACCTCCTCGACGGCGATCTCGTCCGGCCCGTATTCGCCGATCACGGTGTCGATGCCATGGAAGATGTCCACCAGCCTGGCGCTGAAATCCGTACCCGCATCGCTCCTGATGCAGCCACTCGCGACATACCTCGCGCGACCGCCGTCGTCGTCAATCAGGCCGTAGCCGGTCACCCGCGATCCCGGATCGACGCCGAGGACGCGCGTCATCAAACGGGACCGTCCAATGCGTCGACCGGGAAAGACGCGTTGCTGTATACGTTCTGCACGTCGTCGATGTCTTCCAGCGCGTCGATGAGACGCAGGACCTTGCGGGCGGCATCCGCATCGCATTCGCTATAGCTCGAGGGCACCATGGTCACTTCGGCATGGTCGGGGACCAGCCCGGCCGCGCCCAACGCATCGACGACACCGCCGAATGCTTCCGGGGGCGTCGTGATGGACATGGAGCCGTCGTCGTCGCTGTCGACATCCTCGGCGCCAGCTTCCAGCGCGGCATCCAGAACCGCATCCTCGTCAGCGCCGGGGGCGAACGACGCGACGCCGAGCTTGTTGAACAGGTAGGCGACGGAACCATTGGTGCCGAGATTGCCTCCGTGCTTGCTGAACGCATGCCTGACGGCGGCTACGGAACGGTTCCTGTTGTCGGTCATGACCTCGACGAGGACGGCGACGCCGCCGGGCGCGTAGCCCTCGTAGACGATTTCCTCGACATCGGCCCCTTCGCCGCCGCCGGCGCCCCGCTGCACCGCCCGGTCGATGGTGTCCTTCGGCACGTTGGCCGCCAGCGCCGCGTCGGTTGCCGTCCTCAATCGAGGATTGTCGGCGATGGCGCCGCCGCCGATGCGGGCGGCGACGGTGATCTCGCGGATCAGCTTCGACCAGAGTTTTCCGCGCTTGGCGTCCTGCGCCGCCTTGCGGTGCTTGATATTGGCCCACTTCGAGTGGCCAGCCATCAGCTGCCCCGTCCGCGTATTCGAAGGTGAAGGTCGCGCAGCTGTTTCGCATCGACGGTCGCGGGCGCTTCGGTCAACGGGCAGGCGGCGCTCTGCGTCTTCGGGAAGGCGATGACGTCCCGGATCGCTTCGGTGCCGACCATGAGCATGATCAGCCGGTCAAGACCCATTGCGATGCCGCCGTGCGGCGGACAGCCGAATTTCAGGGCGTCAAGCAAGTGACCGAACCTCTCTTCTTCGACATTCAACGCCGCGAACACCTGCCGTTGCATCGCGTGATCGTGAATCCGCATCGAACCACCGCCGAGTTCGACGCCGTTCAGGACGACATCGTACGCCTTTGCGAATGCGTCGGCGGGATTATCGCGCATTTCGGCCACCGAACATGCCGGCATCGTAAATGGATGGTGCGCGGGCGTCAGCGCGCCGGCCTCGTTTCGTTCAAACAGGGGCCATTCGGTCACCCAAAGCGGTGCCCACCCGTCTTCGACCAGGCCAAGCTCGTCTCCGAGCCGAAGTCGAAACGCGGCCATGGACAGGTTGACCACGTCGGCGCGATCAGCGCCGAAAAACACGATATCGCCGTTCTCCGCCCGAACACGGTCCAACACCCGTTCGATCCTATGGGCGTCGAGGAACTTGATGATCGGCGACTGCAGGCCATCGACGCCGGCGGCGCGATCATTCACCTTGATGTACGCGAGACCCTTGGCCCCGAGCGTGCCGACGAAGGCCACGTAGCCGTCGAGAACCCTGCGCGACAGCGCCGCGGCGCCCGGCGCCCGCAACGCGACGACGCGCCCGTCCGGATCGGCGGCGGGCGCGCGAAACACGTTGAACCCGCTGTCCGCCATGAGGTCGGCGATGTCGACCAGTTCTAGAGGGTTGCGCCGGTCCGGCTTGTCGCTGCCGAACCGACGCATCGCCTCGCTCCAGGCAAGGACGGGGAAGTCGGGGAGCGTCACGCCCAGCATCTCGGAGAAAAGCGATTTCAGCATGCCCTCGGTCAGCCCCATCACTTCGGACTCGTCGATGAATGCCGCTTCGATGTCGATCTGCGTGAACTCGGGCTGGCGGTCGGCGCGCAGGTCTTCGTCGCGGTAGCAGCGGGCGATCTGATAGTACCGGTCGAACCCCGATACCATCAGCAGTTGCTTGAAGACCTGGGGCGATTGCGGCAAGGCGTAGAACCCGCCTGCATGGAGTCGGCTGGGCACCAGGTAGTCACGCGCCCCTTCGGGCGTTGCCCGCGTCAGCGTGGGCGTCTCGATGTCGACGTAATCCTGGCTCTCAAGGTACCGGCGCACGTGGCTCGACACCCGCGCCCGAAGACGCAGACGTTCCTGCATGGCGGGACGGCGGAGGTCGAGATACCGGTATTTCAGGCGCACGTCTTCACCGGCGCTGGAATACTCGTCGAGCTGGAAGGGCAGCGCCTCGGAGACATTCAGTACTTCGAGGGAAGACCCCAGGACCTCGATCTCTCCGGTGGCGAGTTCCGGGTTCACCATGCCTTCCGGCCGACGCCGGACGCGGCCCGTCGCGCGCAGGACGAACTCGTTGCGAACCCTGTCGGCGATGGCGAAGCTGTCCTTGGCATCCGGGTCGTAGACGACCTGCACCATGCCGGTATGGTCGCGCAGATCCAGGAAGATCACGCCGCCGTGGTCGCGTCGTCGATGCGCCCAGCCGGTGAGCTCAACATCTTCGCCGATGTTTGTCGCGGAGAGTTCCGCGCAATGATGGGTGCGCATGATAAGGAGTGGTCAGCCTGGTAGTTGAAGTTGCCCGACAGCCGTCGGGCGTTGGTCAACCTTCGCGTGATGCGAGGCGTTCAAGACTTCGTTTCAGAAGCCTTTGCGCCGCCGGAGTCACCGTTGGACGATGCGGTTTTTGACGCGCCGCCGTTCGCATCGCTCGATTTGGATTCGCTCTTGCCGGTGTCGGTGGAATCGCTGGAACCGTCGGACTTGGCTTGCTCGCCATGCAGGTTCTTCTTGTCGCCGGACTTGAAATCGGTCTCGTACCAGCCGCTGCCCTTCAGCCGAAAAGCGACGGCGGAGATCTTCTTTTTCAGTTCCGGCTCTCCGCACTCGGGGCAATCCACCAGCGGCGGCTCGCTCAACTTCTGAATACTCTCGAATCCATGCCGACAGGCCCTGCACTCGTACTCGTAGATCGGCACCTGAACTTCTCGCGCCTCGGTTCAAACGGGAAATCATAGCAATGAGGACCTTTATCAACCACCGCCACTTGCCGCCTGTCACCAGTCATCGGTCGTTCGATGGCGGTCTGATCGATAGGTTGCCTGCTGAGCCTGCGTCAGAGCGGCGATTCGGAAGGCGCTCGGCACTGTGTGAGAGCGCCAAGGCCCATCAATGGGGTCAACGAATTTGGAGCGTTCTTCATGAATCGTCGACCCTTGATCGCGACGTCGAGTTGGTATGATTCCTTTCATGCGCGCAAGCCGGACCCTGATCCCCACGCTCAAGGAAACTCCCGCGGAAGCGGAGGTAGCGAGCCACGTACTGTTGCTCCGGGGCGGCTTTATTCGTCGTGTCGCCGGGGGACTGTATACATGGCTGCCCCTCGGCTTGCGGGTCATGCGCAAGATCGAGGCGATCGTGCGCGAGGAACTCGAGCGCTTCGGCGCCCAGGAGATACAGATGCCGGTCGTGCAACCCGCCGAGCTTTGGCGCGAGAGCGGGCGCTGGGATGTGATGGGCGCCGAACTCATGCGTATGCGGGACCGTCACGAACGCGACTATGCGATGGGACCGACCCACGAGGAAGTCGTGACCGATCTGATTCGGCGCACGGTGGACAGCTACAAGCAGGTACCATTGAACGTGTACCAGGTCCAAACGAAGTTCCGCGACGAGATTCGGCCTCGCTTCGGGCTGTTGCGGGCGCGTGAATTCCTGATGAAGGACGGTTATTCCTTCCACCTGAGCGAGGCGTCCCTGGACGAGACCTACCGGGACATGTACGACGCCTACGGGGCGATACTCAGTCGCATCGGTGTCGACTTTCGGGCCGTCGAGGCGGATTCGGGCACCATCGGGGACGGTGAATCGCACGAGTTTCAGGTCCTCGCGGAGTCCGGCGAGGATCTCATGGCCTACTGTCCGGACAGCGGCTATGCGGCGAATATCGAGAGGGCCCGGGCTTTGGCGCCCGCGCCGTCGGACGAACCGCCGGCATCGCTCGAGCGGGTCGAGACGCCGGGCGTCAGGACCATAGCCGATGTCGCCTCCCTGCTGGGCCTCGACGCGTCGCGCTGCGTCAAGACCCTCATCGTGCGGGGCGCGGAAGCGCCGTTCGTGGCCCTGGTGCTGCGCGGCGATCACGAACTCAACGAAACGAAGGCCGCGCGGCTGGACGCCGCGGCGGCGCCGTTGATGTTCGCCGACGACGATGAGGTCAAGTCGGCGACGGGTTGCTCCATCGGGTCCATCGGTCCGGTGGGGCTGGACCTGCCGGTATACGTTGACCGGTCCGCGGCCGCGCTCGCCAACTGCGTATGTGGCGCCAACGAGGAAGGATTCCATCTCATTGGCGTCAACCGCGCGCGAGACTTCCCGGACGCCGAGGTGGTGGACATCCGCAACGTGGTGGAAGGCGACCCTTCGCCGGACGGCTGCGGAAAGCTCAAGTTCGCCAGGGGCATAGAGGTCGGCCACGTCTTCAAGCTTGGCGACAAGTACAGCGTTCCGATGCGGCTTGCCCTTCAGGACGGAGAGGGCGCGGAGACTGCCCTGATCATGGGTTGTTACGGTTTCGGCATCTCGAGAATGGTGGCGGCGGTGGCGGAACAGTGCCATGACGGGAACGGCATCGTCTGGCCGCCCGCGGTAGCGCCGTTCGACGCGCACATCCTGGCCCTCGACTATGCGCGGCCGGACGTCGCGGCTGCGGCGGATTCGCTTTACGAGGCATGCCTCTCCGCGGGCATGGATGTCCTGCTCGACGATCGCGACGAACGCCCCGGCGTGAAGTTCGCGGAAGCGGACCTGCTCGGAATTCCTCACCGGGTCACCGTGGGCGCGCGCAATCTCGCGAACGGTCTCGTGGAGTACAAGCGTCGCTCGGATACGCGGCATGTGCTGGTAACCGCGGCCGAAGCGGTCGACCGCATCGGGTTGGATTGACTTTCAGGTACGCGTTCGCTCGTATCCGGTCGCGGCCCGAACCAGGCTCTCCCGCGTCTGCGGGCCGATGAGGATCTGGTGGACACTGTTGTCGGGGCCAATGATCACGGTTGTCGGCAGCATGGTGGGCACGTCGTAGCCGAAGCGGTCGAACGGGTCCGATGCCAGCACGGGGAATTCAATCCCCATCTCTGCCATGAGCGTCGTCAGGGGCTCGCCGGAGATGCCGTCGTAGTTGACGCCGAGGATCGCCAGTCCGGTCGCCTCCCGATCCCGGTGCAGCGCATTCAGTTCCGGGATCTCCTCCCGGCAAGGGACGCACCACTCCGCCCAATAGTTGATCGCCACGTACTGGCCGGCCCATCGAGACCAGGTCGAGGTGGCGCCGTCCGCAAAGCGGAACGCGTCGCCCGAACAGGCGGCCAGAGCGATAAGCGCGAAGCAGCCGAGGTGCGGCGCCCGCAAACGCATCTTGCCGATGCGCCGGTTCAAGCCCGGCGCGGCGCGCGCGCGGGTGCCTTGCCGCGATCAGAGCCTTCAGCGGGGGAGCGCGAGGGGGCTACCCCTCGCAGAAGAGAGCCTTCAGCGGGGGAGCGCGAGGGGGCTACCCCTCGCAGAAGAGACCCCTTATCCTCGGGAGCGCGCGGGTGTCCCTCGCAAGGATCGGGATCTGCCCCGACCGCTGACGCGTAAGGAAGTGCCGGCACTTCCCCCGTCGCCGGAGGCGTACTTCCATGGGAGGTGCGGGAGGGCCCGGCGGCGCTTCGGCCATGATCTACGTGTTTTGCGCGTGCTGCCGCAGCGGGCGGGGCGCGCTCCAACACGGTCGGTGGCGGCTTCGAACGCAACAGCTTCCGATAGGCGTCGGAGCCTTCGGGGATGCGCCTGTGTCTCGCATAGAAGTCGACCGCTCGCCGCCATGCCTCGTCCAGACCATGCAGGTTGATGGAGACGGTGGTATTGACGACGTTGCCGGAGAGGAGCGACGTTATGCCCACCTGGAACAACGGTGACCTCTTGCCGTTCCTTCCCCTTTTCCAGCGGAACAGGATGCCGCGCACGTGCCCATCGTCGTCCACATGCACTTCGCGCATGGCGTGTTCGCGCGCAGCGCGTTGGTTCATGGCCAACTGCGCGTCCCGAACTTCGGCCTGCCGCCGGATTTCGGCGCGGGCGGCGGCGTGCATCAGGCGACCCCCTCGCTTCAACGAGAAGTACTCCTGGTACGTCTCGTTATCGATTTGCCGGCGAACCCGGAATCCGTGGAAACGACGCGAGTTCAGGAGTTCCACGCTCATTGCGTCGTCCTTTCCCGAACCGGCGCCCGACCTGTGGCTGGCCGCGGCCGACAAGGCGAGATGCCGGCGATGGTCTGATCAGGCGGTGGATACAACATTTTTCTTCTGCAACGCGTCGGCTTCCTCGTCGCTGAAACCGGCGTCCCGCAGCACCGCAAGGGAGTCCTGGCCGGGCTTGGGCGGACCATGCGAGATCTCGGCCGTCGTGCGGCTGAAGCGGGGCGCGGGCGCGGGTTGCACCGTCCCGTCGACCTCGACGAATGTCTGGCGTTCCCGGTTGTGCGGATGTTGTGGCGCTTCGAAAATCGAGAGGACGGGCGCGAAACAGACATCGGTGCCTTCCATGATTTCGCACCATTCGTCGCGGGTCCTGGTCTTGAAGACAGCGGCGAGGTCTTGCTTCCGGCCATCCCATCCATGGAAATCCATCTGTTTTGCGAATCTGTGCGGCTCGACGTTGGATTTCTCCACGAGCAGCGCGTAGAACTGCGGCTCTATGGCGCCGACCGAGACGTGCTTGCCGTCTTTTGTCTCGTAGGTGTTGTAGAAATGCGAGCCGCCATCGAGCAGGTTGGTGCCGCGCTGATCGCTGAAGTACTTCCCCAGGGAGAAGAATGTCGCCATCAACGCGGCGGCACCGTCGATCATCGCCGCATCGATCACCTGTCCCTTGCCGGAGCGGCTGGCTTCCAGCATGGCGCAGACGAGGCCGAAGGCCAGCAGCATGCCGCCGCCGCCGAAGTCGCCGATGAGGTTCAGCGGGGGCACGGGCTTGCCGCCCTTTTCTCCAATGGCATGCAGGGCGCCGGTCAGACCGATGTAGTTGATGTCGTGGCCTGCGGCCCGGGCCAGCGGTCCATCCTGACCCCAGCCGGTCATGCGTCCGTACACCAGTCGTTCGTTGCGCCCCATGCAGGTCGTTGGACCCAGGCCCAGCCGCTCGGTGACGCCGGGTCGAAAGCCTTCGAACAGCGCGTCGGCGGACTCGCACAACCTGAGAACGATGTCGACACCTTCCGGTGCCTTGAGGTCGATGACAATGGAGCGACGGTTGCGCGCGAGCACGTCGCGGGGGCGAGGTTTTCCCGGCGGATTCGGACGGTCCACGCGAATGACCTCCGCCCCCATGTCGGAGAGCATCATGCCGCAGAATGGACCGGGTCCGATTCCGGCCAACTCGATGACGCGAAAACCCGTCAACGGTCCCACCACTTCCCTCCCGATTGGTGCAGGTTTGTCCTTACGCCACCTAGTGTTCCGTCAAGTCGAAAGATGCGAGTGTAGCTGCGAGGGATTTTTGGTTCCTGGCGAGGCGCGACGACGCCGTGTGGCAGGCACCACACAAGGAGGAGCAACAAAGTCCAGGGGGTAAAAAGACCCGCAGATACCCGCAGATTTCGGCTTGACGGAACACTAGGGGGGAACCGGCCTCAGGGTCTTGACCGAAGCGCGGGAGGCGAGGCCGGTCGGCTGCGAAAGGGTGCCGTCGCCGGTGCCCTTCGACCCTCGTTTCAGAGGTCGTAGACGCGGCTCGCGGTGCCGGCAAACAGCATGTTCTTCTCCCGCTCGGAGAACCCCGCCGCGATTTTCTTCATCGCGTTCCAGTAGACGTGGTAGGACATCGATAGCTTGTCCACCGGGAAATTGCTTTCGAACATGCACCGGTCCGGGCCGAAGCAGTCGATGGCGTGCAGGTAGTAGTCGCGCTGGGCGTTGGCCACCTCATCCGAGGTCGCCGGCGTTTCCCGCAGGTGCCAGCCGAAGTGGTACGTCGGCATGCCCAGCCCACCGAGCTTCATCGTCACGTTCTCGCAGGCGGCGAGTTCGACCATGTCGCGTTTCCACTGGGTCAGGATATCCTCGCGCTGATCGGCGGAGCTTCCGCTGCCGATGGGTGAACCGAGATGATTCAGCACCATCACGGTTCCGGGGACGGCCCGGGCGACTTGGGCGAAGCTCGGGTTCTGACGGTGGTAGTGCCACGTTTCGTAGACGAGGCCCATTTCGCCCAGCAGCTCGACACTCGTTCTGAAGTCCTCGCGGCTGTAGAGATCGGGCTGCTTGGCGGGATCGCCCCACAGGGACGTCCGGCCCGGTTCGTACGCACCTCCGTGGCGAATGCCGCGGAACAGGCCATCGCTTGCGTCTCGATGGGCGTCGCACACGGCCCGCACCCTTGCCGGGTCCCGCGACAGGTCGGTGTAGGCGACGATCGCCGAGATTTCGGCACGGCCTTGGCCCCGGCTTGACCTGGCGATGCCGGCCATGAATTCAGTCTCCCCGACCGGGCGCAGGTGTTCGGGCCCGTCTTGCCGGTATTCTGACCTGCATTCGACGAAAACGGTCTTCACGACATTGTGCCCGGACCCGGTGTCGGCCCAGAGATCCTCCAGCTCGTATCGGTCCCGCCACATGTGGTGGTGCGCATCGACGATGGGCCGCTCCGGATCGACGATATCTTCGGCGACCTGAGCCAGCCAGGCCTTCGCTTCTGCCGCACTCCGTGCCATCGGCGTTCCTTCCACCACCTTTGCGATTCGACCGAATTTTAGCTCGCTCGTTCTCCGCGCCATGTTGTTGTCGCCCATGCCTGTCTGTTCGCCTTTCGCGGACTGCTGCGTCCTGAGTATGCTTGTTCGCATGTCGACGACCATTCTGAAACCGCGCTATCTCCTGCCGATCGCCCCGGACGACCGCGTGCGGGAAGAGGTCGGCGTTGCCGTCGAAGGCGGGCGCATCGCCGCGGTCGAGTCGTTCGCGGAACTCGGCGCTCGCTTTCCCGACGCCGAGACGATCGAACTCGACTCGCACGTGCTGATGCCGGGACTGGTCAATGCCCACGGCCACTTTGCGATGTCGCTGATGCGCGGCATGGTAGGGTCGCAGCCGCTCGATGTGTGGCTCAACGAGATCGTATGGCCGCTCGAGAAACGCGTCGTCGGCCGCGACTTCGTCGCCGACGGCACGGCGCTGGCGCTGGCGGAGATGATCGCTTCCGGTACGACCTGCGCCAGTGATCAATACTGGTATCCCGATGTCGTCGCCGAAACGGCGCTGCGGGCGGGTTTCCGCCTGCAATTGGCGGTGCCGGTGGTGGACTTGCCTATGGCCGGATTGCGCGGTGTAGATGAGTGGATACACCGCGCGGTCGAATTGCGCGATCGATATCGAGACCAGGAGTTGATCAAGGTCGCCTTCGGTCCGCACTCCTGCTACACGGTGGAACTGCGAGCGCTGAGACGGGTGCAGACGCTGGCGGACGAAGTGGGCGCGGACATACACATGCACTTGCACGAGACCGAGGCCGAGGTTGCCGAGGCGCGCGCGCGCGCGGGCATGTCCTGGGTTCGCGTCCTGTCCGAGAACGGAATGATCACGTCGAGCCTGCAAGCGGTGCACATGACCCAACTCGATGACGCCGAGATCGAGTGCGTCGCGCGGGGCGGCGCCCGAGTTATTCATTGTCCGCATTCGAACCTGTTGCTTGCCAGCGGCCGTTGCCGCGTCGGTGACCTGAAGCGCGCGGGTGCGATCGTGGCGTTGGGCACGGATGGCGCAGCCTCGAACAACGCGCTCGACCTTTTTCAGGAAATGCGGACTGCGATGCTCGCGTGGAAGTCTGCGGAGAACGACGCCGCCGCGGCGCCGGCGGCGGAAATGCTCAAGATGGCGACCCTCGACGGCGCGCGAGCGCTGGGGCTGGAAGAGGAGATCGGCTCCATCGAAACCGGCAAGTCAGCAGACCTGATTGCGGTCGACTTTCGTCATCCGGCACTGCAGCCGGTGCACGACGTGCGAGAGCAACTCGTGCATACGCAGGCAGGCCAGCACGTGAGCCACGTATGGGTCAATGGTCGATGTCTCTATCAGCAGGGTCGTTTCAACACGCTCGACATCGAACGGGTGATGGCCCGGGCGCAGGCATGGCCCGAGAGAATGCGGGCATGACCACCTCCCCGAACGTGGACCGCGCGGAGATCGCGAAGTTCGAGGCGCTGGCGCACCGCTGGTGGGATCCGGACGGCGACTTCAAGGCTCTGCACGACATCAATCCCTTTCGCGTCGACTACCTCAAGGAGCGTTGCGAACTGTCCGGGGTTCGGGTCGTCGACGTCGGGTGCGGCGGCGGGATCCTGACCGAAAGCCTGGTTGCGCTCGGCGCCGATGTCACCGGGATAGATGTGGCGGGAGGACCGCTTGCGGTCGCGCGGCTGCACGCCATCGAGTCCGGCCTGGAGGGAGCCTTCAGCGGGGGAGCCCGAGGGGGTACCCCTCGCAGAGGGAGCATCCGCTATGTCGCGACCTCCCCCGAAGAGTTCGCGGAGGAGGAACCCGACGCTTTTCCGGTCGTGACCTGTCTTGAAATGCTTGAGCATGTGCCGGACATCGGCTCCGCGGTACGCGCCCTGGCGGGTCTGGCCGCGCCGGGCGGGGATGTCGTGATGTCCACGATCAACCGCAATCCGAAGGCATATGCCCTTGCCGTGCTCGGCGCCGAGTACATCCTGGGCCTGCTGCCCCGGCGCACCCACGACTACGCGAAATTTGTTCGTCCGGCGGAATTGGCGCGGGCGGTCCGGGAAGCGGGACTGGAGCTGGTGGCGATCGACGGCATGCGCTACAACCCGTTTACGCGGCGCTGCGCGCTGACGAGCGATGTGGACGTGAACTACCTGCTTCACGCCCGGAAACCGGGCTAGTGTTCCGTCAAGTCTAAACGCACATGGCCGGACGGTCGCCGGCCGCCCCGACGGATGAAATAGGTCTGGTGCCCAAGTTGTTGGAGAATAACGGCGAAGGCGGGCGCTGGTCGTTTTCTTAATGGAGGACGCGAGGTCCCCGAGTCTAAACTGACCTGGACCGCGTCGGTCGCGAGCCCCGGACT
>CAZFGB010000046.1:0-5983 GCA_964518405.1 uncultured Pseudomonadales bacterium | reverse complement strand
GGTATCTGCGGGTCTTTTTGCCCCCTGGACTTTGTTGCTCCTCCTTGTGTGGTGCCTGCCACACGGCGTCGTCGCGCCTCGCCAGGAACCAAAAATCCCTCGCAGCTACACTCGCATCTTTAGACTTGACGGAACACTAGTGTCGCGTCACGCGAGCCATGACACCAGGGATGCGGCATTAGATGGGTTGGCTCGTCACGGTCGCGGGCATTGCGATCACCCTTCTGGCCGGGATGCTGGTGCTGACGGTCAACGACGCCATGCGCGCCAGGCTGGCGATACGACGCCGCCTGCGACCCATGACGGACATCCTCGGCACGGAAGACGATCGGGCGGCAGCCGCGAATACGGCGCTTCCCGATGCCCGGACCGAGGATCGCAACCACATGGCGGAGCGCCTGGACGCCTTGTTCCCGCTGTCCGGCGGCGTGCGCGTCGCAACGATCGTGTTCGTCACCACGCTTCTCCTGTGGATCGTGATGCTGCCCGCCATGGTCTTCTTCGGCATACCGATCATCCTCGCGACGTTTCTGTCGCTTGCGACCGCGATGATTTTCGGTTGGAACGCGGGCAGCTTCGTGGAGTCTCGAAAACGGGACGCTTTCTGCCGTCGGCTGGTCACCGCCGTGGAGGACTTTCAACGCATGGTTCGTTTCGGCACCTCCAGTCTGCGCGCGCTGCGTTCCGTCGCTCAGAACGTCGAGGAGCCGCTAGCGGCCTCGCTGCGGAGCATCCTGCGGGAAACCGAACTCGGCATTACCCTTGAACAGGCCATGGCCCGGGAAGCCCATCGTATCCGCATGGGCGAACTGGCGATGCTGGCCGCGATCATTTCCACCCAGTCCGGCACCGGGGGCAGTCTGTCCGAAGCCGTCGGCAACCTCGCCGACATGCTGCGAGAACGGCAGGACTCCAATACACGTCTGAAGGCGGCCACCGCCGAGTCCAAGATCACTCTCGCGATCCTGGCCGCCGTTCCCCTCCTGGCGGTGACGATACAGGCATTCCTGCAGCCCGAGATCGTGAATACCCTGCTGGGCGACGCGCGCCACCTGCTCGGCATCGGCGTCGCTCTGATCGTATCGGGCCTGTTCGTATCGTGGCTGATGATCCGAAGCGCCCAGCGATGAACCCGCAAACCATCGCCGTCGTCCTGGCGACCGCTCTGGCGATCACGCTGCTCGTGATCGCCCGGGCGATGGTCAACCGCAGACACGTGACGAGACGACTGCGACTCGCCAGCGGCACTCGCGAATCCCGCGCGCAAGGCGTCCCCAAAGGGTTGACCGGGTTGCGGAGCGGCGCGGAGCGCGTCCTCGGCGTCCTCGGAACGTTCATGCCGCTCGGCCAAGAAGACCAGCAAAAGATCGCCGTGGGACTGCAGCGCGCGGGTTTTCGCTCGGCCAATGCGACGACCTTCGTGATCGGCATCAAGGTCGTGTGCCTCCTCGTCGGGCTGGTCGGCGGCGGACTGGCGGTGTCCACCCTGTTTCAGGGCGTGATCGGCTGGGTCGCCGGCCTGCTGGGCGGTCTGTCTTGCGGCGTCGCATGCAACCTGGTTCCGGAAATGATCGTCTCGCGCCTGGCGACCAGGCGAGTCTGGAATATTCAGACCGCGCTGCCCGATGCGATGGACCTGATGATGGTGTGCCTCGAAGCGGGACTGACGTTCGAGCGGGCGCTGCGGCGCACGGTCAGCGACCTCCGGGCCTTTCGGCCGGCCCTCGCCGAAGAGCTGGGCCAGGCGAGTCTCGACATGCGCATCCACGGCATGAATCGCGAAGAAGCGCTTGGCCGGGTCGCGCAACGCCTGGACCTCCAGTCCCTGAAGGATCTGACCACCACGGTGGCGCAAAGCGAACGCCAGGGAACGCCGGCGGCGGATGCCCTGCGCCGGCTATCCAGTTCGGTGCGGGTCGAAATGATCACCAACATGCAGGCCAAGATGGCGCGCCTGCCTACGCTGCTGATCCTTCCCTCCATGGTGTTCATGCTGCCCGGGCTCCTGCTGATCGTCGGAGGCCCCGCGTTCGTGCAGTTGATCGAGGAACTGGGCTCGGTCGGCGGCGGCTGACCGCGAAATCTGGATTTCCGCTATCCGCTAATAGCGGGGAGACCGTCGATGCCCGCGCCCGCCGCGCCAAGATGTGTTGAACATTTCCACATCCTGCAGGTTCGGCGATGTTTCGCGCCTCTGCGGAGCCGCATCGAAGCGCGCTTGGGCATCGCTCCCGTCATCCTCGCGCAGGCGAGCCAACGCTTCGCGCATCGATATCCAACCCAGACCCAGATTGGCGCTCTTGTCGGTGATCAGGATCATGAGGGTATCTTCCTGCCCGGGAACCACCGACATGAAGTGATAGGTGTCTTCCGTCGTCGTCTGTATCTCCTCGACGAAACTCGACCGGGACTCTTCTCCGGGCGACATCTCCCTTTCCAGGCGGCGCATGGTCCTGCCCCTGAAATAGTCCCCGCCGGCAGCGGAAATGGCTTCCATCGAGGCGGAGTTCAACAACCCTCCCGGCGCGATCATTGAAGCGAGCGGCAGCCCCGTGTTGAGATCGACCAGCGCGCACGCCAATGCGCCGTCCACATCATCGACGATTTCTTCGCATAGCTCTTGCAGCCTCACCTGACTCTCCCGCCGGAATCACCGTCCGACAACTCCTCGCACTGCGTCGGACGATGCCTGATTTGGATGAGGCGTGTCAACTTGCAGAGTACAGCACACCGCGCTTCGACCACCGGTTCATTCGCGCGTAGATTGACCTATCATTGACGCTCCCTGTCGCATCGCGCCGAGGAGCCGAGACCCGGACCGCATCGACTTTGGGAGCGTCGTATCGGGCCCGCGGGCCCGATGTAAGGAGTACGCGTTGACCGACGATTATTTCGCCCTCCCCGGCGGCCACAATCTGGGCGACTACGAGATCCGGGAGTTGCTCGGTATCGGGGCGCTTGGAATCAAGTACGCCGCATTCGACCGCAATCTCGGCAAGTCGGTGGTCATCAAGGAGTACCTGCCCGACCAACTCGCAACGAGAACCGGTACAGGCGTCGTGCCCAAGTCATCGGCGCATCGCGCCGACTTCGAGGCGGGGCTGAGTCAATTCCTGCAAGAGGGCGAGGCTCTGGCCCGCATCGCTCATCCGCATCTCGCCGACGTGCTTCGGTGTCTGAGCGCCAACGGGAGCGGCTACATCGTCAGAGAGTTCGTCGAAGGAGAGATCCTCTCGGCACTGCTGGAACAAAGGCAGACGCTCTCGGAAGAGGAATGCGCGGGCCTCCTGTTCCCGGTCCTCGACGGACTGGAAGCCTTGCACCGGGCCAACTTCCTGCACCGGGACATTGGCCCGGACAAGATCGTCATCCGGGAAAACGGCGCCCCCGTGCTTATCGGCTTTCCGCAACGGCAGCAGGCCACCGCGGGGCGCAAGGTGTTTCGCGCCGCCTCGCGGAGTTCCTCCGTAACTCTGCGTCCAGGATATGCGGCGCTTGAACAATACTCCGAGATGGGCCATCTCGGCCCCTGGACCGATGTCTATGGCCTGGCGGCGGTCATATATCGGTGCGCGACGGGGCTGACGCCGCCCGAAGCCATCCAACGGGCATTGGGAGACGAAATGCTCCCCGTGTCGGATGCGGCGCGGGCGCCTTACAACGCAAGAGTACTCGCGGGCATCGATGCGGCGCTGGCGATTCGCGCGCCCGAGCGGCCGCAAAACGTTGCCGCATGGCGCCGGTCGCTCGCCTTGCCGGATCGATCCGCGCGTGGCGTCCGCAGGGCCGCGCGCGGCCAGATGTTTGCGCCGGAAGCACTCGATCCCGATGCAACGGCCGTGCCCGCGCGCACGGCGCAATCCGTTTCCCGGCGCCCGGTGACATCCCTTTCCCCGCGCTCGGCGACATCCGCGTCCCGGCGGCCCTGGGCGGTGCCTGTTATCGCCGCGACGGCCTTCGTGGCGGTCCTTACCTGGGTGGACACCGGCGTTCTTCGGTCATCGGGCGTCGAGCGCGACGCGCCGCCCGGACTGTCGGCGCCGGACGAATCGCGGCCAAGTGTGCCGCTGCGGGATTCGCCCGCTGAACCGGCGCAATCCATACCGCAACCGGCCGCAGAGACGCCCCGGACCATTTCCGCATCATCGACGCCGGCCCCTTCGGGCGAAAGGGCTTCGCAACAGGATCTGATCCCGGCGCCGGTAAACGCCGCCGAGCAACGACATGCATTGCCCGCTCTCTCCACGCTGGTCGTGGAGACAACGCCGCCGGGCGCGGAAGTCGTGATCGCCGGCGAGGTGGTCGGTCGAACCCCGTTGGAAGTCCCCGATCTCTCGGCGGGAACGTACGATGTGACTCTGCGCCATGGCCTCTATGCGACGTTGTCGGAAGCGATCACGGTACCGGATCCAGCCGATCCCTCGCGATCGGCAATCCGAATGGAACGGACGCTGGCACGGGCGACCGGAGCGCTGACCGTGCGGTCCGAACCGGCGGGCGCGTGGATCGAGAGCGACGGCGAACGCCTGGCGGACCAGACCCCGACGACCATTCGCGGATTGCCCGCCGGGCCGCTGACCCTGACCATCGGCGCCGAAGAGCACCGACCCCTGCAGGTGAACGCGAATGTGCCCAAGAACGGCGTCGGAACCCTTGAGCTAACGCTTGAGCGCAGCATTGCCTACGGCACGCTGACGCTGGAGCTGACGCCCGACGACGCCGAAGTGACGCTGCCGGACCTCGGAGTTGCATACCAAGCGGGAATGCGTATTCCGGCGGGGCGGCTCAGCGTGCGGGTGGACCGCGACGGCTACATGCCCGAGACGCGCACGATCGAGATTGCCGGCGCGACCCGGTCGCGTATCTCCCTCGCCCGCAATCCGCAACCGTTTACCGTGTCGACAACGCCCACGGGCGCCTTTGTGTCCTTTCCGCATCGCGCTCAGGGCTACAGTCCCGGCGTGATGCTGGCCCCGGGGGAGTATCGGGTCAGGGCGGTGCTGCCGGGGCATGAGACGTGGCAAGGCACCGTGAGCCACGGAAGCCAGCCCACGAACCATGCGGTGACCTTGCGGACCGGCGCCGCGGAGTTTGCGGATCCGCTCGATTCGGGCGGTATCGGTCCCGCGATGGTGGCCATTCCCGCCGGGAGTTTTCGCATGGGTTGCGTCTCCCGCGTCGACTGTCGCTCGAATGAACTGCCCGTCCATGCCGTCACGCTGGCAAAACCGCTGGCGTTGTCGAAGTTCGAGGTGACCTGCGCCGATTTCGGTCGCTTCGCTCGTGCCGCGGCCCGGGAACAGATCCCGCAGCCCTCCTCCTGCGACGACGAAACTTCGGCGCCCGTCGTCAACGTGACGTGGGACGACGCGGTCGCCTATGCCGAGTGGCTTTCCTCCGAGACCGGCCGACCGTATCGCTTGCCGAGCGAAGCCGAATGGGAATACGCGGCAAGGGCGGGCACGACAACCCGTTACAGTTGGGGCAATTCCGTCGGCATGGAGCGGGCGAACTGTTACGGCTGCCGCAGCCGGGCAAACAGGGATGAGCGCGGCACCGTTGCCGTCGGATCCTTCCGCGCAAATCCCTGGGGACTGCACGACATGCATGGAAATGCTTGGGAATGGGTGTCGGACTGCCGTCTCGACGACTACGAGGGCGCAGCCGGCGATGGAACCTCGCGGACCATAGCCAATTGCGAGGAACGCGTGCTTCGGGGCGGCTCCTGGCGCGTCAACTCCAGTCTGGTTCGCGCGGCACAACGCGGTTGGGGCAAGCAAGCGCTCCGCCTCGACGATGTCGGGATCCGCGTTGTCGTCGAGCTGGCGCCATAACAGCGGGGCCAGGGCTATTGCACGCTAATGGGAGGGTGTTGAACTGCGAGCGGCGTCCCGCGGGGCTGGCTTTTTCGGCCGGATTGGTCCATAGTGCCGGCCGTGGCGGACGTTTTCGACAAGTCGGAGGTGCTGGTTCGGGAGGTTGA
>CAZFGB010000045.1:0-10100 GCA_964518405.1 uncultured Pseudomonadales bacterium | reverse complement strand
GCGAGCGTAGCCGCCAGCACCGACGCCCAATCGCTACGCTCGTTACTCGATCACCTCAAAATACCGGAACAGTTCACGAAAATGCGCTTTACGGAGCGGACCATACATGTTCCATGCGAGTCGGCAACCCGGCGCGCCGGGACGAGGACGCGCAATTAGCAAACCAGGGGTTTTTCAGGGGTTCCGAGGGTCGCACAGGGTTCTCTTAACCTTTTGATAAACAAAAACTTTTTGGTCCTTCTCGCTTCACTGCGGCACACTCCGTCAACACACTTTGTTGTGTCAATAGGAGTACCGCTTCATGAACAAACGACCCACCATGCTGTCCGCAACCTTCGTCAAGTCCGTCAGCGTACCAGGACGTTACGGCGATGGCCGTGGCGGCCTCGGACTGACCCTCCTCGTCAAGCCCTCGTCGCGCCGCGGCTGCCGCAAGTCCTGGGGGCAGAGCATACGCATCAACGGCAGAAAGACCACTCTGGGGCTCGGCACCTACCCCGTGATCACCCTCGCCATGGCCCGCGAGCGGGCGCTCGAGAACGCCCGCGCCATCGCTCAGGGACGCGATCCCCGTCGCGCGTCGAACGGCGTGCCAACCTTCGCGAAAGCTGCAGAAACGGTGCTCGCCATCCACGCGATGAACTGGAAGCCGGGTTCCCGCTCCGAGGAGCAGTGGCGCACCAGCCTGCGGGACTACGCCCTGCCGCGCCTGGGCGGCATGCGCGTGGACGCGGTCACCACTTCCGACGTCATGGCCGTGTTGTTGCCGATCTGGTCGACCAAGCGTGAGACCGCCCGGCGTTTGAGGAACCGCATTGGCGCGGTGATGAAGTGGGCGATCGCCCAAGCCTATCGGATTGACAATCCTGCCGGCGACGCGATTTCCGCCGCCCTGCCGAAGACTGCGGTGCGCATCGAGCACCGCAAGGCGCTGCCCCATGCCGACGTGGGAACGGCGCTGCGCCGGGTGCTCGAGTCTGGCGCTTACCGGGGACTTGTGCTTTCCTTCGAGTTCCTGGTGCTCACCGCCGCCCGCTCGGGCGAGGTCCGCGGCGCCCGCTGGACGGAGATCGACACCGACGCCGCCGTCTGGACGGTTCCCGGTGAGCGCATGAAGGCCGGCCGCGAGCACCGGGTGCCGCTCTCGGACCGGGCCCTTGCGGTGCTCGACGAAGCGCGCCAGCTCGCCGACAGCGCCAACCTGGTCTTCCCCAGCGCCACCGGGCGGATCCCGAGCCAGACCGGCATGGCGAAGCTCCTGCGCAAGGTCGGCGTCGACGCCGTGCCGCACGGATTCCGGTCCAGCTTCCGCGACTGGGCCGCCGAGTGCACCGAGGCGCCCCGCGAGGTCTGTGAGCTCGCCCTGGCGCACGTCAACAGCGACCGCGTCGAGGCCGCCTACCGCCGCAGCGACCTGTTCGAGCGCCGCAGGACGCTCATGCAGGGGTGGGCCGACTACCTCGCCGCCACGGCTTAAGCGCCGAACCCGCCCCAGCACGCCCTGGCGGTTGCAATGGGAATTGCAAACGCCGGCGTGCTCCGGGCGAACGTTTTCAATTCGCATTGCAACCGCCAGGAGAAACCCATGGAACTGGAACAGACCATCCGGGACTGGGGCACGCCGGAGTGGGCAATCCCCGCCGTAGCCGCGTGGATCCGCTCCGGAGGCACCCTGGACCGCGACCTCTGGGTCGCACTCCGCGCCGCAGCCCAGGAGGCCCGCCTAATGACCGACCAGAGAATCAACGCCGTGATCGACCACGAAGACGCCAGGGATTTCCGTATCGCGTGCCGCCTTGACGCTCGCACCTTCAGGATGCTTCAGGACATCGAGCGCCACGTCCGCAGCGATTCCCGGCGCGCGCCCAGGTCCGCCGCAATCTGCAGCGCCATCCGCACACTGCACCGGGCACTGTGGCCCAACGGGACCGGAGAGTAGCTGACCGCGCCGGCCTGGTCCTGCCCGATCCGGAATCCGATTCGGGCACCGCCAATCGGGGGGCTGCGTCTGCGCCTGACTGCGCGCGGAAGGAAGTGGGCGGCCACCCCTCCCCGAAGAAAGGAGCCGCTACCCGGTCAGAGTATCCAGAGCCAGAACACGATCACGGTGGGCACGATGCCCAAGAGCGGCAGGCCAACGCCGTACTTGAGCAGTTTCCACCACTCGCGCTCCAGTCGGATGTTCTCCGATACCTGAACATACCGTTCAAACATCATGCACCTCCGATCAGCCCAATCGACTCGAGGGCGACCAGCACCGCAGCGCCAACCGCAACGGCGGTCTGGACGAGCTTCACCGTGCCGAGGGTGTTGCTCAGATCCATGCGCTCCGCCTCCGCTCCACGCCTCGCGTTTTCGTTTGCCGGCGTCCCCCTAAACAGCAATGCGCCGACTACCTCGCCGCTGCCGCCCGCTCGACAGTGCCCAACGATCCCCTCCCTCCTTGAGGGCATCAACAGACACCGGAATTCTGTCCACGAGCAACATGGTCCCCCTCAATGCAATTCTACGGGCAACGCCGCCAGTGGCGGTAACAGCCCCCCCTGCTGAGCCTGGTGCGCGCCATACCAGGGCGTTGGATCAGGCCATCAAGTGCGCAAGTACGCTTCGGCAAACCCCGCAACGTCGGATACGAACTCTGTTCTATGGATCGCCCGATGACAAGATGCGCAGAGCACGGCGAAGTCCTCGGCGCACACCACCCGTGTTTCGTTCTCCGGAAGCTCGTGAATCGGCGTAAGGTGATGGAGTTCGAAGCTCGATCCCCATACTTTCCGTTCGTCGTCATTGATCGTCCAGTCACACGCCTCGCACCGATACCCCTTGAGGTCGATAAACCGCCTGTTATTGCCGCGACGCTCCAAGCGTTCCGACCGGCGCCTTTGTCTCACCTCGACCACAACGGTCTTTGGCGTCTTACCCTCATCAACGCCGAATTCGGCTATATAAGTTTCCAGTCGCTCGCGGAACGCCCGGACCCTTTTTTCTTTTTGCGCCGCCCTAATGCTCAATTCGTACCAGTAGTTGGCTTGACCAATTCCACTGATGCCGCGCTGCGAACCATCCGTTGACCTCGGAATTCGAAAGCGCCTCTCCGACTCGACCACCAGCGTTGCATTGACACTCGTGAAGTTCACCCACCGATCATGATCCGGCCGCTGGATTCCATAGCGATATACCGTGGCACCTTCATACCAACCTACCACCAGGAAATCGCGGCTATCCGGTTGCACAGCACAGAAGACGACCAGAACATCGCTTACGGCATCGTCCGCACGCGCTGCCCCTATATTCTCAATACGAATTTGCGGAGTTTTGACCCTGACGTATCCGTAGTAAGTATCGCCAACCGGCAGAAAGTTCAGGCTCTCGTGCGGCAAATTGCCGTCAGCGACATGTGCACCGCCACCAACCGCCAGTTCTTTGTCTGAACGGTAGTACTGCATCCAAGCGACCCGGCAAACAAGTATCTCTATCACGTTTTACGTCTCTACGATCGCTAATGCGCCATTCTTCGTCAGCTTCACAGCGTCCGCCTCGATCCGTTTGAGTTCCAGTTCGTTGCGTTTCTCCTCATTATCCACCGGCTTTCCTCCATGCGGATTCCCGCCAGAGATACCTCTCCCGCGGGGATCGGATCCCCAACGGGCGGAACGCCACCCCGAAGGGCGGAGCCTTGCTCAACGCCACCCTTGCGCGTGGCAACTTGAGTAAGACCGACGAATAAGCAATTCGACGATACTCCGCGTGCCCGACCGACGCCAGCGCCACACGCGTACCGCCACGCTAAACACAGCCGCGTCAGTGGCCGGGGACGGGTCGTCAATGAGCTAAGTTGTGATGGGCAATCCGTTCCCTGCAATCCAGGTCCTCCGGATTCCGCAACAAGTTGCGGCGTAAACCCTTTGACGCGTATTCCCTTGCCGTCGCATGCGGCGCTGGCGTCGGTCGGGCACACCGGAGTGGGCAATCCACGCCGTAGCCGCGTGGATCCGCTCTGGAGCCACTTTGGACCGCGGTCTCTGGATCGCACTCCGCGCCGCAGCACAGGAGGCCTCCCTATGACCGACCAGCAATCCAACGCCGCGATCGACCGCGAGGACGCCAGGGCGCTCCGCATCGCCTGCCGCCTCGACGCCCACACGTTCAGGATGCTCCAGGACATCGAGTAACACGTCCGCATCGATTCCCGGCGCGCCCCGGTCCGCCGCAATCTGCAGCGCCATCCGGACGCTGCACCGGGCGCTGTGGCCCAATGGGAACGGGGAGTAGGTGTGCGCGCCGGCCTGGTCCTGCCCGCTCCGGGATCCGATTCGGGCACCACCCACCGGGGGGCTGCGTTCGCGCCTGACTGCGCGCAGAAGGAAGCAGGCGGCGACCCCTCCCTGAAGGAAGGAGCCGCAACCCTGTCAGAGTATCCAGAGCCAGAACACAATGACGGTGGGCACGATCCCCAGGAGCGACAGGCCGATGCCGTATTTCACGACGATCCACCACGTGCGCTCCAGCCGGAAGTTCTCGGATACCTGTTCGTACCGTTCAAACATCACGCACCTCCTATCAGGCCGATCTGGTGCAGGGCGACCACGACCGCGGCTGTGGCAGCCATCGCGGTGAAAACGAGTTTGAACATGTCTAGCACGTTGCTCAATTTCATCCTCCAGGCCTCCGTGCGCAGCTTTGCGGTCTCCGCTGCCTTCAGTTCGGTCTCCAGCTTCTCGCGTTGCTCTTCAGTATCCACTGGCTTTCCTCCATGCGGATTCCCGCCAGAGATACCTCTCCCGCGGGGATCGGATCCCCAGCGGGAGAAACGCCACCCCGAAGGGCGGCACCTTGCTCAACGCCGCCCTTGCGGGCGACTACGTCAGTAAGACCGACGAAAAAGCATTTTGACAATACATCGCGTGCCCAATCGACGCCAGCGCCGCACGCTTATCACCACGCTAAACACAGTCCCGGCAGTCGTCGCTGGAGACTTTCGTCAGGTCGTGTTGGGGTTGGAAGATCGGCGCGATACGGACTACGCCGCCCCGCAGCCGCGTCAGCGGCCGGGGACGGGTCGTCAATGAGCTAAGTTGTGATGGGCAATCCGTTCCCTGCAATCCAGGTCTTCCGGATCCGCAACAAGTTGCGGTACAAGCCCTTTGACGCGTATTCCCTTGCCGTCGCATGCGGCGGCCGCGGCGTGCCTCTCGACACCAGTCCCGCCAGCCATTCGGCGCGCCGATCATCCTGCGCTGCCCCTTACGGGGCACGACATCGGATCGCTCCTCTGTCACTCACGAGACCTCGCGCCACGGCCTGTTGTCGTCTGCACGCCCGATTCATTTCCAGGCCCGCGCGGTTTTCCGCGCGCTGCAGCACAATGGCCGTTGAGGAAACGCCCCCGTTCGCGCGCGACCGCGACGTGGCGCTCAGTGCCCTTGCGGTGCGTCGACCGCGCTGCCGCGCGATTGCGGCGAGGCACGTGGGACACCGTTCGGTGCCGTCTCACGCCAGACGCTTTGTCCGGCAACGCCACCCTGAGGCGGCGAATGAGCACGGTCAAGTCTAGCAAACCGTCATTACTCCAGCATTACCCGCGTGTTTATCAGAACCCTTGCCGCACAAGGCCTGGACGCCGCTTCTGCCCTCTGTCACTACCCCCGGGACCCGGACGCCGCCTCGGCGCGGCCACAGGCCCGAGCCGTCCGGCGACAGGGCCGGGGTAGTGACAGAGGGCCGGCACGGCCGCCTGCGCGCCTGGTAGCGCCGCCGTCCGGCGCCGAATCCCGCCACTGGGTTCCCGCGTTCTGCCTTGCAGACGCGGCGACTGGGCAGCCCCAACCCTGTCGGCTAAGCTATCGCTGTGCTGTCCGATGAAAACCTCTCCGACCTCTACGACCTGCTCGACAAGCTGATCGACTCAAACGTCTACCTGTCTACCGCCGTGATCGTCCTGGCGCGCGAGGCCGGTGTCGAGCTGCCCCTGTTCAACATCGACCTGGTCAACGCACAGGCCAAGGAGATGCGCGAAAAACGCGATGCCGCGTTTGCGCACCTCTGGCAAGACGATGCCGACGAACCCTGAACGCCGCCCCGGCGACGACTTGGGCGGCCTGGCAAGGCGCCTCGTGCAGACGCCAGTCAGCAGCGGCGTCATCGAGCGCCGCCGCACTCTCATGCAGCGGTGGGCCGACTCCCTCAATCGACCTGCTGTACGTCACCCTCCGATTGCGGCCCGGCGTAGGCTTCCATTCTCGCCTTCAATTTCCGGCCGGACCGAAACGTCACCACCCGCCGGGCTGCGATAGCGAACGACTCTCCGGTATTCGGATTCCGGCCCGGTCGCTCGCCCTTGTCACGCGGGGTGAAATTGCCGAATCCCGAGAGCCTGACCGGTTCGTTCGCCACAAGCACACCGGCGATTTCGTCGAAGAATTGCTCCACGATCTCGTCCGCCTCACGCCGGTTGAAACCCACCTCGTCGACCAGGCGCTCGGCCATCTGTGCTTTTGTCAGCGCACCCAAGGATGCCCTCCCGTACACGTTCGCGGTAAAATCAACAGCGGGCGCTCAGTCGCTTCCCGATCCCTTGTTCGCGTGTGCATCCATATAAAACTGCCGGTCGCCGGCAAGCCAACCGATGTGCGTAGTCTCGCACATGGGGCAATCCGATGTCCGACCGGGCTGCCACGAGCGCGGCAACTCAACTAGAATGCTCACTTCCCAACTGATCGCCCCCCTATCTGGAGACCCCTTGGACATCTTCGTCGGTAACCTGCCCTTCGCCACTACCCGCGACGACGTGGGCGACCTGTTCCGCGCCCACGGCCATGTCAGCGACGTCCGCCTCGTCACCGACCGGGACACCGGGCGCTCCCGGGGTTTCGCCTTCGTCACCATGCCCGATCCGGCCGACGGCCATCGCGCCATCGAGGCGCTCAACGGCAGTCCCGTCGGCGGCCGCGCCCTGCGTGTCAATGTCGCCGAAGACCGCCCGCCGCGCCGCGAGTCCGATCGCCCGCGCCGCTTCTGAACCGCGCCAGGCCGCCCCGCTCCGACTGCGCGACTCTCGTTCACGATACGTAGCGACACTTCCTGAACATCGAGTGTTTTCGCTCAAAAGCGCGGCCCGCCCCCACGCTGGGAAAAGGTCCTGACGGACGCTTCCCCCAGCGTGGGGGCTCGCTTTCCCGCAAACCGCGCACACGGTGATCGTCACACGCCTCACGCACATCGCGCGCCTCGTCGACACGCCCTGCTTGAACCCCGCCGCCGACCCCTCTACAGTGCCCGGCGCTTTCACGTACCCCTTGTGGTACATGGCCGGCGAATTCGCCGGTATGCAATGGTTCCCCCGCCATCGATGGGGCGCGCCGCCAGCGGCGGCAACAGCGATTTCCCTGCTGAAACTGGGGAGCCCCGCAAGGGCGCCGGATCGGAGAGACTGGGGGAAACCCAACAGGCCACTTCGATCCATGGCTTGTCCAGGCGACCAGTGCGGGAAGACGCATCATGCGTCTCAGAGGTTCCACTGAGCATAAGGAACAGCGCGAGAACAGTGCCGGCGTGCTTGGCAACAGGCAAACGGGTGCGAAGAGGATGACCGGACTAGTTACCCGGGATTCCGCTCAGCGCCGACCGATCGACAAGCATCGGTTGGACGCGAGAACTTTCTTACACTTCGCCGACCGCTTGTCCCCCACCCGACCGACCGGTTGCCGTCGTGCCTTGACGTACCGATTCATCGCCGGATCCCCGACCCCGCCGCGCCCGCTCCACCTGGCGGTTCTCGAAGCGGGCAGCATCGGAGCCCGAGCCGGATCGGGCGCAAAGCCGCCCCGATTGCTACAGAGATCATGTTCTCGCATACGGTGAGGGAGTTTGCTGCCTGCCCGAGGGTTTGGCCGCTGGATGGATCGAGATTCACGGAGGACAGCACCACGTTAGCGTAACCTGGCCGACGACCGGGGAGTTGACCGATTCACTTTCGAGAACGCGGGCCAACAGCCTGGCGAGGCCGCCTTCGGCCCGCCAGCGGCTCGATAGCGGCAAATCACCACGTTCATGATGTTCTGCACCACCATTAGTCTGACGTTGGCTCCAGACCGCGTTTCTGGACGCTCTGTCGCGAATATCACGGTGGATTCCCCTGAAAACTCCGATTTCGTGCACGTGAGAGCGCCTCACGGCACCGGTCCGGGCCGGCTACGGCCCCAATCCGGCCGATTTCCGGCAGATCGACGAGTGTGTCCGGCCTCTCTACCCTAATCCGGTGTCTCTACAGGTTCTCAAGATCGACGCCGCCGTCGTCCGCCAGGTGTTGCTCGCCGGGAACGACTCCATTTGCATCGGCGGGACAATCCTCCCCACCACTGGACCAAACGTGGCCGGATAGACCTTTCGCCCATGAACAAGGTCTTCGACGCTAATAGCGCCGTGTCACCGCTAGGGCGAAACGCCCGCGCTGGAATCGCAATGCGGGTTGACTCGGTGACGACGGCGTCAAACCGGCATCAGATTACCGACAGCTCTTTGATTCCCTGCTGCCTACTTAATCGCCCAATTGAAAGAGATGACACCATCAACCAAACCACGGCGCATCTCCGCGAGGAGCGCCATAGGTCTTCCCTAGTTCAGAAAGCCGCTACCTCCTGAGCGTATCCGGTTCTAGACCGATACCAAGCACTCCGTCAATCACGTCGAAAAAAAACCGGAACACGTTTTTCGACTGCCAGGCGTATTCACTTCCGTCCCATCGTCGTTCCCACCAGATGTGCTCGTGCATGCCGGTGGTGTTTCTCGATGTCCTGAAAAAACGGTTCTTGTCCAGCGCCACCTCATGATCACTAGACAACACCACGCCGGTGGAAACATAGGTATGACCACCTCGTTCCCGCCGATTCAAGCCACCCACCTTGATTCCCCTGTAGTGCAGCACGATTTGCGATTTGCCGGCACTGAACCGCGAACCCTGGTACGAAGCACCCAGAGATCTCACCAAGCGCCCGATTGCATCTGGACACTCTGCAAGGGCCTCTTGCAGCGGCACTGTCGTTCGCAGTCCGGTCCCGCCACCATAAAGAACGCCGTCCTTTCGCCGATCACCCAGAAGATTCGACTCGGACAAACCGATCTGGTTTCCCAACTCGCTGAGCTGGCTTTCGGAAATCGTCTCGACGTCCACGCCTACCTCTTTCGCAAATTCAATCATCCGAGGACTCGATTCATTGGCAATAACCATCGCTGTGACATGCACTCCAGCGTCTGCGGACAGGGTGTCTGCATAGCCTCGGACCTGCCTCACATGATTTCTTGCCAGACGGCCTTTTTTTAGTTCTACCACCATCGGGTTGCCATCCGGTCGCGACACCAGCAGATCCAGCCTCCCGCCGCCCACACCGACCTGTTGGGCCTTTAACTTATACCCCTCCCCCAGCACTCGGTCTATCCCCCGACTTACGATGATTTCCATTTGCCTTTCATTCATCGAGAACGCCGTTTACCAGTTGTGCCAAGTGGCGTTTCAAAACGCACTGCAAATGGTACTGTTGAATGCCATGTCCGCAAATCTGGCGGTCGCGTTTACGCCATGCCCTCGGCCACAACAAACCACGCCGCCCACTTGTCGCTCAAGGCCGCATTTCGGATCGCTGAGACGCCTCCCGTCTCCTAGGCAAAGGGCAGCAAAAAGGAGTACCGGCCCTGGACATCCGGCCTTAAGTCGCTGAAAATAAAGGGGTTGATGTGAGTGTCTTCGCTGACGCGCAAGGAACAGACGACCGCTGGGAGAGAGTAGGTGTGCGGTACGGGTATCCGGCACCTTTAAAGCACCCTTGCGCCCTTGAATTCCAAGACAACGCGTCCGCTTGGCGTGCCGGATACCCGTACCGCATACCTGCTCTCGGTGCCCGATCGAAGCAATCTTTTGGTACGCTAATTCCAAAAATAATATTTAAATCAATTAGTTGAAAATATGTTCCATGAAAGTTTCCACCCCGGCGAGCCGGGACGCTGACGCGCAAGGAACAGAAACCCGCTGGGAGGGAGTAGGTGTGCGGTGCGGGTATCCGGCACCTTTAAAGCACCCCTGCGCCGTTGAATTCCAAGACAACGCG
>CAZFGB010000044.1:0-79467 GCA_964518405.1 uncultured Pseudomonadales bacterium | reverse complement strand
TCAACCTCCCGAACCAGCACCTCCGACTTGTCGAAAACGTCCGCCACGGCCGGCACTATGGACCAATCCGGCCGAAAAAGCCAGCCCCGCGGGACGCCGCTCGCAGTTCAACACCCTCCCATTAGCGTGCAATAGCCCTGGGCGCGAGTCCTCGAGTACGCCGAAGCCAGCGAGGCGTTGCTTCAGCGCCATGAAAAGTTGCTGGGGAGGCTG
Source organism: uncultured Pseudomonadales bacterium (assembly GCA_964518405.1). Classification (GTDB taxonomy): domain Bacteria; phylum Pseudomonadota; class Gammaproteobacteria; order Pseudomonadales; family Azotimanducaceae; genus VXNE01. The sequence goes on along the minus strand of CAZFGB010000044.1, from coordinate 79,254 downwards.
CGAGAAACGCCGGTGCGAACAAAGAGCGCAGAATAACCGATGTCGGGCGCAAGCGAAGCGCTGACGGGCGCGTGGCGTTCTTTGCGACGCAGGTCCCTCGCAAGTAAGAGACCGGAGCCGAACGCACCCGCTGTGGGCCTCTTGTGCCCGTCTTGATCGCGGCGACGCCGGACCCGCATCATGCAGACCCGGCAACGCGAAGCAGACGCCACTCAGGCGAGTACATTGCGGATGATGAATGCCGACAGCAGCGCCTGCGCCGCGAAGATCGCGCCGACGGCCCACGTGACCCAGCGTCTCGGACGCACGCGCGGATCCAGTTTGCGCGCCTGCAGGTACAACGTCAGGTAGCTCTGCAGCGGCAACATGAAGGCGCCGTAGGAAGCGCCGATGATGATGAGCCAGATCGGGCGTTGAAACGAAAGGTAAATCGCGGCGCTCAGCGCCGGCATCGCGATGACGTAGCCGACGATCCATTTTCGACGCAGGGCCAGGTTCTGGCGATCGATGAAGCCGAGCGTCACGAGCAGGTCGGGAAAGCCGCGCGAGCCGGCGCCGATGCCCGACAGGACCGTCGAGAACAGGATGCAGAACGCGCCGAAGCTGAACAGCCAGAACGACCATGGACCGAGCACCTGCGTATACATGCTGGAGAGCACGGTGATCGTTTCCGTACCCGAGGGTTCAAGGCCCTGCGGATGCAGCACGCCCGCGCCAAGGAAGAAAAACGCGAGGGTCGCGCAGGTCAGAATGGCGAGCGTCACCCACACGTCCGTCTGGATCACCCGGATCCAGCCCCGGGCGCGCTCCGCCCAGCCCGGCGCGTCCCGATCGCCCCCGATGAAACTCGGATATCCCTTTTCGACGCACCAGTAGGTGTAGCCCGCGATCTCGCTGGCGGCGACGCCGGTGGCGCCGTACATGGCGAGCGCCAGAACCGCGTGTTCCAGCGGAAAATCGAAGGTCAGGCCGGACAGGATGTCATCGCCGGTGACGCGAAATTCCGTCGTCTGCATGAGGAGCGCCGACAGGATTGTGGTGAAGGTGAAGCTCATGACCAGAACGAGCATGACCTTCTCCAGGCGACCGTAGGCCCCGGTGCCGAGGACCAGCATGGCTACGCCGGCGGCGATGACGGTGGCCCAGGCGCCGTCCACTTCCGGCAACAGCAGCCCCAATCCCTGGCCCGCGCCGCCGATGATCCCCGCCGCGGTGAAAATGCCGGGGACGTAACCGAAGATGATGAGCCATAGCGGCCAGGCCACCGGTCCCACCTTCCCCGGCACGCGATTCAGCGCCCGCAGGTAGGTGTCCCCGCTCGTCACAACATACCGCGCGAGTTCCGCCTGGATGAGGGACTTCACCCAGCAGGAAAACAGCACCCACCAGAGCAGGACGAATCCGGCCGCCGCGCCCAGTCCGGCGGTGAGCAGGATTTCGCCGGACCCTACGATGGAGCCGGAAACGATGATGCCCGGACCCAGCCTCTTGAGCCGACCCCTGAGCGTCGCGGGCGGCGCCAGCGTTTCGCCGGCGCGGATGGTATAGGGATCGTCACTCACGGCGGCGCTCTACAGATTCGAGCTCAGTCCCGGTTCGACCGGTCGAGCTTGTAGGTCACCACCGCCGTGGCCACCTCCTCGCCGTCCTGTCCGACAACCGATACGTCGCCGACGCAGATGGTGCCGCCCCGCCGCCGTACCGTCGCAGTCGCCGACAGGTCCGTCCGGGCCGCCACGCGCAGGAAGTTGACGGTGAAGCCGATGGTCGCGCCGCGCGCATTCGACGGCAGATCCCGATGCGACCAGAACGCCGCCGTGGCGGCGATGTCGACGAGTCCGCTGATAGCGCCGCCGTGAATGCGGCCGGTGCCCAACTGTTCCCGATAGGGCAACCGCGCGACGACGCGATCCTGGCCCGCCTCCACCAGCTCGACCCCGAGTGTCCTGGCATAGCTCTCCTGCACAATGGGGCGCACCCGGGTGAAAGACATGAATCAGGGTCCGGCGATCCTGCGACCGCTTTCCAGCTTGAAGGATGGACTCGAAATTATGTCATAGTGACCCGGACCCTGGCCGGACCCCATCACGCCTACGGCGTGAGGCCCCCGGATAAAGGAGCAGGATGGCCGCACGAGAAGAACGCCGCAGTTTCTGGACCTGGGGGTACGTATCCGACGAACCCACCAATGCGCAGCGAACTGAAGCCGCCCGGCAGGTTTCCGCCCGACTGGGTAGGGAAGTGCAGGTCCCGCCCATACCGGCGATCGAAGACATCGCACTCCAAGACAGCCGCATCGAAGTCCCCTCGCGGCTGTCCGGTTTCGTCCGCGCCGACCGCGCGGACAGGCTGACGCATACCTACGGCGGGCACCGCACGGAACTCCTGGCGGCCCTTCAGGGCGTGTTCAGGAACCCGCCCGACGCGGTCGCGCATCCGCGCACGGACGCGGAACTCGAGTCCGTGCTCGAATGGTGCGACGCGAAACGCTACGCGGTCGTCCCCTACGGCGGCGGCACCTCCGTGGTATGGGGCGTGAAGGTTCCCGACGGTATCGACGGCGCTGTCACCATCGATCTCGACAACCTGAACGCGGTCTGTGAGATCGACGAGGTTTCCCGCGCGGGGAAGTTCCAGGCCGGCATCCTCGGCCCAGACCTGGAATCAGCGCTTCGACCCCGAGGCCTGACCCTGCGCCACTTTCCCCAGAGCTTTCCGTGGTCGACCGTGGGAGGATGGGTCGCGACCCGTTCCGGCGGCCACTACGCCACCAATCACACCCACATCGACGATTTCGTCGAGTCCACCCGCATGCTGACGCCCGCCGGATGGATGGAGACGCGCCGCCTGCCCGGCAGCGGCGCGGGCCCCAGTCCGGACCGCCTGGTGATCGGTTCCGAAGGCGTGCTGGGCATCATCACCGAGTGCTGGCTGCGCCTGCAGAAGCGCCCCACTTTCCGGGCGAACGGGGGGATACGGTTCAGCGACTGGCATACGGGCTGCGAAGCGGTGCGCGCCATCGTCCAGGCGAAACTCTGGCCGGCGAACCTGCGCATCCTCGATCCGGCCGAGGCTGGCGCCAATGCGGGACTCGATGGCGACACCGCGCTGCTCATCATCGGCTTCGAGTCGGCGGACATTCCCCAGGGCGAAATCCTGAAGCACGCCGTCGCCATCGCCCGGGACCATGGCGGCCTGATTGAAGACGACGAACTGGCGATCGACGACGGCGACCGCCAGGCCGGTCGCCGGGGCGGGGCGGTCGGTGCGTGGCGCAACGCGTTCATCGGCGTGAGTGCCGGACTGACAAACGGTCTCGGCCTGATGTCCGACACTTTCGAGACCGCGATCACGTGGGACCGCTGGCAGGAATTCGATGCAACGGTCCGCGCCCGCATGCGACGCGTGCTCGACGAAGTGCTGGGCGACGGCGCGTTCCTGTCCTGCCGTTTCACCCACGTCTACCCCGACGGCCCGGCGCCCTACTACACGTTCAACGGCGCGGCGCGCCCCGGCGCGGAAGACGAGCAGTGGCAGACCATCAAGGACGAAGCCATGGCGGCCGTCGTCGATGCGGGCGGCACGGTCACCCACCACCATGCCGTAGGACGCATGCACCGGCCCGCGTGGGACCGGCAGCGGCCGGAACTCTTCGGCGACGCGCTGAAGGCGGTGAAAAGCCGTCTGGACCCCAACGGGATACTGAACCCGGGAGTCCTCGTCGACGCCGGATAGCGGAATCAGCGCACGCGCCGTCCCAGCCAGTCCCGCATGGTCTCAGAGACCATTTCGCTCGCGTCCTGCTGCATGAAGTGGCCCGCGCCCGGGATCGTCACCAGGGTCAGGTCGCGCTCCACCCAGTTCCAGGTTTCGTTCAGCGCGCCGGGAAGCAGAGCCTCGTCTTCGAGGCCGTGAAACATCAACACCGGACATTGGACTTTCGGAAACGCGACCGTCTCGGCGGCGCCCGCACCGGACGGAAAGTTCGCCTTGTAATAGTTCAGCATCGCTTCGAAATCGGACCGCTCGAACGCCTCCACGTACCTCGCGCGGGCCGATTCATCCGTCACCCACCCGGCAAGCCCTTCCGCTGTCAACGCCCTGTGGGCATCCGGCTTCTGGAACGCGTAAGCGTAGGCGCTGCTTTGTTGCTGGTCCGGATTCGTCGCCAGCTCCCGCCTCAGGCCCGCCGGATGCGGCAGGTTCAGGATCACCAGCGCGGACACCAGTTCCGGGCGCGACATGGCGAGGCTCCAGGCAATGGCGCCACCCCAGTCGTGGCCGGCAACGACTGCGGACTCCTCCCCTTCCGCTGCTATCACCGCGGCGATGTCGGCGACCAGGAGAGGCATCGCGTAGTTCTCGACACCCTTCGGCTTGTCGCTGCCGTTGTATCCGCGCAGATCGACGGCGGCGAGCCGATAAGTGTCCTCAAGCGAGGCGATCTGCTCGCGCCACGAATACCAGAAGTCGGGAAAGCCGTGAACCATGGCCACGAGGGGTCCCGCGCCCGCCACGACGTAGTGGATCCTGACGCCTTCGTTCTCGGCGTAACGATGTTCGACCCGGTCCATCATGTCGGCATGGCCATGCGCGCACGCCAACGCAAGTGCCAAAGCCGCGAGGTGCTTTCGATGCTCATGCGTGTCCTCAGGCATTGCGCGGCGAATATACCTGCTTCCCCGGCGCTTCGTGTATTTTCATCGCGACATCGGACACTCCTGGCTGATAGCAGATGACCCACGCTCGGCTCGTCGTCGACCTCGACGCACTCGCGGCCAACTATCGCGAGTTTTGCGACCGCGCCTCCGGGGGTTGTGCCGCTGTCGTCAAGGCGAATGCGTACGGCATCGGCATCGAGCCCGTAACGCGCCGGCTGGCCGCCGAGGGATGCCGGCAGTTCTTCGTCGCGACGGACCCGGAGGGACGCGAACTGCGACGCATCCTGCCGGATGCCGAGACCTTCGACATATTCGTGTTTTCGGGTGTCGTCGAAGGAGAGGGCCTGATCCCGGTGGTGAATCACCCCGCCCAGATGCGAGCGGGGCCGATCGCCCTGCACGTGGACACCGGCATGCACCGGCTGGGATTCGACGGCTTGGACGCCGAAACGATTCCCGCCGACACGGAAGTCAAGCTCCTGATGACGCACCTCGCCTGCTCGGACACCCCGGAGCATCCGCTGAACGAAGCGCAGCTTGCGCGCTTCCAGGCATTCGCAGCGCGGTTTCCCGGCGTCCCTGCAAGCATCGCGAACTCGGCTGCGATTCTCGCCGGCGTGGACGGTATCGGGCGCCCCGGCATCGGTCTCTACGGCGGCAATCCCTTTGCCGAGCAGGGGAACCCGATGCGCTGCGTCGCGACTCTCGAAGGCGAGGTGCTGCAGGTGCGGAAGGTCATGGCCGGCGCCTCGGTCGGCTACGGCGGATCCCATGTGACCGGGCGCGACACGATGGTCGCAGTGGTCGGGATAGGCTATGCGGACGGGTTGCCGCGTGCCCTTTCCAATCGTGGACAGTCCGCATTCAGGACGATCAGGACGCCGATCATCGGGCGCGTGTCCATGGACCTGACCCTGGTGGACGTGACCGACCTGCCGTTGGTTGCACCCGGCGACTGGATCGAGTTCTTCGGAAACAGCGTAAGCATCGACGAAGTCGCGGCCTGGGCGGACACCATCAGCTACGAAATCCTGACCGGCGTCGGCAACAGGGTATCCAGAATGTACGTGCCCTGACCGCGCTCGCCCGTATATGATCCGCCCTCACGTCTCGATCGCGGAAGGATCATCATGGCCGAAGTCAACACGAACGGCGTCGTCGCCGGCCAGGTCGCGGTAGTCACGGGCGCCAGCCGGGGCATCGGCGAGGCGATCGCCAAGCGCCTCGCCATGGAAGGAGCGAAAGTGATCGTCTCCGCGCGCACCGTCGAGTCGTCGGATCATTTCCTGCCCGGAACCATCAAGCAGTGCGCCCAGGACATCGTGGACGCCGGCGGCGAGGCAGCCCCGGTGCGCTGCAACCTGGCGGACGCGGACGACCGCCGCCACCTCATCGACGAGGCCGAAAGGCTGTTCGGTCCCGTCGACATCCTCGTCAACAACGCGGCCGTCACCTGGTTCATTCCCATCGTCGACTTCGCGGAAAAGCGCTATCGCACCATGATGGACGTCCAGGTCTATGCGGCCTTCGAGCTCGCCCAGATGATCCTCCCCGGCATGATCGAGCGCGGCAGGGGATGGATCCTGAACATCTCTTCACACGCCGCCCTGCACCCGGACGCAAAGGCCGGCGGCGGACGCGGCGGCACGGTCTACGGGATGTGCAAGGCGGCGCTGGAGCGGTTCACCACCGGTTTGGCGCAGGAACTCCATGGCACGGGCATCGGCGTCAACGTCATATCGCCCGGCCTCGTCGCCACGCCCGGCGTCGTGCACCACAAGCTCATCAACGACGCGAACCGGGATCGCGTCACCCCGGTGGAACACATGGCCGAGGCGTGCCTGCGCCTCTGCCATGGCGATCCCGCCGAGATCACCGGACGCATCGACTATGCCGACCAAGTGATTGAAGAATTCAAACTCGAGCCGGCCGAGTTGGTCTGAACCGACATGGGAATCTTCTACGTAGGCGCCAAGGTCAGGAACTGGCAGAACCGGTTCCTTGCGCCTGATCGACAAGGCGACGAGGTTACCTGCGACATGCTCGTCGACTCCGGGGCCGCTGAGCTTGCACTACCTGCGGAACTTATCGAGTCCCTCAGGCTGGAGGAGCTTGGCGAGGTGAGGGTGTTTACTGCGGACGGCGGCCAGCATGAGTATCGCGTACTCGGCATCGTGGAACTCGAAGTGCAGGGGCGGCTTTGCCAAGTTCGCGTGATCGAACTGCCACGGGGCTCCGAACCCTTGCTCGGCGCGGTCCCGCTCGAGGAAATGGACTGGCGGATCGATCCCTCCCGGAAAAGGCTCGTGCCCAACCCTCGATCACCCGACCGTCCCCTGCTGCCACTTTGCTGACCGGGAATGCAATTCATTATCAAATAAGGATTCTGTCTCTTGAAGCCTGGTTCCCTGCATAACGAGTTCCCGCCCGGATCCATCGAGGCGAAGGATCTCGACCACCTGCTGCACCCCAACACGAACCTGGGCGCCCACCAGGCGCAGGGCCCGGTCGTGCACGCCCGGGCCGAGGGCGTTTACCTGTGGGACAACAACGGCAAGCAATACCTGGAAGGCATGGCGGGCCTTTGGTGTACCGCGATCGGATATGGCGAAGAGGAACTCGCCCAGGCCGCAGCGGAGCAGATCAGGAAACTCTCGTTCTCGCAGTTGTTCGCGGGCAAGACCCACGAGCCGAGCGTGCTCCTGGCCGAGAAGCTCAAGTCGATGATGCCGTTCGATGCGGGACGTGTCTTCTTCGGCCTGTCCGGTTCAGACGCCAACGACACCCAGATCAAGCTCATGTGGTACTACCACAACCTCATCGGCAAACGGGAAAAGAAGAAGATCATCGCGCATCTGGGCGGTTATCACGGCCTTACCGTCGCCAGCGGCAGCCTGACGGGCCTGCCGCCCTTCCATGCGCATTTCGACCTGCCGATACCCGGCATCCTGCACACCGCCCATCCGCACTACTATCGCCACGCGCATGAAGGCGAATCGGAGGACGCTTTCACCACGCGCCTTGCGAAGGCGCTCGACGACCTCATCGTGGCGGAAGGCCCCGAAACCGTCGCCGCGTTCATCGCCGAACCCATCCTCGGGGTCGCCGGCGTCATCGTGCCGCCGGACGGCTACTACGAAAAGATCCAGGCCGTGCTCCAAAAACACGGCGTACTTCTTGTTGACGATGAAGTGATCTGCGGATTCGGCCGCACGGGCAAACCGTTCGGCGCCGAGACGATGGGGATGCGTCCTCACACGATGACCGTGGCCAAGGCGCTGTCGTCGGCGTACCTGCCCATCTCCGCAGTAATCATTCCGGAGTCCATGTACGAACCTCTCGTCGACGCCAGCAAGGACGTGGGCATCTTCGCGCACGGGTTTACCTACTCGGGGCACCCGGTCTGCGCCGCGGTGGCGCTACGCAACCTGGAACTGATGGAAGAGCGGGGCATCTTCGACCACGCGGCCAGGGTGAGCGAGACGTTCCAGGCGCGGCTGGCCCAGGTTGCGGCGCATCCCGTTGTCGGAGAAGCGCGCGGCAAGGGACTGATGGGCGCGGTCGAAATGGTCGCGGACAAGGAGACGAAACAACCTTTCGATGCGGGACTCGGCATCGGTACCTACTGCATGCAGAGGGCCATGGATCACGGGCTCATCGTGCGGGGTCTCGGCGACTCGGTCGCCATCTGCCCGCCCCTCATCATCACCGACGCCGAGGTCCACGAGCTCTTCGACAAGCTCGGCAAGGCATTGGACGAGACGTTCGAATACGCCCGCAAAGGCGGATAGCGGGGTCGGAGCTTTCGGATAGATGCGACCCACCGCGCCGCCGGGCGCGGTGAACCAGAGGAGACAACATGGAATTCGGCGTACAGGTAAACGTGTATCGCACCTCGTCAGCGCAGGTGCTCGCATCGGCGCAAGCAATGGAAGCGGGCGGCTGGGACAGCATCTGGTTCGCCGATCACTTCATTCCACCGCGCGGAACCCATGAGGAGGAAGCGCTGACGGCCTTCGAGGGCCTGTCCGCGATCGCCTTCGTCGCCGGCATGACGAAAAAGCTCAGGCTGGGGAACCTGGTGGTGGGCAACACCTATCGCAATCCGGCGCTGCTGGCCAAGATCGCCGGCACCATCGATACCCTGAGCGAAGGACGATTCACCCTCGCCGTCGGCGCGGGCTGGTACCAGCGCGAACACGAGGCCTACGGCTGGACATTCCCTTCGATGCAGGAGCGCCAGGACCGTTTCGAGGAGGCCTGCGAACTCATCCGGCTGCTGATCCGCTCCAGCAACCCGGTCAGTTTCGATGGCAGGTACTACCGGCTGGATTCGGCTCGCCTGTCGCCGGGATCCTACGCTGAACCGATCCCCATCATGGTCGGCGGTACGGGTCCAAAACGGACGCTGCGGACGCTCGCGAAATTCGGCGACGTCATGAATCTCGACGGCTGGGCCGGCGGCGGCATGGCGTTGGAGTACTACCGGTACAAGGCCGAAATCCTCGAGCAGCACTGCGAGGACGTCGGCCGAGACCCCGCCGAGATCCGCCGGACGCTGCTCATGCCCTGCCTCCTCAGCGAAGACAAGGCCCGGACGGATGAGTTCGCGAGTCGCTTCGGCCCGGGCACCGTCGCCGGAGGAAGCCAGTACGTCATCGATCGGATCGGCGAGTTCGAGGACGCCGGTATCGCCGAGATCATGTTCGGGGCACTGCCGTCCGGCAACGTCGGGCTGCTGCAGCGGTTCGAGGAAGAGGTTCTCTCCGCCTTCCGGTAAGACGGTCGAGGCCGTCGGTCTCGGGTGGACTCCTTCTCCACCGCCGGCACCCGTTCCGCGACCGACGCGAAAAAGCTCGCGCCGCAAGGGATGGCCGCATCGTTGAAGTCGTACTCCGGATTGTGCACCGGGGGCGAGTCGCCGTTGCCGAGAAGCAGGTAATCGCAGCTGAACCCGCCCGCCCATGAACCGCCCCGACACCAAACCTGCATGACAACGCATCCCGCAGGGGTATGCTTTGGGTCCTGGACCAGCGGACACCATGCGGAGCACTTGAGGAAATGCGCTACGAAATCATATCGGCCGATTGCCACATCGACCTGCCCTGGCTCCCTGAGGATCTCTTCACCAGCACCGCGTCCGCCGCGCTGCGCGACCGGATGCCCTACGTCGAACAAAGGGAGGACGGCCGTTTCTGGGTGAGCAGGAGCGGCGCGCAGTTCGGTCTGCAGAACGGCATGGGCTCGGCGGGACGCGTCTACGTGCCGGGCCAGATTCACCGCTCCGACCGCATGGCGGAACAGGGCCTCTACAGCGACGGCGCGAAAGGTATCCCGCGACTGACCGACCCGGAACTCCGGGTGCGGGACCAAGACCTCGACGGCATACAGGGAGAGGTGATCTACGGCATTCTCGGCACGGCAAATCGCCTGAACGACGACGAAGCCGCCACCGAAGTCATGCGCATCTACAACGACTGGATGGCGGACTTCTGCTCGGCCAGACCGGAGCGCTTCGCGGGAATCGCGAGCATTCCGAGCCACGATGTCGGGACCGCCTGCGACGAGGTGCGCCGGGTAGCCGAGCGCGGCGCGCTGCGCGGTATCGAGGTGGCGGCCACGTACGACATGACGCCGCTATTCCACCCCTCCTGGGAACCGCTATGGGCGCTGACCGAGGAAGCCGGTCTTCCGCTGCACTACCACACCATCGGCGGGGGCCGCCGCTACGACCTCGACGCGCTCGCCCCCCTGCAACGGCGACAGGCATTCGCCGTGACCATCACGAGTTTCCAACTGGCGATGTCCAAGATCGTCATGGAGATCATCTACGGCGGCGTGCTCGAAGCACACCCAGCGCTGAACATCGTTGTCGGCGAAAGCGGCATCGGGTGGATTCCCTACATCCTGGAGCACATGGACCTCGAGTGGGAAGATCAATTCAAGGACCTCACCCTGACCATGAAACCCTCCGAGTATTGGCGGCGCCAATGCCATGCCACCTACCAGTCGGACCCCATCGGCATTCGCCTGCTCGACATCCTGGGCGAGGACAACGTGATGTGGGGCAGCGACTTCCCGCATCCCGACGGCGTGTGGCCGGATTCCAGGGAGTTCATCGCGCGCGAGCTCGGCGGCGTGTCCGATGCGCTGCGGCGCAAGATCACCTGCGAGAACGCCGGCCGGCTGTATCGCTTCATGGACTGAGATCACTCAATCGACCGGGCGCGACCTCTGCCGCGACCGCGGCGAATTCGTCGAGCAAGTTCCCCAACAGTCGAATTCGCGTCAACGTAATGCATCTTGCGGCGCGCGCTGCTAATGTTTGTTGCCCCGCGCCCGTAGCTCAGCTGGATAGAGCGTTGGCCTCCGAAGCCAAAGGCCGCGCGTTCGAATCGCGCCGGGCGCGCCAACAACACTCGGTTGCAATCGTCAATCATGAACGCTCTTCTCAACTGGTTTGCCGCACCCCATAAACGCATGCTACGGTCATTCGATGATCAGGACCGCCGCAACATCAAGACAGGTCGCCGACGCCACCTTGTTCGGTGGCCATTCCCCGCAGGCGAGCGCCGCAAACGAGACCGACTATCTCAGGCTGACCGACCGCTGCAACCGCCTCATGGAGTTCGCAGACGGACGCATTGAGGAGCTACGCGAGCCCACAGACTCGCACCAATCGATCCTGGTGCTGTTGTTCCGCCTATTCGACCAATACGTACGCACCGAACGTGGCATCGCGCGTTTCGCGCCGTTGCGGCTCCGAATCCGGGAGGGCCGATACCGGGAGCCTGACCTGCTGCTGCTCCGGGATGCGAACGATTCGCGGCGTCAGGATCGCTATTGGCTTGGTGCCGACCTGGTGGTCGAAGTCGTCAGCCCGGACGATCCGGAGCGCGACTATGTGCAGAAACGCGACGACTATGCGGACCTCCGAATACCCGAGTACTGGATCGTCGACCCCCATGCCGCCACGATCACGGTGCTCACGCTCGAAGGCGACAGCTACGTCGACCACGGCATCTTTGCGCCAGGTGACGTTGCCTCGTCCGCCACGCTACCTGGTTTTGCTGCCCCGGTCTCCGACGTACTCAGTCCGGCTCGGTGGAGTGGCCGATAACCACCTCGACTTCGTCGGCCGAGTGCGAGGATAATGCCCGCAGTTTCCGGAGACCCCTATGAGATTTCGACCTCGATTCGCCAAATGCGCTGGCGTTTTGGCCTGCGGAGTCCTTGCCGGGAGTTGCCTGGCTGCGGATGTCGGCGATATGGCGCCCGACTTCCGCCTGCCTGGTTCCGATGGCCGGCATCACGCGCTGACCGACTACAGCGGTCAGTTTGTCGTCATCGCGTTCTTTCCCAAGGCCTTCACCGGCGGCTGAACCATGCAGTGCAAGGCGCTGCGTGACAGCGCCGTAGAAATCGAAGCGTTCGATGTCGCGTACTTCATGGCCAGTGTCGACACACCGGAAACAAACAAGGCCTTTGCCGAAGAGCATGGCGCCACTTTCCCGATCCTGTCGGACGCCGACCGCACCGTATCCGCCGCCTACGGCGTGTTGTCGGAGCGCGGATTCGCAAGCCGGTGGACCTATTTCATCGATCCGGATGGCGTCATCGCCCGAATCGACCGGGAGGTCGATGCCCGCACCGCCGGTGCCGACCTCGTAGACCATCTCGAAGCGCTGGGCGTTCCGCGAAAGGGTCGCTGACCCGGAACTCAACGACGACCAACGAGCGGTAGATGCCGGCGGATCAAGGATCCGTCTTGTCTCGGTACTCGCACAGATCCTCTATCACGCAGGCGCCGCAGCGCGGCTTGCGCGCGATGCAGACATAGCGTCCGTGCAGAATCAGCCAGTGGTGGGCGTCGCGCTTGAAGTCGTTCGGCGTGAATCGGAGCAGTTCGTCCTCAACCTGCCGCGGCGTCTTGCCCGGCGCGAGCTTCGTCCGATTGGCGACGCGAAAGATATGCGTGTCCACGGCGATAGTGGGTTCGCCGAAGGCTGTGTTGAGAACGACATTGGCGGTCTTGCGGCCAACGCCCGGCAACGCCTCGAGGGCCGCGCGCTCCCGCGGAACTTCGCCGCCGTGGAGCGAGATGAGCGCATCGCAGGTCTTCAGGATGTTGGCCGCCTTGGTGTTGAACAGGCCGATCGACTTGATGTGCTCCTTCAGCCTGGGCAGACCGAGGTCCAGCATCGCTTGCGGCGTGCCCGCTTCGGCGAAGAGATTTTTTGTCGCGCGATTTACGCTGACGTCCGTCGCCTGCGCCGAGAGGATCACGGAAACCAGCAGTTGGAATGGTGATCGATATTCCAGTTCGGTGGTCGGCGCCGGGTTCTCCGCCTGCAGGCGCAGGTAGATCTCGCGCCTCTTGTCCTTGTTCATGCGTTGTCCGTTTCAAGGCACATATCCAGAACGCATGCGCCTGCTCCCGGAACGAGAATCAGTACTGCGCCAAGGGTAGGCGCGGGTACCGCATTCAACCGGAGATCGGATCAGTCGTCGGCGTCCAGCACGTCTATGCGGGATACGAAACAGCGGCCGTTGATCTGTCTCGCGTCGTCCACCCAGACCTTCACTGTCCGACCCGTCACGAACGCCAATTGCGCCGAGTCGTACATGCGCAGCGCTTTGGACTTGCTTGTGTAGGTGCCGTCGCAACTGAATGTCACCCAGCTGCTCTGGCAATCAAGCCCCTCTTCGGACGGCGACGCGCTGAGCAGGACCATGCATCCGCCGAATCGGTCGTCGGCCACCGTCAGCGTCCGCCTGACCTTCCCCTCGACCTCCGCGGTTGTTGCCTGGACGGGCGACGCGAGCAATAGGGCCGCGGACAACGCCGCGCCTGTGAACCTCGCCGATCTCCCAATGTTCACAAGACCCTCCTGATCACGCCCAAACCCGCGCCCGTTGTTCCCAGCTTCAAGCAAGCATACATCCTGCGGCTAAACCGATCTACGACGCGAAACCCGCGGCGGCGGGATCCGGGACGGGCGCCCGGGGGCCCGCCTACCCATAGCCGTCGGGATGGGTCGCATACCACCGCCACGCGTCCTCGCACATGCGGCGGATGCCGCGCTCCGCGCGCCAGTTCAGTTCCCTGTTGGCTTTGGTCGTGTCGGCACAGTACTCCGGTACATCCCCGGGCCGGCGGCCCGCGATCTCGCAGGGGATCGCAAGTCCGCTCGCATCCTCGAAGGCTCGCACGACTTCCAGCACCGAGTATCCTCGTCCTCTGCCCAGGTTGTAGACGCTGAGCCGCCGCCCCGCGCGCAACTGTTCGAGTGCCTGGAGGTGGCCGCGGACCAGGTCGACTACATGAATGTAGTCCCTGACGACAGTTCCATCAGGCGTCGGGTAATCATTGCCGAAAACCTTGAGTACCGGCCTCTTCCCCGCCGTCACCCAACCGATATTCGGAATCAGGTTGTTCGGTATCCCATTCGGGCTTTCCCCGATCTCGCCGGACGCGTCGGCACCGGCCGGATTGAAGTATCGCAGGATAGATATTCGCCAGTGGGGGTCGGCGTCACTCAATGCCTTCAGCATGTCCTCGATGACGAGTTTGGTTCTGCCGTAAGGATTGACGGGTTCTGTGGGCGCGGACTCGGGGATCGGCCCGGTCGTCCGATCGCCGTAGACGGTCGCGGAAGAACTGAACACCAACGTCCTGACGCCCACTGTCTGCATCGCCCGCAGAAGGCTGCACGTTCCGTTGACGTTGTTATCGTAGTAATCGAGGGGCCGCTGCATCGACTCCCCCACCGACTTCAGGCCCGCCAGGTGAATGACAGCGGCGATCTCGTGGTCGGTGAATACGCGCGCCAAGGCGTTTGCGTCGCGAAGGTCGGCGCGGACGAACGCGATGTCCCCGCCCGTGATGTCACGGACACGATCCAGGGCAATCGCGGAACCGTTGCAGAGGTTATCGACCGCCACCACACTGCGGCCGGAGCGGAGCAACTCCAGGCACATGTGGCTACCGATGTAGCCGGCGGCACCAGTCACCAACAGCCCTTTCATACGTTACAGGACCGCCGCGCCGTCCGTAATGCGGGACGCGCCCACGCAAAAGGCTTCACGACTCGGCGCCGATGTCCGAGCGCGGTGGATGCGCGGAAGTTCTCCGGCATGCAGCCTTCGACCATCGCGCTCGCAGTCTTCATCGACCGGAAGATACCGTCCTGCTTCATCACATCGGACCCATCGACAGACTCTCGAACGCGTCTCTCTCTCGACTGCCCGATGAAGAACCCGAGTCCGCGGCGCTTCGCTCGCCCCTGTTGCTATCATTCTAGCGCGTCACGTTCCGGAGTTAGTGAGCGGTCGCCAGTTTCTTGGACCAGTTCGGGGGATCAGCATTTGCGCGTCCTCAACACACCATCCGTTGCTGACTTCCCGACAGCCGGAGCTTTCGAACCGTTCCTTCCTCACGGTTAAACGCGCAATGGTCCCGCCACATGCCGAAAACGACGACGGGAAAGACGGTAGACATCGGTAGGCGTCCCGACCGACCGCTGTCGGCAGGCCCTCGTCCGGCGCGTCCGGCGCGGCATCGCGAATGAACGTAGCCGAGCCAACTCGTCAACCCGTGCTTTTCGGCCAGTCGGACTCACTGCGATCGAGTCCGTTCCTGAGCAGCGAGGAGATTCGTCGGCAACTCGGCACGAACATCGGCAATCTGGCCTTCGTTTACGCCATCAAGCACCAACTGGTCGGCCTGGCGGAGCGCGCGACCATTCCTTGGATCTCAACGCCGGAGCAGATCGAAAGGGCGGGGGACATCTGCGTCATTCCGTGTGCAAATCAGTTCGGACGCCACCACGACCTCGGCCAGCTCGCAAGGCTCCTGGAGAAAATCTCGACACCATTGGTGGCGATCGGCCTCGGTGCGCAGTCGTCCCCGGACATGAGGATTCCCGAGGTCCCCGAGGGCACCGTGCGGTGGTTGCGACGCGTCACTGAACTCGCCCCTTCCCGAATGGCGAATGTAGGCGTTCGCGGCGAGTTCAGCCGCCGGGTGCTGGAGGAATATGGATTCCGCAACACCTGCATTACCGGCTGCCCGAGTCTTTTCATCCATCCCTCCACGACCCTCGGCGGGCTGATATCGGATCGCCAGGTCGGCGTTCCGGAACGTGTCGCGGTCGCCGCAGGACATCCGGGGTGGAAACATCTCTCCCGCATCGAACGATCGCTGGCGCACATCGTCACCGCGACAAAGGGCGCATACATATGCCAGAGCCCGTTCGAGTCCATAAGGATGGGCCGGGGCGAGATAGATGCGCTGACGCCCGCAGAGTTCGACCAATGCCGCCAATACATTGGTCCGGAGTTGTCGAAGGATGCGTTCAAGGCGTGGGCGAGAGCCCATGCAATCATCTTTTTCAACGTCCCGGGATGGATGGAGTTCCTTCGCCGCTTCGACTTCGTCGTAGGGACGCGCATCCACGGCACGGTCCTCGGTCTTCAGGCAGGCGTGCCGGCGCTATGCATCGCATCGGACTCCCGCACGATCGAACTCTGTCAAACGATGAACGTCCCGCACATAATGGCGAGGGATTGCATCGACGGGCTCAGGCTTGAGGATCTGTCCCGGTTGTTCCGCGATCAGTTCGACGCCGCAGGGTTCGACGCCAACAGGCGGGCGCGCGCGCAGGCATACTGTGCGTTCCTCGAAGCGAACGGGTTGGCCGTGGCCGCCGGCCTGAGAAGGCTCGCCAACTGACTGCGGCTCGAGAACATTGGAACGACGGGAGTCAATGTGCAGAGGATAGGCGTCATCGTTGCCGGCACGCACCGCAGCGGCACCTCCGCGCTCACCCGCATGCTCGGAAGCCTCGGCTGCCGCCTGCCGAAGACGCTCCTCGAACCCAACGAGTACAACCAGGCGGGCTACTGGGAATCTCGCGAAGTCACCGGGCTCAACGATGCGATCCTCGAGTCGGCCGGTTCCTCCTGGGCCGACTGGGAGGCTTTCCATCAGGGCTGGTACGAATCCCCCGCGGCCGATGGGTTTCGCGGCCGCGTCCGATCCGTTCTCGAAAACGAGTTCGGCGACAGCGGCCTGTTCGTCCTCAAGGACCCGCGCGTCTGCCGCCTGCTGAAGTTCTGGATCGACGCGCTGGAAGACATCTCCGTCGCGCCTGTCATCGCCGTTACCATCCGAAATCCTCTCGAGGTCGCGGGATCCCTTCATCAGCGGGACCTGATCGATCCATCCATCGGTCTGCTGCTGTGGTTGAGAAACGTGCTGGACGCGGAGGCGGCCTCCCGTCGGCACCCGCGCGCATTCGTCCGCTACGAAGAACTGCTGGACAACTGGAGCGATACAGCGGTCCGGCTGGAACGCGAACTGGGCATCGCATGGCCCAAGCGCTCCTCCTCGTCGGAAATGGAAATCGAAGCATTTCTGACCCCTTCGCGCCGGCATCAGGAGCATGACGATGACGAAATCGTCCACAGTCATTCCGTCTCCCGATGGGTCGAGGCAAGTTTCGAGATCGTCGATCGCTGGTGTCGCGGGGACGTGCGCCAATCGGATGCTTCGGAACTCGACTCCATAAGATCGGCGCTTGACGAAGCAGGGAAGGCTTTTGTCCGTCCCATCGTCACCGGCATGCGCGCAGGCCAGGAAAACAAGGCGCTGAAAGCCGAGGTCGCCAATCTCAACGAGGCGATAGCCGGTCGCGAAGAGCACATCGGAAATCTGAACCAGGCCATAGCCGACCGCGATTCGGACGTGTCCCACCTGAAACGGACCGTCGAAAACAAGGACAGTCAGATCGAGTCGTTGGACCGGATCATCGCCGATCGCGACTCCACCGTCAGCGCCCTCAACCACACTATCGCTGAACGCGAAGCGACGGTCGATGCACTCAATCGCGCCATCGTCGACCGCGACGCCACGGTCGATGCGCTCAGTCACGGCATCGCCGACCGCGACAGGCAGATCCATGATTTCCGGGAATCGACATCCTGGCGCGTGACGAGGCCCTTGAGAGCTCTCAAGCCGATACTCGTTGCCATGGTCCGATCCCCACACCGATTGCTCGGACAAGCGGCGGTCGGCACCTTGAGGCTCGCCTGGCGCCTGATGCCCCTCGGCCGGTCCCCCAGGCAACACTTCAAGTCGCTGTTGCTCCGCTCTCCTTTCTTCCGCCGGTTCGATCGCACGCCCGAAGACCCGACTCGAACCTACATGAGTTCAGGCAGAGTGGACCTGGCCGGCCGGAACCACGAGGCGCACAAAAACCTGGGGGCTCTCCCCATTCTGTTCGATCCCACCTACTACCTGGCATGCAATGACGACATCCGGGAAGCGGACACGGACCCCCTTGCGCACTACCTGGAGCGGGGCGCCGTCGAAGGCCGATTGCCTATCGACATCGAACCCGACGACATCGATCCCATGATCCGCGACCTGCACCGGCTGGACATGCGCGCAGACGAGGCGTTCGTTTTCGACCCCGTGTTCTACCGCGCTCTGTATCCCGACCTTGCGCCGCTATCGGACGACCAGTTGGCGAATCACTATCGGCAGCATGGCGAGGCGGAGTCCAGAAGCGGCTCAAAGGGCGAGTTCGCGCGCCGGATTTGCGACAACCCCAGGGAGATTCCCCTGGACTTCAATCCCGCGGAATATCTTGAACTGTACCCCGACCTGAGCCGCATCGCCGAGAAGTCCCCATTGGAGGCATTGCGGCACTACATGTGCCACGGACGCTGGGAACCCAGGCTTCACACCCTGCGCGGCGACGGCGCCGCGAAGCCGTCGGCCACGCCTTCCGCAGACCTCGAGCTTCCCGCAGAACTTTCGTCGTCCGAACGACCCCTGTGCGTCCTTGCGCACGTCTACTATCCGGAGCTGTGGGACGAGTTGTCGGAGTACCTTGCAAACCTTCCCGAGGAGACCTGCGACCTCTACGTCAACCTGGTCGACACCAGCTTCAACCAGCCGCTCATCACGCGTATTCGGGATTCGTTTCCTTCCGCCAGGATCTATATCAGCGAGAACGTCGGACGGGATATCGGCGGCTTTTGCCAATTGTTGCGCAACCTGCGGATGGACGACTACAGGTTGTTCTGCCTCGTGCACACGAAGCAGAGCCCGCACATGGCGAAGGGAGAGGTCCAGCTCTGGCGCAGGAAGTTGCTGACCCCGCTTATGGGAACCAGGGAATGCGCGGTCGAGAACATCAGGCTCATGCTGGCGCATGACGAGATCGGCCTGCTTGGTTCTCGCCGGTGTCGCTACACGAAACTCAACGACAACCCGCAAAAATACCTCGAACTCCTGAATCGCCTCGGCATCGACGAAGCGTCGAGCGATGTCGAGTTTCTTTCCGGCACCATGATGTTCCTGCGTCGGGAAGTCCTGCAAAGGGTGGTCGAAGTCGCGAGCGATCTTCCATTCGAGAACGGGGAGGAACGATCCATCGAATATCATCGGGACGGCCAGTGGGCGCACGCCGTCGAACGGGCATTCGGCGCCGTGGTGCGCGACATGAACTACCGCATCGAGTGGCGGTGAAAGGACACCGGCATGCACATCTGCGTCGTCTGCCATGAAGCGAGCCTTACCGGCGCACCGAGAATAGGGTTCGACATCGCCCTGTTTCTCGCGGGCAGCCACGAGGTGTCCCTGCTCGCAAAGAGTGACGGGCCATTGATCGAGCTCCCTCGATACGCGCGCTTGCGGCCCTCCTTTCATTCTCTCGACACCAGCCGCCAGCTTTGCGACCTGACGTACAAGGAACGCGTCGATCAGGCCATGACCATGCTGGGCGAACTCGCGCCCGACGTCCTGTACGTCAACTCGATCGCGTCGGGCGAATGGTGCGAGGCCGGCGCCCGCGCCGGCGTGCCCGTCGCCCTGCACACGCACGAAATCGGCACCAGCTTGCCCGGATTGCTGTCGACCATCTGCACGCCGAGGATTCTTCAGTGGACCGACCTGCTGGTAGGAGCATCTCAACAGGCATTGGACGACATCGAGATCCTCACCGGTACGTCGGTGCAGAATCACCTGAATCTCGGCATCTTCATCGACGCGGATACGGTCCTGTCCCAGAGCGAACTGCACGTTCCCGGCCCGATCAACGAAATCGGCAACTTGCTCGAAGGCGACGGCCGCGCGCTCATCGGCATGTGCGGGTTGGCGCAACCGCGCAAAGGAGCCGATATCTTCCTCGATCTCGCGGTTCGGCTTCCCCAATACGACTTCCTCTGGATCGGACCCTGGGCGCCGCCCGATACGCTCCTGAACGACGAGACCCACGCGCGCTCCCGATCGCTCGCATGTCCAAACTTCTATACCACCGGCCTTACCGAGAATCCCTACGCTTACTTGCGGCGCCTGGACGCGTTTCTCCTGTCCTCGCGTGAGGACCCGAACCCGCTGGTAGTCCCGGAAGCTCTCTTGCTCGGCAGGAAGGTGATGGCGTTTTCGGAAACGGGCGCCAGCGCGGCCATGCTGGCGAGCCTGGGGTACGCGTTCACCGGAGCTCCGAATGCACAACGAATCGCAACCGTCCTGCCGAGGATCGTGGAGGAAGACGACGGCGCCTGGACGTCGCGACTTCCAGGCCGGGTTCGCGCGAGTGTCGACGGAAAGGCAAAGCTCGGCATGCTGCAGGACGTGCTGGAACAACTCGTTGTCAAGAGTCGGGATCGGTGCCGGGAACCAGATTGAGGGTCGTGCTGCTGGGTCCGAACGGGCAACTCGGACAAGACATCCGACACATCCACGAGGGCGCGGGCAAGCCCTTCCAACTCTTGCCGGTCGGACGCGACCGGTTGGACCTGACCTCGCCTGAGATGGAGGAAAGACTCGGCGACTGGGACTTCGACGTCCTGGTCAACTGCGCCGGCTACCACAAGACGGACGAGGCGGAAGACAACGCGACGCTCGCGTTTGCGGTGAATGCGCGCGCCGTGCGGCAAATGGCCCGCCTGTGCGCGCGCAAGGGGGCCCGGCTCGTTCACATCAGCACGGATTACGTGTTCGGCGGCGATGCCGGCCGCGACGCGCCCCTGCGCGAAGACGATCCAACGGCGCCCGTCAACGTCTATGGTGCATCGAAAGAGGTCGGGGAGACGCTGGCGGGACTGATCCTGGATGACCTGGTGGTTGTTCGCGTCGCGTCCCTCTTCGGCGTCGCCGGCGTCAGCGGCAAGGGCGGCAATTTCGTAGAGACGATCATCCGCCTCGGAAAGGAGCGCGGCGCGCTTCGCGTCGTCGACGACCAGGTGATGTCGCCCACCTCAACCGAGGATGTCGCCGCCGTCGTGGTCCGGATGTTGATGCAGGAATGTGACCCCGGCACCTATCACGTGGTGAACAGCGGAACCGCGACCTGGTTCGGATTCGCGGAAGAAATCGTTCGCCAGGCGGGTGTCGAGGCATCGGTGCTGGCGTGTGCCAGCGGCGAGTATCCAATGCGTGCCGAAAGACCCCGCTACAGCGCTCTCGACAACACCAGGGTATCGGCGGGCTTTGGCGGGCTGCCGCCATGGCAGGAAGCGCTCGAACGTTATCTGCGCGCCAAGGGTCACGCGTCCTGAGCTATCAACCTGATCCTTCGCCGGGAGGCGCGAGCGATTCCGCCAGCTGCCTGAGAGCCTCGCGAACTTCGTCGAGCTGTTTGTGCAGATTGAAGATCTGCGCCTGAAGGAGCTCGCGTTCGAAGGCGTCCTTGTCGACTTCTCCGGTCGTTTTGCCGCCGGGCCCCATCGGAAACAGCGGCCGCTTGATATGCGGCAGATAACGCTTCCGGAACCGTTCATTTGACTGCCTGAAGGCAACCATGATGGCGTTCGCCTCGTCCGGACTGAATATTCCAGGCTCATTCCCCCGCTTCCTCACGAGATCGGGCGCCAGTTCACTGACGCTCCGATAGAAGGCCTGATCATTCGGACCGTCGAACAGGTAACCCCTTCCCTCGACAACGCGGCTCAGCATGGGACTCAGGCTGGGATAGGTCTCGCCCGGCCCTTCCAGTCCCTCGGCGTCCTCGCCGAGCACCTGGAGAAAGTCCAGGAAAACGTCCTGTTCGACGAGCCTGTCCCGATCATAGACGCGCGCCACTATGCGTTCGTCTCCAAGCGCGTCCGCCCACGGCTGCAGCGTCGCATACCAGTCTCCGACCATGAAACGAATGCAATGGACCATCCACAGAAGCAGCGAATCGCCGCGCTTGATGTACCACTGCTGCCATGCCGAGGCGAGATACTCATCCTGTCTGCGCGCATAGAACAGGACCGAAACGTCGAAGCGATCCGCCAGTTTCTCGAACACCCGTTCAAAGCCGGTGGGATTGGAAAGGTTCTCCGCGGACAGAACCACGGTGGAAGCCCCGCTCCGGTCGGCCTGGGCGTCCAGCAGATCGCCGAGTTCGGGTATATCCATCGCGCGGCGATCCTTGAGGTACGTCTCGAAGAAATCGCCGTGGGAGCCCGACACATGGGACCCGGTCTCCAGGTCGTGGCCCGGCACCGCAATGCCCCGCGACGCAAGCGCCTCGCAGTTGATCCTGAGTCCTTTCTGAATCGCCGAGCTGCCGCCCTTGGCGCATCCGATGTGAACCAGCAACTTTCTCAATTCGTCCTCGATTGTCCGCGCCCGTCTCCGCCGGGCACTCGATCACGTTCCGCGATGGGCACGACCGCTGCTATCGCTTCCGGCGAGCATAAGGCAATGTTCGTCCGCAGCGATACGCCGGTCAGTCGATCACGCGTCGCGTCAACGTCAGGTCGAATCGTTCAAATGCCGACCGAACCACCCAGAGCCACAACAGCGCCGCGGCTGCCACCTTGGCGCACCAGAACAAATCCGGCGCACTCGCATGCATCAGCACGAGGCGATACTGCTCGATCATCACGAACATGGGATTCAGGCGAAACAACTCCTGATGCTCGGGCTGCATTCCCTCTATCGAATAAAAGATCCCCGAACAGAACATCATCAGCGTGAGACCCGACCGGACGATGAACCGGAAATCCCGAACCCAGCAACAGGCGAAAGCAACCGTCGAGGCCACGGCAAGAGTCATCAGGAACTGCGCCAACGCCAGCACCGGCAGAACAAGCCATGCTCCGTTCGGCCCGAATATCGCTCCCATCAGCATCAGGACGATGGCGAATACGAAACCCTGCTTCAGCGTGGCTGAAGATACGGCAATGATGGGAAACAGGAGCTTCGGCACGCGGATGTAGGAAATGATGCTCCTGGACACCGCAATGCAGTCCGTGGAGTTGGCTACGCCATTGGCGAACCAAAGCCACATCGTGATACCGACGATCAGAAAGTACGCAAAGTTGTCGATGTTCGACGATCGGATGTAGGTAAACACGACGTAGAACACAGCGGTCATGGCGATCGGTTCCAACAACCACCACAACCAGCCGAGATAGTACCTGGACGCCTCCCCGACCAGGTTGAGATACGCCCGATACAGCGCGTAACGCCAAAGATGCGTCTCGATCAGGAGCAACTGCCCGCCCCTTGGAGGCCCCCAGCCAAGAGCACGCGAATCGAGCGTTGGGGTGCCGCGTTGCGGATGCGAACTGGACATGACCTGCGATGCAACCGGTCAGCCGGCTTCAGACAGTCACGGCCGTGCCGCAAGCCGTGACCATGAGCATGCTGCCGCCCTGACCCACGACCTCATAGTCGAGGTCGATTCCGACGATGGCGTTCGCGCCTTGTAGGCGAGCTTTATGGGACATCTCTTCCAGCGCGATCTCGCGCGCCTTTTGCAGTTCCTTCTCGTAGGCGCCCGAACGTCCTCCAACGATGTCCCGAATGCCCGCGAAAAAATCCCGGAAGACATTCGCGCCGACGATCGCCTCGCCCGTGACGATGCCCCTGTATTCGCGAACCTTCTTCCCCTCGATCACGGATGTCGTGGTCAAAATCATGTCTTGCCTGCCTTATGGCTCACGGTGCTGGTGAGTGAAGGATGAACTCGTTACGTTCGGCGATGCAACCTCGCGAACGTGCCGCCGGCGCGCGCCGCCGCCAGCAGCAGGCCCGCCAAGATGAACGCTCCGGGCGCCAATGCCGCGAGGGGAACTACCGAGGCCGCGAGTTCCCTCACCGCGCCGAGCGCGATCAGGGCGACGGCAAAGCCGCAGGCCGTGCCGAACGCGTCCGCCAGCGCCCGTCCTGGCGGCTGCCTGGAAGCGAACTGTTCGAGTCTGCCGAGGATCATGCAGTTGGTGACTATGATCTGCACGAAGAGCGCGACGCGCTCGTAGAGATCGAACGCGTACGCCTGCATCAACATCGTCGCCGCCGACGTGAAGGTGGCGATGACCAGCACGAAAACCGGCAGCCGGACATCGGCCGGGACGAAAGCGCGAATCAGGGACACCGTTCCCGCCGAACCGACGACCACGAAGGCGCTGGCCGCCGCCAGTCCCAGCGCGTTCTCGAGGGTTGTCGTCACCGCCAGCAGCGGGCACAGGCCCAGCAGCCGGCCCCACGCCGGATTGTGGTGCCACGCGGCGTCCTTGAAGATCTCGTTCACCGGGAGCCTTCAGCCCCAGGAGCGCGAGGGTGTCCCTCGCGAAGAAGGCGAGCTTCCCCGACCGCCGACGCGTACGGAAGTGCCGGCAATGCCCCCTTCGCCGGAGGCGTACTTCCATGCAGGCACCAAGCCTCGGCGGACCACCGGGAAACGGCAGCATCCCTGGCGCGCAGCACCGCGTTGGATGTGATCGTGGCACCGGTGACGGCATCGACCTCGCCATCGGCGTCAATGCGTCCAATCCAGTCCGAAGGATCGAGGATATCGGCAAAACCGGGTGTTTCTCCATGGCGCGTTACGCGCACGCCCGACAGGCGCCCGCGCCGGAAGGCGGCGACCACGTCCATCGAACCCCCGTAACCGTTCTCCACGACCGCCAACGCCACCAGGCCTTGATCGCATGCGGCGACATCTTCGTGGCCGGACATTTCGATGTCGAGTCCCGAGAGTTCCCGGAGCGTCGCCTGTCGCTGTTGCCGCTCGTTCGCTTCGATGCGGTGTCCGGTGATCGCGTCGATGCCCGCGAGCAACGCGCCGGCGGCGACCATCATCAGGCCGAGAAGAAGCGCGGCGCGCGCCGGGGTCGCTCGCGGTGCCGTCATGCTCGGAGCGCCAACTTGTCGAGGGCCGGCGCCGCCAGGTTGGCAAGCAGCACCGCGAACGCGATGCCGTCCGGGTAGCCTCCGAAGCTGCGAATGCAATAGATCAGCACGCCTATCGCAATCCCGAAGATCCATTGCGCGCGCGTCGATGACGGCGCGGTCACCGGGTCCGTGGCGATGAAGAAAGCCGCCAGCATCGTGCCGCCGGAAAACCAATGAAACAGCGGGGAACCCAGGCTCGCGGAACTGCCGTTGTCGTATCCGAGCGCGGCGCACGCGCCGAGCGCGCCGAGCACCGCGACGGGCATCCGCCAGTTCGCGAGTCGAACCGCGCAGAGATAGAGTCCGCTGGCGAGCGCGGCGGCATTGACGAACTCGAAGCCGCGCGCGCCGAACGTCCCGAAGGCGGGTTGCCGCCATATCTCGGCCGCGGTCTCGCCGCCGCGAAAGCCGAAGACGTCCAGTGCCGTTGCCCCCGTGAGCGCATCCCAGTCGGCGAAGTGGGCCGGGAACGCGACCAGCGCCGCCGCGTATCCGACCATCGCGGGGTTGAAGACGTTCTTCCCGATGCCGCCGTACAGTTGCTTGGCGAGGATTACCGCCATGGCCGCCGCGAATACCAGGATGCCGGGTTCCATGGCAGGGGGAACGGCGATTGCGATGAGCGCGCAGGTCACCGGCGTACTGCCGTCCTTGACGGCGTCGAGCTGGCGAAAACGCGCCCAGACCCAGCCCGCCTCCAACGCGACCCCGGCGCTCAGGGTGACCGCCAGATTGACCAATACGCCCGCACCGAAAAAATACGTCGCAACCAGCAGTGCCGGCACGAGCGCCGCGCCGGTACGCAGCATGATTCCCCGCGTGGTTGGCGTCACTGGCGCGAATCGGTCCATTGGCGACGCGAAGCCATGCGGACTTCGCGTTCCTTGCGCTCGGCCGCGCGCTGGTGTTCCCGACGCGCCGCGCGAGCCGTGAACCGGTCCCGCGCAAGCGCCGCGCCGCGCTCGCGCCGCTCCAACTCGCGTCGTTCCGACTTGCCGTACCGGAACGTGGCCAGCAGCGGCAATCGGCTTGGACACGCCATGTCGCAGGCGCCGCATTCAACACAGTCGGCAAGGCGCAGTCGTTCCATCTCGGGGAAGTGCGCCGCGTTGATGTGGCGGAACAATTCCTGCGGCAGCAGCCCTTCGGGACAGGCGCGCGCGCACCAGCCGCAGCGGATGCACGGACTCGCCGCCGGGGGCTCGCGCACGGTGACCGCGCGGGTGGTCTTGGCGATGGACTCGCCTTCCGTCGCAAGCCACCCCGTGATCGGACCACCCACCACCACCTCACCCTCGGGCAAGGGCAGTTCCGCAACGGGATGGCCGATATGCAGCCAGGCATTCTCGTCCTGCACGGTGACGATGCGCTCCGTCAGTCGTTCGCCGCAGCGCCAGGCGCGGTGAACGGCGAACACCGTGGCAACGTTCAGCACCAGAACGCCCACTTCGGCAGGGAGTCTTTTTCCGAGGTCCATACCCGCCACCTGCCGCACCAGTACATGTTCGGAACCGGACGGATAACGACCCCCGACGCGCGCCGTCTCGATCTCCGGAACATCCTCCATGCCTTCGCCGAGGGCGATGACGGTTCGCGGTTTTCCCAGGTAGTCCGCCAGAACGCGCATGCCCGACAGGATCTCCTCGGTATGCTCGCGCTGCAGGGCGCGGTCCGCCGAAACACCGGGTTCGCATTCGACAGCATTGACGATCAGGGTGCTGACGCCGGCTTCCCTGGCTTGCCGAAGCTTGAGCCAGGTCGGATAGCCGGCCCCGCCCAACCCGACGATGCCGGCGTCTCGGACCCGCTCCGCCAGGTCTTTCGCGGTCAGCGGCCCGGCGGCGTCGTGAAGCCCGTCCGGATACAACACGATGTCCCCAGCCGTCACCTCAACCATCCCGGACGCGCCAGCATGCAGGGGTCCCAGGAGCGGCGCTTCCCCGCGGGCAAGGACATCGCCGGCGCGGACGCGAATCCCGGAAGCCACCCTCGGTTCATACCGGCCCATGCGGGCAAGCAACGGATATCGCAGCACGGAAGGCAGGGGCGGGCGCTTCACGGCTTCTCCCACTTCAAGGTCGCTTCCGCCACCGGCTCAAGGGAGATGCAATCCACCGGGCACGGCGGAAGGCAGAGTTCACATCCCGTGCAGCGCTCCTCGATGACCGTATGCACGTACTTGTTCGCACCGACAATCGCGTCCACCGGGCACGCAGGAAGACAGAGCGCGCAACCGATACACGCCGATTCATCGATCACGGCCACGCTCTCGGCGGGCGCGGCCACGCTCGGCCGCTCTCCATCGCGCCCGACTAACTTCGCCACCGCCTCCGCGGTCGCCTGGCCGCCCGGCGGACATAGATCGAGGGGCGCGCCGGCGGCGATCGCCTCCGCGTAGGGTCGACAACCGGGATAGCCGCACTGGGCGCACTGGATTTGGGGCAACAGGTCATCGATGGCCGCCACCAGGCTCTCTCCGTCCTCAGAGAATCGTTTCCGCGCGAACCCGAGGACGGCGCCGACCACCACCCCGATCACGCCGAGCACCAGCGCCGCCAGGATCATTGACCGATGCCCCGCAAGCCGTAGAAGGCGAGCGACATGATCCCGACCGTGATCAGCGCCACCGGGGCGCCCTGCAAGGCGGGCGCGATCGCGTCCGTCTCGAAGCGCTCGCGCAACGCGGCGAAGCAGACGATCACGACGGAAAAGCCAAGTGCGGCGCCCAATGCCACGGCGATGGTCTGCAGCAGGCCCGCGCCGCTGTCGGTGACGATCAGCGCCACGCCGAGCACCGCGCAATTGGAAGTGATCAGCGGCAGGTAGACGCCGAGCAACTGGTGCAGCAGCGGACTCACGTGCCTGACGAAGGCTTCGGTGAACTGGACGACTCCGGCGATGGCGACGATGAACGCCACCACCCTGAGGTACCCGAGATCCAGCGGTGTCAGAAGGTAGTGGTGAATCGCGAAAGCGGCCAGGCTCGACAATGTGAGCACGAACGCTGTCGCGAGGCCCATGGGCACCGCGGTATCGAACCGGTTGGACACGCCCATGAACGGACACAGGCCGAGGAACTGGACCAGTACGAAGTTGTTGACCAGCGCGGCCGTGACGAGCAGGAGCAGCAGCTCGCTCAGTTAGCGAACCTCCATTCCCGGAATGGCGCCGTCGTCCGGCGTCACCAGGAATATCTCGCTGCCGCCCGGGCCCGCAGCGAGAACCATGCCCTCGGAAGTCCCGAAACGCATTTTGCGCGGCGCCAGGTTGGCCACGACGACGGTGTAGCGTCCGACGAGGCTGGCCGGATCGTACGCCTGCTTGATGCCGGAGAAGACCTCCCGGCGATGATCGCCCACATCGAGCGTCAGTTTCAGGAGCTTGTCCGCACCTTCCACCGGCTGCGCTTCGACGATGCGCGCGACGCGCAGGTCTATCTTGGAAAAATCGTCGATGCCGACAACGGCCGCGGCGGGTTTCGGGACGAGCTCACTCTCGACCGCCTGCGGTTCGGGCGCCTTCGAAGCTTCCAGGATATGATCGACGGCCTTCTTTTCGATGCGCCGGATCAGCGGCTTGAACCTCCTGATCGGATGATCGACCAGTGGGTTTCCCGCATCCTCCCAGGTCATCGGCGGCACATTCAGGAACGCCTCCGCCCGCTCCGAGAAAGCCGGCACGATCGGCTTCAGGTAAAGAGCGATCACGCGAAACAGGTTGATGCCCATGGAGCAGATAGCCTGCACCTCCGCAGCGCGCTCCGGCGCCTTGATGAGACGCCAGGGTGCGTGGCCATCGACGTAGCGATTCGCCAAGTCCGCCAACGCGGTGATCTCCCGGACCGCGCGGCTGACGTCCCCCGTTTCGTAGAGGTCGGCCAACCGTTCCCGCGCACCGGAAACTTCCTCCCACAGATCGGCATCGTGGAGCGTCGGCGTCAGCATCGAGTCGAAGTGCCGGTGCAGGAATCCCGCGCACCGCGATGCGATATTGACGATCTTGCCCACCAGATCCGAGTTCACGCGCTGGACGAAATCATCGAAATTGATGTCCATGTCATCGGTATTCGGCGACAGCTTGGTCGCGAGGTAGTACCGGAGATACTCGGGATCAAGGTGGTCGAGGTAAGTCGAGGCGTTGATGAAGGTGCCTCGGGACTTCGACATCTTCTCGCCTCCCACGGTAATGAAGCCGTGCGTATGCACGTGCGTCGGCGTTCGGAAATCCGCCGCCGACAGCACGGCGGGCCAGAACAGGGCGTGGAAATTGACGATGTCCTTGCCGATGAAGTGGTGCACCTCGCAATCGGACCCGGGGCGCCAGAACTCGTCGAAATCGACGCCCGACCGAGCGCAGTAATCCTTGAAGCTCGCCATGTAACCGATGGGCGCGTCCATCCAGACGTAGAAGTACTTGCCCTCGGCACCCGGAATCCCGAAGCCGAAGTACGGCGCGTCCCGACTGATGTCCCAGGGCCTCAAGCCCTCGTCGAGCCACTCGGCGAGCTTGTTGGCGACTTCCGGCTGCACCGTGCCGCTTCGGGTCCAGGATTTCAGAAAGTCCTCGGACCTGGCCAGGTCGACGAAGTAGTGTTCGGACGCCTTCAGTTCGGGCACGGCCCCCGACAGGACCGAGCGCGGATCGGCAAGTTCCGTAGCGTCGTAGGTCGCGCCGCACATATCGCAGTTGTCGCCCGGTTGATCCTCGGATCCGCATCGGGGGCAGACGCCCCGAACATAGCGGTCGGCAAGGAACAGTCGCTCCGCGGGGTCGTAGAGTTGCTCCACTTCCTCGGTGAAGATGTGGCCCTTCTCCCGCAGCCGCCGGAAGATGAGCTCCGAGTAGTATCGATTCTCGTCCGAGTGCGTGCTGTAGAAGTTGTCGTGCGCAATGTGGAACCGGGCGAAATCCGCCGCGTGCGAAGCGCGCATCGCCTCGCCCCACTCCTCCGGCGTCATGCCCTCTTCCTCCGCCTTCAGCATCGTCGCCGTGCCATGCGCATCCTCGGCGCAGACATAGATGCATTGATTGCCGACGAGACGCTGAAATCGCACCCAGATGTCGGTCTGGATGTTTTCCAGCAGATGACCGAGATGGATCGGGCCGTTCGCGTAAGGCAATGCGCTGGTGACGAGAATCCGTCGCTGCCGGCGGGTTTTCGAGCTCATGGACTGCGGGGCACTCGCAGGAGAGCCTTCAGCCGGGGAGCGCGAGGGGGTGCCCCTCGCATGCAAAGAGCCTTCAGCCCCGGGCGCACAAGGGTGTCCCTCGCATGGGAAAGTGCCCGAGGGGGTGCCCCTCGCGAGACAGAATCCGGCACCCAAGCCGACGGCTGCGGGGCACGGAGAGCGCCTCTGTTGATGGCGAGAGTCATGGCGGGAGCCTACAGCCGGTTACGCATCTTGAGGGTTCGGGTGCGGCGGGCAATATACCCTATAATCGCTGCCCTTTATCGGCGCCGACAGGGCGCGGGGCGCGGAAAATGGCGGCGAAAGGACGGCCCCTCCCGGCATTCCGGGATCCGGTTCTGTCCGCGACCTGGGGCGAACTGGGCGCGGTCCGGCGCATGGCGAAGCTGGATGGCGAATGGCACGCCCAGGTGCGTCTCGGATATCCGTTCGGGGGGTCCGAAGAAGAGTACGCGCGCGCCGTCTCGGAGTGGGTGGGCGAAGATACCGTCCTCGACCTCGAATTCCGCGCACCCGAGGCGCGCGGCATCCCCGGCGCGAAAAACATTATCGCCGTGGCCTCCGGCAAGGGCGGCGTCGGAAAATCCACTACCGCGGTCAACCTTGCCCTGGCCCTTGACCGCCTCGGCGCCAGGACCGGCATTCTCGACGCCGACATCTATGGCCCGAGCCAGGGCATCATGCTCGGCGTGGCCGATGGGCATCGGCCCGAGGTGCGGGATGAACGCTTTTTCGTCCCGATCAAGGCGCACGGCATCGAGGCCATGTCCATGAGCATGCTGGTGACCGACGGGACGCCGATGGTGTGGCGCGGCCCGATGGTTTCGGGGGCCTTGAGGCAGCTTTTGGATCAGTCGGCCTGGGGTGATCTTGACTACCTCGTGGTCGACATGCCTCCCGGCACCGGCGACATCCAGCTTACCCTGTCGCAGTCCGCTCCCGTTGGCGGCGCCGTCATCGTCACCACTCCCCAGGACATCGCGCTCGCAGACGCCAGGAAGGGCATCGAGATGTTCTCCAAGGTCAACATACCGATCCTCGGGATCGTCGAGAACATGAGCTACTTCGTCTGCGACGGCTGCGGCCAACGTCACCACCTGTTCGGCGCCGGCGGCGGCGCGCGCGTCGCCGAAGAATATGGCGTCGAGTTGCTGGGGACGCTGCCGCTGACAACCGGAATACGGGAGCAGGCGGACGGCGGCCGACCGACTGTCGCCGCCGAACCCGACAGCGAGATCGCCCGCAACTACATCGACTGCGCACGCCGCGCCGCAGCCGCGTTGTGGCGCGTGGTGGCCTCCCAGGCGCCGCGGCCCACCATCCGAATGGACGATGCATGAGCATCAAGTCCGACCGCTGGATTCGCGATATGGCGCGCGAACACGGCATGATCGAGCCGTTCGAACCGCGCCAGGTTCGCCGCAGCGACGCCGGCGTCGGCGTCATTTCCTACGGGACCTCCAGTTACGGCTACGATGTCCGCTGCGCGCCCGCGTTCAAGGTGTTCACCAACATCTTCTCCGCCACCGTGGACCCCAAGGCGTTCGACGAGCGCAGTTTCGTGGACGTGAAGAACAGTAGCTGCATCGTACCGCCCAATTCCTTCGCGCTCGCCAGCACGGTCGAGTATTTCCGTATTCCGCGAGATGTCCTGACCCTGTGCGTGGGCAAGTCCACCTACGCGCGCTGCGGAATTATCGTCAACGTCACCCCGCTAGAGCCGGAGTGGGAGGGCCACGTGACGCTCGAATTCTCCAACACGACCAACCTGCCCGCGAAAATCTACGCGAACGAGGGCGTGGCTCAACTGCTGTTCTTTCAGTCGGACGAACGATGTGAAACCAGCTACAGGGACCGGGGAGGGAAGTATCAGGGACAGCGCGGCGTCACCCTGCCGAAGACGTGAGTGCCGAGTAGGCCGCGCGTAACCCGCCGCGCTGCACCGATGTCGGGTTGCCAATTAGCCGCCAAATCGCCCATCATAAAAATGTAACGATCGCAGAAGGCAATCGCTTGGCGGAAACTCTCGGTCCGAGAAGGCCAGGTGGCAAGAGGCGGTACTTCCTGCTGCTGATTCCACCGCTTCTGGTCGCCGTCGCCTTGTCCGGCGTACTTGTTTTCTTCAGCCGTCCCAACTCCGAACACGAGTTGGACGGCGATTTGTGCGCGCTCGCGCCCGACGGGTCGGCCGGCCGCGCCGTTGTCCTGCTCGACTTCCGCAAGCCGATGGATGAAGCGAACCTGTCATTGCCGGGCGAGGTGCTGCGCGACGTGAGCCTGCGCCTCGGCGCCAACACCGAACTCCGAGTATTCGCGCTGTCGGCGGACCCTCGGGCGCCCCGGCTGCCGCTCGACCGGATCTGCAAACCCTACGACAACGCCGACCTGCAGGTCGGGACGGCCAAGGACCAAGGCAACACGTTGCGGGACTGCGACGACCTGCCGGCGCAGCTTTCCTCCTCCCTGCGCGAAACGGCGGAGCGCTTCTGCCTCCGCCGAGACGCGTTGAACAAACGCGTCGACGCGCTGGCGAGAAATCAGGCCGCGACGCCGATCACCAACTCGTACCTGATCGAGGCGCTGGAGGATACGGCCATCGAGTTATCCGAAGGATCCGGACCGCGGACGATATACGTGTTCTCCGACATGATGCAGCACGCCGTCTGGTATTCGCACCTGGACCTCGAATGGACCGAGTGGGACTTCGCAGATTTCGCCGCGGCGCGTGCGGCGCAGGCGGCGCGCATGGGCAGAAGTCCATCGGTGTCCGACATGGCCGTGCGGGTCTACTATCTGCCGCGGGTCGACCTCACCGACCACCCCCGCCCGAAACGCGCGCACCAAGCGTTCTGGCACGCGTATTTCGCGGACGCGCAGTTGACATTCGAGGACCAGCCGGTCCTGCCCGCCTATGCGGCGGAATCCGTAATGGACAGGTTGACGCCGGAAGAACTCGCGGCCCTGGAGCGCGAGCGAATCGAGCAGGAACGCGCGGAAGCGCAACAGATGCTGGCGGAAGTGCAGCGGGAAAGAGAGGCGCTGGAAGAGGAACTGCGCAAGCTCGCCGAAGAACGGGCGCGGACCAACGCCGCCCCCAAGGCGCAACCCGAGCTTGCGGCCGGACTGCGGCGACAACAGCAATCGCTGGTCGACCGGAGAGAACAGCTCGACGCGCGGCAAGCGGAAGCGCGCGATATTGCAGCGGAAGTACGAGACATTGAACCGGAAGTGCCCGACTCTGACGTTGCGTCGGAAATGCCCGACATCGCATCGGAAGCGCCCGACTCTGACGTTGCGCCGGAAGCGCCCGACCCCGACATCGCATCGGAAGCGCCCGAAACTGCAGCGGAAGAACCGGCTGAGGACGTAACGCCGGCGCCGCCCGAAGTCGCCGAACTGCCGGACGCATCCGACGCCGACGATACGTTCGAACGCGAATCTTTCGGGCAGCTCGCCCTGGCGACCGATGGGTCGGCCGAGATGGAACTGCCGCCATGCGACGCGACTCTGATGCCAAGGTTCCGCGCCGAATCCGCCCAGGACATCTACCCGGGGCGCAGGCGGATGAACTATGGTTCCGCCACCGTCGCAGTCAGGTACTTGCTGGACGAAACGGGCGCTACCGTTGACGAGCAGATCGCGTTCATCGCCGAGGAATCCACCGCTCAGCGACCGCGCTCCCTAGGCCTTTTCGCCGATACCGCGATGCGGTTGGTCAGGAACTGGGTATTCGAATTCGAGGACGACGGCGCATGCTCCAGACGGCAAGAGCGGTCGGTCACGTTCGAGTTCCGCTACGACTGAGTCCTGAGTGTTGCGTCCCGGAAGCAACTGAACCGAGTCGCTGCTCGTTTCGGCGCGGGGTGCGCCGCGCGCTCAAGTCCCGCACAGGCCGCAACATCGCGGCCACCGCCAGACCAACAACGCGCGCCATCGCCCTGCGCAAGGCAAGGAAGGAGCAAGGAGGTTGCGGATGACCCGTTAAGGATGCATCATTCGTAGGCTGAAAGTTCGGGCGGTGCAATGGCGTCGCGCCGTCCGCAGGAGATTGAGATGGACCTGCAGACCGTTTGCCAAGAAGTCATGGACGACATGGAGGGTTCCTTGGGGTGCGTCCTTGCAGATCTTGAAACCGGCCTGCCGCTGGCCGCCGAGTACCGTGCCGGAACGATCATGAACGGGAACATGATCACTTTGGTGTCCCATGTCGGAATCGACCTGTTTCGCGGCAAACTCGCGCTCAATTTCGAGCGTTCGCTGTCGCGGGATCACGGCTCGTCCGACGGATTCGTGCGTGAAGTCCAGTTGACGACCAGCACTACCTACCAGTTCATGTCCGCCGTGCCCGGCTGGGACCATGTGATCTTCATCCTGGTCACGAACAGGAACGTCAGCTTGGGGATGGGACTGTTGGCCGTTCACCACGCGGTCAGACGGCTGGAAGAGATATCCTCACGCACAGCTGCTCCCGCCGTCAATCCGACGTTCCGACCTCGCGAAGAACCGTCGGAGGCATCCCCGGCGCAAAAACGACCGGAGGCGCCACGACGACCGGAGCGCGACATCGCATTTGACGTGCGGCAGCAGCGCGAGCGCGAAGTTGCCCGCGATTGGACCCCCGAAGTGCCGCCGCGGGCGGATGCTGGAGTCGAACCTGAGTCGGAGCGCAACGGCGCATCGCTCGCTCGGGCTTCCAGCGCCCCGCAAACCCATGTCCCCGAAGGGCCTGCGCCCGAGCTTTTGCCGAGAGAACCGACCGCTCCTGCTGCCGGACCCCCGATGTCATCCGAGACGCTCGAGTCGAGCACCCAAACCGCCGGCGACTCAACAGCCGCGGAAAAAAGCGCTCCCAGCCCTGTCCCGTCAGGACCGCGCGCGAGGATGTTCTTCAAGCGACCGGGGGACGAAAGAGGGAACAGCAGGAGGCGACGTCGTTCATGACTCGATAACGCGCCAACTCACGAGCGCGTTAGCGACTCGCTACCTTCGATCATCCGGTCCGCAAACGGGCCAGCCAAGGAAACAAGGTCCAATGAAACTCACGCACGCGAAGCCGACGGCCGCCGCAATACTGATTCTGTCCGGGTTCTTCGCTCCCGCCGCGTTGGCGGCCGAAGCCCCGTCGGGGATCGACAGCGGCAATACCGCGTGGATGCTGATGGCAGCCGTGCTCGGCCTGATGATGACGGTACCCGGCATCGCCATGTTTTATGGCGGCATGGTCCGACGCAAGAACATGCTGTCCATCGCCGGCCAGTGCTTCGCCATCTGTTGCCTCGTATCCGTCGTATGGATGATTGTCGGTTACAGTATCGCGTTCTCCGGCGACAACGAGTTCGTCGGGAATCTCGACCTCCTGCTTCTAGCCAATCTGAGCATGGACGAGGTCCGGGGCTCGTTCCCCGAAGCGCTATATGTCGTGTTCCAACTCGGGTTCGGCGTGGTGACGGCCGCTCTGATCACCGGCGCCGTCGCGGACCGGATGAAATTCTCCGTCATGCTGTGGTTCATCGCGTTGTGGTCCATCATCGTCTACGCGCCGGTCGTGCATTGGATATGGGGCGGGGGCTTTCTCAAGGAACAGGGCGTGCTGGACTTCGCCGGTGGCACCATCGTACACATCAATGCCGGGGTAGCCGGCTTGGTCGCCTGCCTCATCGTGGGCAAGCGCAAGGGTTACGGCGCCGAAAACATGGCGCCCCACAATCCGCTGTTCAGCGTCATCGGCGTGTCGCTGCTATGGATCGGCTGGTTCGGCTTCAGCGCGGGTTCGGCGCTCGGAGCGAGCCGCAACGCCGCCCTGGCCATGCTCGTCACACAGACATCCGCCGCCGCCGGGGGACTGACGTGGATGCTGTACGAGTGGTGGATACTCAAGAAGCCGAGCATCCTCGGTCTCGTCTCCGGCGCCGTGGCCGGACTTGTCGCGATCACGCCCGCCGCCGGTTTCGTATCGCCCGCGGGAGCGCTTGCCATCGGCGTATTCGCCGGATTCAGCTGCTGCTGGGCGTGCGCCTGGCTCAAGTACAGCCTCGGATACGACGACGCACTCGACGTATTCGGCATTCACGGCGTAGGCGGCTTCTTGGGCGCCATACTGACCGGAGTATTCGCCCTCGAAGAGATCGGCAACGCGGCCGGTGCCGTGGAAGGCAACATCATGCAGATATGGATTCAGTTCGAGGGCGTTCTGGCCGTGAGCGCCTGGAGCGCGCTCGGCACCGTCGTCATCCTCTACGGCATCAGGATCTTCACCAGCCTGCGCGTCACCGAAGACGACGAAGTCGAGGGTCTGGACTATACCCAACACGGCGAAATGGTCGGCGCCGACAACTGATCGGTCGCCCGCGGTCTCGCGCCCGACTTGGGTGCCGGAGCGCGACAGACCGTAGTCCCGCGACCCGCGCCGCGCTCACACTCGCCGCCGAAAGTCGAAGGTTGCGCCGCCGCGCGATCACGCAGGAACGATCCGGGGACGGCTTCACAAGATTTTCCATCAGGGCGACGATCACGCCGCCCTGGGCGATCAGTGCGGGTATCCCCGCTGCGTTACCATGGCGTCTTCGTTGAATCCGAGAGCGCGCCAGTGAAGATCGTGCTTGCTTACTCCGGCGGCCTGGACACGTCGGTCATCTGCCATTGGCTGCAGGAGACCTATGCGGCCGAAGTGGTGACATTCACGGCGGACATCGGCCAGGGTGAAGAGGTCGAGCCTGCCCGCGCCAAGGCAAAAGCGCTTGGCGTGCGGGAAATCTACATCGAGAACCTGACCGAAGAGTTCGCGGCCGACTTCGTCTATCCGATGTTCCGCGCCAACACGATCTACGAGGGCGAGTACCTCTTGGGCACCAGCATCGCCCGGCCGCTCATCGCCAAGCGCCTGGTCGAAATCGCGGCGGAAACCGGCGCCGAAGCGGTCTCCCACGGCGCGACGGGAAAGGGAAACGACCAGGTGCGGTTCGAACTCGGCGCTTATGCGCTGGATCCGGATATCAAGGTCATCTCACCCTGGCGCGAGTGGGACCTCACCTCGCGCGAAGCGTTGATGGAGTACTGCGCCGAGCGCCAGATTCCTGTCGATTTCAGCAAGGCCGGCGAGAAGTCGCCCTACTCCATGGACGCGAACCTGCTGCACATCTCCTACGAAGGCGGCGAACTCGAAGATCCCGGCGCGGCGCCGAACCCGGCGATGTGGCGCTGGACCGTCGCACCCGAGGACGCCCCGGACGCCCCGGAGCACATCGAGCTCGAATACCTGAACGGCGATGCGGTCGCGCTCAACGGCGAAGCGATGACGCCGGCGCGCGTGCTCGCGCGCCTGAACGAGACCGGCGGCGCCCATGGCGTCGGCCGCAGCGACATCGTCGAGAATCGCTATGTCGGCATGAAGTCGAGAGGCTGCTACGAGACGCCCGGCGGCACGATCCTGCTGAAGGCCCACCGCGCCATGGAGTCGATCACCATGGACCGCGAAGTCATGCACCTGCGCGACGAACTCATGCCCCGCTACGCGAAGCTCATCTACAACGGCTACTGGTGGTCCCCGGAGCGCCGCGTGATGCAGGCGCTGATCGACGCCTCCCAAGATGTCGTCAACGGCCGCGTCCGTCTCAAGCTCTACAAAGGCGGCGTTTCCGTCGTCGGCAGGTGGTCGGACGACAGCCTCTACGACGCCGACGTAGCCACGTTCGAGGACGACGGCGGCGCGTATCGCCAGGACGACGCGGCCGGGTTCATTCGGCTGAATGCCTTGAGGCTGCGGTTGGCGGCGAAGCGAGGGCGAAGCCTGCTTTAGAAGACTGGGATCAAAATCGAGACTGCGGCATGAAAGCGGTAAGGGTCATGCACGACTCGCTGACGGGCACATGGCCGCCGCAGGAGCGGAAGACCTACGCGCACCTTCTGGGCAACTAACGGCGGCCGATTCGCCTGCGTGAAAGCTGGGAGCATGACCGCAGCTTGCACTACACCTCACGCCGGAGAAGACTGCGACAGAGGAAACATCATCCCTCTGGGGAGCGAGGCGCCATGAAACGGCTTTCGACTCTCTTCATCTCCATGTTCCTCGCTTGCTCCAGCCAATCAGCCATGGCCGGTGGCTGGGGAGCGGTTTTCGCCATCGAGCTTCGCGGCGATGGCCTGGAACGGCCCATTGAGATCGCCGATCCATCCGCCTTCGAGAGGTTGCGTCTCTTGGCGGGCCGCCGCAACAACATCACCATAGGGAGCCCCTGGATCGAGCATCAAGGCGATAGCCCGGAACAGCCGATCCATCGATCCTCGAACGATTGAGTTTCTGGGTGGGGCCCGGCACCAACATGACTGACTTCATGCGCCCGGACGGATCGGAGAAAAGTGTCGCGGACTGGGACGCCGGCGTCGTCGAAGATCTCCCCAACGATCTTCAACGCATCGAGGCGAAGTTTCGGGTCGGATGGACGCCAGAGTCGAAGCACGCCTTCTTCGTGTTGTACGGAATGGAGCCCGACGGGCGTGCCGGCTACATCTACTATCCGCACCAAAACTACATCCTCACGCATTTCAGCGAAGGAACCTGGCGCCACGCTTCGGACCGATGGAACGAGATCATTAGTCCCATCATCGAGAAACACACGGTCGCCGGCAAAAAAGGCGAGTTCTCATGCCAGGTGAAGGGATCCGGTCCCGATACGGAGTCATGCTGGCCAGAGAGACCCGAAAGCCCTCCACCCAGCCTCACCGCGCAGCGTCCCTGAGGCCAGGCGGGAGATCCTAGAGCGTTTCCCCGCTGACTCCTCACATCGACGCGGCGGCGGGAGTTGCTTCCACATGCTGGCGGAACCGCGGCATGACCTCGTTGGCGAGCAGCGTCATGGACCGCCGCCACAACTCCACGTTGTCCCAGTCGTGGCCAACCATCAGGAGCGTTCCGAAGTCGCCCCATTGCGAATGGAGATCGACGAGCTCATCGAGCACCGTCGAAGGCGATCCCCAGGTCACCATCGACTTGGCCACCACCTCTTCGGTGGCTTCCTCGTCGGGCATGT
This sequence comes from uncultured Pseudomonadales bacterium, assembly GCA_964518405.1. GTDB lineage: Bacteria > Pseudomonadota > Gammaproteobacteria > Pseudomonadales > Azotimanducaceae > VXNE01. Next base: position 40,196 of record CAZFGB010000044.1, on the reverse strand, counting down.
CGACATCGGGCTTCAACATCTCCATCGAGCCCCGGTTGAGATACATGCGCCTGAAATAGCGGAAATAGAAATGCAGCCCGCAGTCCGGATTCGAGAGATGCTCATCGGCTTCGGAATCGCTGTCCGTCACGAGAATCGAGCGCGCGATGCGCCAGTTCGCCGGGTCCGGCCGTTCGCCGATGCTCTCGACGCCTTCCGCGTACGCTTCCCAGTGGCTGCGGATGTAACGCGCCTGGATGAAGTTGGCGGAGACCGGATGCCAGCCCCGCGTCCCGGCCATCTTCGCGCTGGGCGAGTATGGCGTGATGATGGACAGGCAGATCTGCGGATGCGGATGCTGGTACGGCTTCAGCATCTCGCCGATGCCGAGACCGTCGAAGCGAAAGTCGGTGATGTTGACGTTCCAGTATTTGCCCGGGATCGAGTAGGGCGCGTCCTGCGCCCAGATCTGCTGCATGGCCTCGATGGACTCCAGCATCATCTCGGAGCGCGTATCCTTGTCGCCGATTCCCAGCAACTCGAAGTCGCTGCCGAGGCCGCCCGGGCCGATGCCGAGGAGGTAGCGCCCGCGCGACAGGTGATCGAACTGCGCCACCTGGGCGGCGACCATCGCGGGATGTGACTGCGGCAGGTTCAGCACGCCGGTCGCAAAGTTGATCTGCCGGGTCTGATGCACAAGGCTCGAGAAGAATGCCAGCGGGGAGGCGATCGGCTCGGCGGTCGACGAAAAGTGCTCGCCGAACCACGCCTCGGAGAAACCCAGCCCGTCGGCCAGCAGCACCGCTTGCCGGTCCTCGTCGAGAGTATCCGCGAGCAGACGGTCGGGCGGATGGAGCGGCATGGCGAACATTCCAAGTTGCATGTTTCTTCCTCTCATGTGCAGGGCTGTCAGGCGGTTGCCTGTGCAGCGTCGAGCCTAACCCGCGATTCGCTCGTTCTCAACGTAGACGGTCGCGTGGCGGCAGTCGTCTGGCGCCGGGAGAGCAGGCTGAACCGGGATGCGCTCCAGCCGCCCGTTTTGTCCGCAGATCACGCCAACCCGAGCGGCCGCCGACGGTGATAAGGTGAGAACCGTCAGCGAATCGGGGCGGGGCGATGCCAGCCAGGGTAGCCATCATCGGTGGAGGCGTTTCCGGATTGGGAGCGGCCTGGGCGCTCCACCAGCACCCGGACCGGTTCGATTTCCGGCTGTTCGAAGCGCAGTCTCAGGTAGGCGGCAACGCCATTACCGCCGACATGCCGCAGGACGACGGCACCTCAATCCCGTTCGATATTTCCGTCACCGCATGCATCCCCTCGGTCTACCACCACATTCTGCTTGTCATGCGGCAGCACGGCATCGAACTGATCGATACCAGGTTCAGTTACAGCGTGAACTATCGCGGCGGCGTCTACGCCCACGATTTCGACTCCGATGTCCGCAGGCAGTTGCAGCCGGAAATCAGGAAGTTCCAGCGAACCTTAAGACGCATGAAGTGGTTTGGCGGGCTGACCCGATCAAGGTCCAAGCTGCTCAATGCCATCAATCCCTTCAACTACATCAGCATGGGAACCGTGTTGAACCTCGGCGGGTTCTCCGGAGATTTCAGGTACAAGATCTTGAAGCCGATGTTCGTCAACTTCCTGATGGCGACGAACGTGTTCGACATGCCCGCGGCCCTGTTCGCCCGGTACCTGGAGTTCTTCGACATAGAGACCGCAACGTCCATGCAGACCTGGGACCAGGGCACGCGGAACATTTACCGGAAACTGTCAGCCGCCTTTCAGGACAGGATTTACATCGACCGCCCGGTTCGGAAAGTTCGCCGGGGCCCTTCCGCGGTGGTCGTGGAGGACGAGACGGGACGGAGAGAGACGTTCGATGAGGTGGTGTTCGCATGCAACGCGAATCAGACGCTGATGATGCTGGACAAGCCGACCTTCCTCGAGAGATTCCTGCTTTCTTCGATCCGCTACGAGAGCGAGCTGCACAACCATACGGTTGTCCATTCCGACGCCTCGGTTCTTCCGGACAGCGACGTCAAGGCGCTCGCCACGCGAAGCAATCACATCGAGCAGTACGGCACGCGACCGGACAACTACGAAATCACCTACATCATGCACAATCAGCAGCCTTGGGCGCATCGGTCCGACAAGCCCTGCCTCGTCACCTACAACCCGATCAGCCGCATCGACGAAGCGAAGATCGTCAAGAAGTGGTGGTTTCAGCACATCGTCCACGATGTTCGCCACGTGGCGTTCCTAATCCACTTGTTCCGTTTCGTTCAAGGCAAGCGGCGAACGCGGCACTGCGGCGCCCACACGCTCATCAACAGCCAGGAAACCTGTTTCGTGACCGGCCTCGTGACGGCCAGGCAGATGGGAGCGGACTACCCGTTCCAGGATCACGAAGCCCGCAAGTGGTTCAACTACTATGGGCGCATGATGTACGGTTGGCGGTTCAGGAAAGCGTAAGCCCCAGCGTTCGCTCGCGCCCAAGCCCGCAAGCACCTTCACGCAGCCCGCCGGTTTTGATTTGACCTTGAGCCGTCGCGCCGCAATGCTTGGGAGTTCTCGTACGTCTTGCTGCTCGATTGTCCATGGCTCAAAGAAGAAGCGCCCGAGGCAAGCTCCGGATCGGAGATCACTGGTCTGCGATCAGCATCATCGCGCAATCCCAGGACAACCCGCTGAAGGCAGTTGCGGAGTTCGTCGAGAACAGCATCGACGCCGGAGCGAGGAACATCCAGATCGTCCGCGGGCGCGAAAGGGGCGAGCCGTTCCTGAAAGTCATCGACGATGGCGAAGGGATTCGTCTCGATGAGACCGGCGTGCCGGACTTCCGCTACGTCGCAACCCACATCTGCGACTCGATCAAGAAACGCCTAAAGAGGAACGGCGCGCGGAGCATCCAGGGCGAATTCGGGATCGGCCTGCTGAGTTTCTGGACTCTCGGCGAGAGTCTCAAGCTTCGCTCGGCGGCAGCGGACGGTTCCGTGCACGAGATGGCCATGCAACGTGCCGGCGAGGGCTACTCCGTCAGGGTCAGCCGCGCCTTGCTGGCGGAAGCGGGCGCCACGCTGGACATCCGGCCCCTGCTGCCGGGTGTCCGCCAGTTCAGCGGCGAGAAGCTCAATTGGTACCTGGCCTCCGAACTGCGGGACCGCATTCGGCAAACCAACGTCTGCGTGCGTATCAGCGACCGCACCGCCCGAAAGTCCTACAAGGTGACGCCGCGAGAATTCGACGGGCGGCTCATTCACGAACTCAACAACCCCGTGACCCGCTTCGGCGAAATCAGGCTTGAACTCTACCTCGACGATCCATCGCCCGAACGCGGCGTGTCGCTTTACCGAAACGGCACGCGAGTCGCCGAAATGACCGCTCTCGATGGGTTCCAAGACGGTCCGTGGGGCAGCGGGTACATCGATGGCGTGGTCGATGCGCCGTTTATCCATCTCACGCCCGGAACGCGCACCGGAGTCATCCGCGACGAGGCCTATGCGGCGCTGCACGAAGGCATCGAGTCCATTCGGGATCAGCTCGATGCCTTGATCGGTGACCTCAAGCGAGCGGAGGAAGGGCGTGCGAGCGAACGGACGCTCAAGTCGATTCGGCGCGCGTTTCGCGAGGCGCTGCTGGCGTTGCCGGCGGAGGAGTACGATTGGTTCGAGGTGCATCGAAACGCGCCGGGGCGCCGGCCCGAAACTTCCACCGGTCCCGCTCTGGAGCCGACCGCGCGGCAACGCGAAGTGGCGGCTGACGACGTCCCGGACGCGGATGACGAGTCAGCGCCGAAGCAAGAGTTCTTCGATATCGCGGGTCCGCTGTACAGCGTACGCATATCGCCCGCGTCCTCGGTCGCGCAGGTTGGCACCAGTCGGACACTGCGAGCTGTCTGCCGGGACCGCGCGGGCAGACAGGTGGACGAAGGCGTCGTTTTCGCCTGGACAATCGTCGAGGGCGGCGGCGCCCTGGCCGATCCTCATACTGAGATCGTCGATTTTGAGGCCCCCCAAGAACCCGGCCTCGTGACCTTGAAGCTCGTCGCCACGCAGCGGGATGTCGTGTGCGAAGCGAAGGCGCTCATTACCGTCACGGACTCGCTCGTCGCCAGTCGCGACGGGTCGCCCGCGCGCCAGGGACTGCCGGGCTACACCTACGAGAACGCGCCTGGCCAGTTATGGCGTTCGCGCTACGAGGTCGACCGCGAACTGATCGTTATCAACAACGGTCATCGCGACTTCGTCTTCGCTTCCCAGACCCGCGCTTCCCAGCTGCGCTACATCGCGCGGCTCTTCGTCAAGGAACTCGTGATTCGCAATTTCCCAGGATCATCGTCGCAGGGCCTTCTCGACCGGATGCTGGAACTGATGCTCTACATGGAAGGCAACCTGAAATAGCTCGGGGTTCGGGCGCAAAAAATGGAGCAGCGGTACCTGCATCTCAATCCCGTCATCGAAAAGCTGTCCGAAGGCAAGCACGTCTTCGGCGTGAGCACCTCGGACTTCTCGCTGCAGAACGCGCGTTCATTGGCGCGCGATCCCGACATCGACTTCGTGTACCTCGACATGGAACACGGCGCCATGCGGTTCGATCAATTGGAGATCTTCCTGTCCGGCATGACGGACAAGGCCGGCATTCTCGAGCGCGAAAATGCGCAGGCGCATCCCGCCGTGTTCGCGCGGTTCGCCCCCTACGCGAGCGAAGAGGCCCAGTGGGTCGTCAAGCACGCGCTCGATCTCGGTCTCATGGGCATCCTCATCAACAACGTCGAGACGGCGGAGCAGGCGGAGAACATCGTGCGCACGATGCGGTACATGCCGGCCAGGAACTCGAAGACCCCGAACCCGCGAGGAGTCCGCGGCACCGCTGGCGCGGGCCCGTGGTTCTGGGGCATTTCCGGGGCCGAGTACCGGCGGCGCGCCGACCTCTGGCCGCTCAATCCCGAGGGCGATCTGCTGTTCTGGCCCATGATCGAGACGGTGGAAGGGGTGAAGAACGCCGATGCGGTCGCCCAGGTCCCCGGCGTCGGGGGCTTCTACCTCGGCGCCGCGCAGGATCTCAGCAACTCCCTCGGTGTGCCGGACCCTTCGCATCCCGATGTCGACGCCGCGATGGCGGAAATCATCGAAGTCTGCAAGGCGCGCTCTATCCCAGTCGGCGGGACCGTGGGCGCGGCCAACGTGGCGGAGAGAATGGAGCAGGGTTACCAGATCATCAGCTTCGGCGGCGCCAACGGGGGCTTGAGCGCGCAGAACGAGGCCGTGCGTACCGCCGCACTCGCTGCCGGCGCCAGGCGCTAGCGCAATGAAATCCGTCAGCCCTTCGGGCGTGCCGTCTTCCACCCCCGCCCAAGCCCACCTACGATGCTGCGCCTTGATCGGCACTGACGTGCCGTTCTACGGCGCACCCTCCTAGGCCTCCGGCTCCGGAGCAAACGACAAAAGGAACTCGTCATGACGCATCCCGACAACGACGAAAAGATGCGTTGGCTCGCTCGGGAGACGCCCGAAACGGTCCTCGAACCCGAACTGCCGATCATCGATCCGCATCATCATCTCTGGCGGGTTCCGTCGCCGTGGGGCACGTATGACCTGGAGGACCTCTGGGCGGATACGGGTTCCGGCCACAACGTGGAACAGACGGTCTTCATCGACGCCCGATCCGGCTACCGTCAAGATGGGCCGGAACACCTGAAGCCCATCGGAGAGAGTGCGTTCATCGCCGCCGTCGCCGAGCAGAGCGCGCAAGCGACGGACAAGGCCACTATAGGGGCGATCATCAGTCACGCCTACATGAAGCTGGGCGCGGGGGTCGAAGAAGTCCTGGTCGGGCACCTCGAAGCGGGTAGGGGTCTCTTCCGCGGCATCCGGAGCGCGTTCGATCTCGACGACGCCAGGTTCATCGAGAGTTTCAATGTGCTCGCCAAACTTGACCTGACGTTCGACAACTTCTCGTTCGACTACACCCGCCTGCCCGACCTCGCGAAGCTGGCCGATCGATACCCGGGCGTAACCCTCATCGTCAACCACCTCGGCGGGAAGATCGATCCCGATGCGAGTGCCGACGAGTTCGCGAACTGGCAGCGGTGCATCGACGCGGTCGCGCGCTGTTCCAACACGGTGCTGAAAGTCGGCGGCGCGCAGCAGGCGGCCGGAGACTGGCTGCCGCCGTTTCACATGCATCGACGCGAGCACCCGATCGGATCAGAAGAACTCTGCGAGTCGCTCTACAGGTATTACATCCACGCCATCGAGGCTTTCGGACCCGACCGATGCATGTTCGAGAGCAACTTCCCGGTCGACAAGGAGTGCGTGTCTTACCGAACGCTGTGGAACACGTTCAAGCGCATTGCCGCACGCGCGGGCTTGAGCGAGTCTGAGAAGACCGCGATCTTCGGTGGTACAGCCGCACGCGTATACCGGGTCGCAGCGCTCGACTGACCGGCCAAGTTTCTATCCTGACGGCGGCGCAAGTCACGCCGCAAAACTCACGACTCGTTCGGCCGGTAGCCTTCCCCAAACTCCTTCGCATACGCGGAGATGTGCTTCTCGGCATATTCGACCATGGCCCTTTCTTCGTCCCAGCTCGAGTAGCCAGCCTTGATGCCCTGCTGGGTCAGGATCGCGAATCGCGGTCCGTGACGGTCGAGCACTTCCTGCGGGATCTTGCCGGTGTAGTCTTCTCCGGTGCGGATGAACGGCCGCGTCATGAAACACGTCACGCTGACGCGCAGCCCCGGCGCGGTGCGGTTGTATGCGCCGTGCCAGAGGCAGGGATGATGAATGAGCAGGGACCCGGCCTTGCCTTCCAGCGGAATCGCATCGGGGTTGCCGGGATCGCCGGGTTTGGCCGGGATGATCTTCTCCTCCCCGAGCGGCTGGCGCAGCAGCTTGTGACTACCGGGCACAACCGCGGTCGAGCCGTTCTCCCGATTGAAATCGGTCAGCCAGAAAGTGCTCTGGCACCCCATGCACTGCGACGGGAAGGGTGACGGCAGCGGGTTGTCGGCATGCAGTGCGAGCATGGCGTTGGTCGGCCCCTTGATCCAGCAGCCGATACCCGACATCACGGCGTTATAGCCGAGCAGGTGGGTCACCAAGGCCAGCCGAACCCGGTTCACCAGCACCTGTTCGAACACCTCGTCCTCGAGCAAGAGCGAATGGAACACGTCACCAAGCGGCCCGCCCGGGCGATACCGGTGTCCCGTGTAGCGGTACTCCGCCTCGGACCGCTCCAGATCTTCGTGCGTGTAACCAGTCTCGAGGTCCGGCCGCACGCCGTGGCGCCGCTCCGAGACATCGAGACACACCTCGAGCAACCGCTCGATGAAACCGTCCGGGCTCGCGATCTCGGGCGGAACGATCGTGTAGCCGTAGGCGTTGAGTTCCGCCACGTTCTGCTGCAGGCCGAGCTCGCAGATCTTGTCCCAAGCGCGCTCGAGACCGAAGTCGTGATTGAGGGCTGCTTCTGCCATGGTAATTTCCTCCCCTTCTCGGGCTCTCATTCTACGCCCCAGCGCGGGACCGTGCTTCGGCGACGCCGATCATGCTGTCCCGCGTCACCAGTTCGGCCAGCGCGTCCTCTCCAAGGCCGTGCGCCCCGCCGGGCGGCGAGGCAATACGAGGTAGCGAATGTCCGCGGTGCTGTCGACGACACGCACACGCATGTCGTCCGCCAATTCCAGTCCGAACTCCCGGAGGACGGCGCGCGGTTCGATCACCGCACGCTGACGGTAGGCGAAGCTCTTGTACCAGTCGGGCGGCGGACCAAGCAGCGATGTCGGATAGCAGGAGCACAGCGTACAGACGACCAGATGGTGAACATCGGCCGTGTTTTCCACCACGGCCAGTTCGGCGTCATGGGACAGTTGGTAGCCCAAGTCGCCAACCGCGGCGCGGGCATCGGTCAACAACCGTTCCCTGAACGCTTCGTCCAGCCACGCCCTTGCCACGACCGTCGCGCCATCGGCCGGCGTCCGGGCACGCGCACGGACGATGATGTCCTCCAGTTCGTCCGCTGTGACCACGCCCTTTTCGATCAGAAGCCGCCGGATCGCCAGGATGCGCGTGGCACGCCGGCTACGTTCGACGTGGAGCAGTGGCGGATGTTCGTCCGTCATGGCCCTTCGAGCCAATGTTCGAAGAGATCCACGAGCAGGACGTCATCTGCGCTGCCGCCATACCGGGCGCCCCAAATGTCTCTCTGCTGGAACTCCACCTGGCAGAGCCGGCGCTTCGGCAAGCCGTCGCCGCCGTGCGCCCGGGACTCGGGGTTCAAGAACTCGCCATGCACGAGTCGAACCTTGCCCCGCTTGCCCTTGACGAACCACGGCGTGCGGTGGTGATGGCGGACTTCGGTCGCCCTTACAGTCACCGGGTCGCCAACGCGAATCCCTAGCTAGCGTTCCCATTCGGAGTCCAGTTCGTCAGCCACAGCATCGATCTCTGCTTCGGTGAGGACGCCCTTCTCGACGAGCAGCGTTTCGATCGACGCCGACCAGCGTTCGTAGTAGCCGCTCGACTCGTACTCCTCCGGCGCCATCGCCTCGATGCCGCGACGCAGTTCGTCAACATTGATCAGGTCCCGGCGACGGAGTACGCCCACCAAGGCGTTGGCGACATGCTCCCAGTCCTCCCACTGGTGGCCGGAGCGGTCGATTGGCTCTTCGGTAGGCAATCCACCGCGATCATGGGCGGTTGGCACGGTCAAAAGGTTGGGCCTCCCCCAAGTGCAGGCTCACGGCCCCGATCTGGCCATTTCGTCATTAGGCGGGGCTGGATGGCTGGCGCCCATGGCGCGATCGCCCTTGTTGTTCTTCGGTGGCCTGTAGGCCAGCACCTTCTTGACCGCTGCGTTGAATGAAGACGGTAGATCGCACGGCGCGGGTTGTTCTTTCGCTCGCTTCATCATTGTCACTCGGAAACACCTGCTTCACTCACTACCGTGACGCAGGCGGCGGGGAGGCCAACCAACAACAATGGACATGGATTGCCAACGCCCCGGTCCAAGCGTTCATTGAGTTTGTTCCAATGGGTCGTGCTTTCTCCATATTTCGTCGCCATCATCGTTCCCGCCGCCCTCGCAAAATCAGTCGAGGCTCCCAGTCTGTCAAGCTGCGCCCGTTGATTGGCCGTTGGCTCCTTGATCCCCACGCGGCGAAAATCCGCTGTGCTGCGAAGATTGTTGATCTTCGCGCAGACAATGAGAATGTCGCGTATGTTGGTCTGGAGCGAGCGTCCCCGAGTTACCACGATTCCGACGCTAATCGCCCCATCCGCGTGCAGCCTCTGGAAGTTCTCCAAGTCCCTATCGAAGAATGGATCTTTGTTGTTCCATTCGATTTCAAGCGCCAGGGTGCCGCGAGCGCAGTCGCGAACGTGGTCTATCTCATGCGTCGTACTCGACCTGGGCGTTCCATCGACTGACTTCGTGACTTCGATATTTCGTTTGCGCCAACCCGCATTGTTCAGCAATTGCCGCAAGCGTCGTGTCGGCGGGGACTCGTTGCCGCCGCCTTTCATCATTTCCGTGCAGTTAATCTCCATCTGCAGCAAGACCTCACACAGCGCATCAAACTCCGGTCGGAACGCGCGCGAAAGGATTGCGTCCGCGTGATTGGTCGTTTCGAGATCAAACCCAGCGGCCACCAGAGCGTTGAGACTCATGCCAACGCTTCAGACCGGGAGTTGTGCGCGTAAGTCGGCCAATCGGGTGCGTAGTCTTGCTCTGCTTGCTGGCCCCATACCGTCCAGCCGTCTCTGGTGCCGCGTCCGAACAATTCCAAGTACGGCCCGCGCGAGCAATTTTCGATGATCTGGTACTGCTCGTCGGGCTTTCGAGAGTGCTCGCGCTTGCGACTCGCGATCAGGTTCACTTGGCTACGTCCCGCATCCAGCGTCCTAGCCTTCTTTCCTCGAACGCCGAACAGGATCACTTCGGTGACGTTGCGGAAGTAGAATCCGACGCCCCTTCCGTCTGGTCCGCCGTCCTTCCGAACTTTGAACCAGACAAGGTTGGTCTTGTACTCGAACCCCCATGACTCGAGCACTTGCAAACCCCACGGCAACAGGGCGTTTGGAACCCATAGGTAGCAATGCGCGACCTCTGCCATGTAGTCGATCACCGGCAATGCGGCGATCTCATCGACAGACAGCGTGTTGTACCGCGACAGACGACGGTGCTCGGGAGCCACCTTCCCAGTTCGATTGGTGAACCGCCAAGGCGGATCGGCCAGAACGGTGCCGAAACGCCTGTCGCCAAGATACCGTGCCAGATCTCGGTTGATGCTCATGCCGCTTCTCCAGCCAGCCGCGCCTGTACCTCGCAAGCCTCTCGCAGCCTGGCCAGCATGGACCATGCCGTCGCTTGGGTGACGCCCAATTCCTTGGACAGCTGCGTTGAGGAAATGCCCTTGCGGGCCGTTCCGAAAAGATAGATTGCGTAGAGCCACTTGTGAAGGGGGACGTGGGACCGCTCGAGTATCGTGCCGGTGCGCACGGTGAACTCGTTTTCGCAACGGCGGCAACGATAAAAGCCGAGGCGCTTACCCCGACGGGCGGTTATACGATCATCACCGCAAGTCGGGCAGTGGACATGGCCGCCCCATCGGTGATTCTCAAGGAACTCGCGGGCGGCTTCCGCGGTGGGGAACATCTCCAACGTGCTAATGGCGGTTGTCCGTCAGATTCGATCCAAGTAATGTACCTTTATACAGTGGTGGAATCAACCATATAGAGTTTTCTTCGTCTGATCGAACCCACCAGCGCTGGTCGCCGGACACTCCGGCCGCCGCAGCTTGCATCGTGATCGATCCCCGCATGAAATAGATGCGGGCGCGAACGCGCTTCGACCACAACCAGAGCAACGCAGGGAGGCAAGGGGAACTATGTCCAATCCACTGAAAGTCGGCATGATCGGCGCCGGAGGCATCGCGCGGGCGCACATGACCCCGTACCTCGAGCATCCCGACCGGGTGCGGCTCGTCGCGATCTGCGACATGGTCGAGCCTCTCGCGCAGGCGTATGCGAAGGACGCGGGCGTCGACACCGTCTACACGGACATCGACGACATGCTGCGCAACGCCGACATCGATGCGGTGGACATCTGCACCGGCCACGCGCAACACGCGCCCAACACCATCGCCGCCGCAGAAGCTGGCAAGCATGTGCTCGTCGAGAAGGCGATGTCGAACACGCTGCAGGGCTGCCGGGACATGGTGGCAGCCGCCGGCAAGGCGGGAGTGACCCTGATGGTCTCCCAGCAACTGCGTTATTCGGCCGACGCGACCGCCGTGAAGAAGCTCGTCGACGATGGGAAACTCGGCGACATCCACGGGGTCCGCAACCACATCATCATGCAGGGGCCCGACAAGTCATGGATGAACGATGGAAGCCTCGGCGGGGGCGTCCTGCTGCTGAACTCCATCCATCACATCGATCTGCTGCGCTACTACCTCGGCAACGTCAAGCGGGTGATGGCGTTCTGCAAGGCCTTCGGGCCCCAGATGGTGAACGGCGGCGAGGACCTCGTCACCGCAACCCTCGAATTCGAGAACGGCGCGATCGGGGACATCTTCGCGAGCTGGACGAGCTATCTGACGCCCGAGCACGCGTCGTACCTGCTTCTGGGGAGTCAGGGCACCATCCACTCCGGGCCGTACCTGGGCGACGGCCCCCGCAGCCCATTCCCGCACTTCGGCACGATGATGGCCGCGTACAAGGAGGAGCTCGATCCCGACAACGAAAGTGATCGACGAAGGCGAATCCGTCCCGAATTCGAGCCGATCGACACGAATTGGACCAACATGCCGAGCTACAACTACTTCGTGAACGAGGTCCTGCATTTCGAGGAGTGCTGCAGGACCGGCAGGGAACCCATCAGCAGCGGTCGGGACAACATCGAGTCGATGAAGGTGGCCTTCGGCATGTTCGAGTCGTCCAGAACGGGCAAGGCCGTCGATCTGGACAAGCTGTAGCAAGCGCTCGTGTCGGGGAATGACACGTTCCCAGCAACCTGTGCTACCAACTTCATTCGGCCCTTGATAGCCATTCGCCGATCCTCGCGCAAGGCGGAGTACGTGTCGTATCAAACGACCCGCGCAAAGCAGTGGCTCAGGAATTCTCCGGACCCCGATCAAGGCGCACGATCTCGCCCTCGAAGTCCTTGTCCGGGCACGGGAAGCGCTCGACGACCAGCGGGTCGTGTCCCGGGATGATGAGTTCTTCGGCATCCGCCAACCCACGAATCGTTGAGAACCCTTCGATCATGGCGCCGACGTCGTAGACGATCGGGAACGGGTTTTGCTCGGTCATGTTGGCGTAGAAGTGCACGGCGTCCGACGCCAGAACCAGCCATCCGCTTTCGGTCCAGACGCGCACGGACTGATGGCCGTCCGTGTGGCCGCCGATGTGATGCACGCTGATGCCCGGCGCAATCTCCTGCGCACCGTCGATGAACACCACGCGGTCGTCGTACACGGCCCGAACGAAATCGCAGACGTACTCGACATCGAAGACCTGCCGCATGCGCTGATGTCCCATATGCCGGCCCGTCGCGAACGCCATCTCGCGATCCTGCAGGTATAGCTTCGCGTTCGGGAACGAGGAAAGGTCGCCGGCGTGGTCGTAGTGCAGGTGCGTCACGATGACGTCCTCGACCTTGTTCGAGTCGATGCCGAGCATCTGCAGCCCTTCCGATGGCAGGCGCATGATCGACCGTCCGCGGCGCTCGGCGACCTTGTGTTCGAAGCCGAGGTCCACGATGAACGTTCTCCCGTTGCCGATGATCGCCCAGATGAAGAAGTCGAGCGGCATCGGGCCGTCGTGAATGTCGCCAAAGATGAAGTTGTCCCTGGCGGGCCGGTCAAAGTGCGCGTAGCGGATCGCGTAGACCTCGTAGGGTTCGGCAGGCATCCGATCAGGCATGGCAATTACCTCGTGTTGGATTGCGGGCTATTCGACGGACGGTGCTGATTCACGAGCCCAACTCCGTCGGCATGAAGAACTCGTGCAGTTCGGGATCCCGGTGCCCCACGATCTCCGTTGGAACCACGCCCGTGTCGGTCAGTGCCGCCCGGACGATTTCCTTGTTGAAAAGGCTCACCCCGTCGGCATCCAGGTACTCCTGCAGCGGCATCCACAGGCACTGGGCGATCTCCTCCTCCTGCCGAACGATGGTCTCGTTGAGCGGCCGCAAAAGGCAGACGAAATAGATGTCGGACTTGCCGTGCCGGTATCCGTGCCAGTGGCGGAAGCAGACGACGCGTTCGAACTCGGTTTCGATCCCGGTCTCCTCGCGCACTTCGCGCATGACACCCGCCGCCAGGTGTTCGCCCTGATGCAGAAGCCCGCCCGGCAGCTTGAAAAACGGCGGTCGGTCGCTGGAAACGAGGTAGTTCTCGCAAACCACCAGCAACTCGTCCCGGTCGTTGATCACAACGCCGCCCGCCCCGACGAAGTGGGTGGAATAGCCTGGAATGAACGCCCCTTCCTTCAACTGAAGGGTGAGCATGAGGTAATCCTCTCCGCTGTGGTGAAAGCTGAAGCCCTCCTCCACGGCTACGGGGATGAGCGCCGACTTGGCTATGGGGACTTCCAGCCAGACCAGGAGGTAGCCTTCCTCTTTCCAGGCGGCCAATGAATGCCGCAACTGTTTCGTGAAGGATTCCGGGTCTCCCCTCAGGGCTTCCGGCCGCGGCAGAACCCCGCCAAAACGGTTGGTTGTCGAGTCAATGGCTCGCACGAGTGCTTCTTATCTTCAGCGTCCATCCGATTGCCATCGCCTGTTTAGGGTAGCTCACGCGGCGGTGCGATAGGGATTGAACGCGTATTCGAAGTCCTGCCGGCAAACGCCGGGGCGCATGCACTGAGTCGAGACCTTGAGCATGAGAGCGGCGACTTTGCAGCATCGACACCGGGCAAACCGCATGCGATGTTGGCGAGTGTATCCGGTCCGTAAAGCCACAGCCGGATGTCGGGCGTTAGGCGATCAACGAGCGCCCTCCGGGACGCTCGTGACAGGGATACCTTCTCGTCCAGTTATTTGTAGCTGGTCATATGCGTACTCTTGGTGATAGCGCGCTGAGGCCACCTCCTTCAATGGCAGAACGACCTGAAAGTCGTCCAATGACAGCATTCGGTTCTCATAGACGAGTGTATGCAGGGTCGGAGCATAGTTGGTCGTGATTTCAAGTGTCTTCGTCTGTTCGTCCCGATAGCCACTTTTTAATGGGACGATTGCAATGTCGGATTCGCCGGTCACGGTCAGTCCGCTTTCACGGGGAAACCCGATATAGACCTTCCCATTCGACATAGTGAGTTCCACTAGCGCATTCTGCTCAAGGCAGTCTTCCAGTAGGCACTCGATGAGATCGCCACTGTTTCGAGACACTAACTTGGCAGCGTAGGACTTCCAAACCCCCAAATTGATCAGAACAGCCAAAATGACGGCTAGCAGCACACTCAGGCCAACCGTTGCGGACCATTCGAAGGGCGCGTAATCGGCCCACCATGACGGGATGATTTGGTCGCCTAGAGCAATTTCGACCCAACGAGCAAGCGCCAGCAGAATCGCACCGGCAAGGGCAGTGGCAAACAGCAGCTTGTAACCGCCTTGGCGGTTGAGCCAATAGCGGAAGACCTTGGTTCCGAAAAGTAGAATGAACCCCGCTAGAGCGGGTACAAGCAGGGCACCAATCACTCGGCTTGTTTGGAAGTGTCGGAGGACTGACGTTTGCGCGCCGCATCCACTATGTTCTTTACGGCGAGGCTTCGGTCCAGATCCTTTGGAGCGATGTACTTGGCTCCGGTTAGCCACCTAGTCTTGACCGGCGCCTTTTCCACCATTTCGCTCATCAATAGACCTCCGACTGACTTCCTGCTGGAAGGGAATTTCGTGCTCTCCACAAGCAATCGATCCCTCCTGAAGCCACCACCGCTCCCGCTAGGTAGTGGCTTCAGGAGGGTACAGTTCGCATAAGAACGGTGTCAACACCAGGGATTGCAACCTATTGATTTAATTGACTTCCTCTCCTAAAGTTCCCTGCAGGACTGCTGACACAATGCTCATGCAGATCTCTTGGCTCGAGGTTGATTGACCGCAACCCTTTGATTTGATTTGGCTCCGCCTGCTGGGCTCGAACCAGCGACCCGCTGATTAACAGTCAGCTGCTCTACCAACTGAGCTAAGGCGGAACCGGGCGGCGCAGTATATCAGGCAACCTCGCCAAAAAGCGGGTGCGCCTTGCGCGCGAAAGGCCTGTCCGGCGGGCCGCCTATTGCCGCTCGAACACCCGCACCGCGCGCACATCCTGGCCGCCGGTTCTTACGAGCACTTCCACCCGCAACTGGCGTCCGCTGTCCTCCAGGCGCATCGTTTCGGTGCCACTGATCGGGTCCCGGCGGGATTCGATCACGAGGGCTTCGTCGCGCCAGCCGGCCCGAATGGTCCAGTAGTTGCGGGTTCGTTCCCCCCAGGTCACATCCCGGTAGCCGCCGCCTGCGTACTCGATGCCCATCGAGTAGTCGTCCTGCTCGATGACCATGCGTTTCGCGCCGACGACCGGGAAGTCATGCACCACGAACGCGCTCGACGCCCGGGCGTCGCGCTGTCGGCCGCGCAGCACGTCGACGTCCTCGCGGCGACGGATCTCGTCCGGGTCGGGCGCCGCATCGCTTTTGCCTTCGTTGAGCACCCAGGTGCCGCTCAGGTTATAACTGGATGGGGGATCGACGTGCTGGTACTGGCACCCGGCCACCGCCATTCCGACGCACGCGAGGACGGTCAACCAGGCGACCAGGGGCACCGGCCACAATGGTTCAGCTCCCTTTCGGCTACGCGCCAATCCGTCACACTCCTCGCGGTAGACTGCGCCATCTTACACGGCGGTCGGATCGGCCACGCGTCGCATTCGGCACCGCCAGTCACAGAGGAAGCTGACACGTGCTGGAACGACTCGACCACGTCTCGATAGGCGTGCTGGACATGGACAGGGCGCGCGATCTGTTCTGCGACATTCTCGGCGGCGAACTGCTGCGCGACGCCGGAGAATCTCCGGCCGAGGGCTTCGATTGGATCACTTTCCGCCTTGGCGGCAAGAAAGTGGAGCTCGTGTCACCTCGAACGGCGGGAGAGGGGGCCGTCGGGCAGTACCTGGCGAAGTACGGCGAAGGGTTCCATCACATTTCCTGCGCCGTCGACGACCTGGCCGAGGCGCGGGACCACTTCGAATCGAACGGGATCAGGGTGCTCGGGTACAACGACGAGCGGGCGAGCTTCAAGCACTTTTACCTGCACCCCAAGGATACGTTCGGCGCGCTCGTGCAGGTCTTCGAGGAGTGCGCGGAGACGATCGACCTGGCGGATTAACGCCCCGCGACCTCCTTGACGAAGGTGTCCATCGTCGCGATCCGCTGCGCCTTCGAGCCGAGGTTGTAATCCGCGATGATCAGTTCGTCGACGCCAGCGGCGGCGTATTGCTCGACAACCTCCCTGATCTCCTCGACGGAGCCGATCATGGCACCCTGTCCCCTACGGCGTTTCAAGTCGTCGATGTAGGCCTTGTCCTCGCTCATCCACAGCGCGGCGGCGGCGGATCGTTCGATCTCCTTGGGTTCCCGACCGATGTCAGCGCAATGCTGGTCCAGGATGCGCATCTTGTGTTTCATCGTCGCGACATTGCCGTAGATGTTCCACTCGTCTGCGTGTTTGGCGGTAATCCTGAGCGTCATCTTTTCGCCGCCGCCGCCGATCAGGAGCGGCAAGGGATTCTGGACGGGCTTCGGTTCCAGGATTGCCCGTTCGAGCTGGTAGTAGCGGCCGTCGAAGTCGCTGACCGACTGGTTGAAGAGCAGCTTGATCACCGCGCACGCCTCGTCGAGCCGCCGCAATCGCTCGGCCGCGGTGTAGTACGGGATGCCGTACTGGCGATGCTCGTTCTCGGACCAGGCGGCGCCGAGGCCGAGAACGACACGGCCGCCGCTGATGTGATCCAGCGTGGCCGCCATTTTCGCCAGTACCGGGGGATGGCGGAACGTGTTTCCGGTCACCAGCGAGCCTATGCGGACGCGCGGCACCCTCGCGGCAAGCGCAGCAAGCGTGATCCAGCATTCGGGGCGGGGCTCCCCGGGGCCGGCGTGGAAGTGGTCCGTGTACCAGAGGCCGTCCCATCCCGTGCGCTCGGCGTGGTTGGCGACCTCGACCAGGTCGTCGAAAGGCTCGTGCGTTTTCAGGCAAACGCTGAACCGCATGCAACGTCCTCCAACCGCAAGGTTTCACGCCCCGTAACAGGGCGACATCGCAGCAAGGTAAGCGAACAAGCAACCGCGTGTCCATTGCGGACGCTGCGGAGTGGATTGTCGACCCGGGCCGAATCCGCCGGGGCGCTACTCGGTGCGCAATGCTTCGATCGGGTCCTTCGCGGCGGCCTTTCGCGCCGGATAGAAACCGAAGAAAATGCCGATCGCGCCCGAAAACGCCACGGCGACAAAGATGATCGGCCACTCCACGAGGACCGGCCAGTCCGCGATCTCGGCCACGCCGACGGTGACCGCAAGCGCGACGACGATGCCGATGAGTCCGCCGAGCAGGCATAACGTCACGGCTTCCACCAGGAACTGCAGCATGATGTCGCGCTCCTTCGCGCCGACGGCCATGCGCAAGCCGATCTCCCGGGTGCGTTCGGTGACCGACACCAGCATGATGTTCATGATGCCGATCCCGCCGACGACGAGCGATACCGACGCGACGGCGGCCAGCAGCATGTTGAATATCTGGTTCGCCTCGGCGCGCGCTTCCACCATCTCGGTCATGTTGCGGATCGAGAAAGTGTCCTGCTGTCCCGGTCCGATACGGTGCCGCTGGCGCAGGACGTCGGCGATCTCCTGCTGCACGTAGTCCATTGACCGCGGATCTCTCACCGAGATGTAGATGTCGCGAACGGAGTCGCTTCGGTGCTGCGACTTTCCGAGCAGGCGTCCCTGGGCGGTCTTGAACGGCACCATGATGGTGTCGTCCTGGTCCCAGGGACCGAACGACTGCCCCTTGCCCTTGAGCGCCCCAACGACGGTGAACGGGACATTCTTGATCCGTATCGCTTGTCCGACCACGTTCCCCGCGCCGAACAGTTCGTTGACGACCGTGTTGCCCAACAGGACGACCTTGGCGCCGTTTCGATATTCGCTCGGCTCGAATTCCCTGCCTTGGGATATCTCCCAGTTGCGGGCGATCAGGTAGTCGGCGTCGATGCCATAGACGGTGGTCGACCAGTTCTGGTTGCCGACGACGACCTGGGCGGACCCGCGATTCGTGGACGCCGCCGCCAGGATTTCAGGAATCTCCGCCTTCAGCGCCCGCGTGTCCTCCACGGTCAGGGATTGGGCGCTGCCCGCAGCGGTGCGCGCCCCGCCAAAAAACCTCGAACCGGACCTGATCATCAGCAGGTTGCTGCCGAGTGCCTGGATTTGCCGGTCCACCTCCGCGTGGGCGCCCGCGCCCACCGTGACCATGGCGATGACGGCGCCCACGCCGATGACGATGCCCAACATCGTCAGGAAGCTGCGCAGCATGTTCACGCGCAGCGCGTCGAAGGCGACGCGAACCAGCTCAAACAGCGACATCGCGAACCTCGTCCATCGTGTCTGCGGTGATGACGCCGTCCCGAAACCTCAGGATTCGGCGGGCGTAGTCGGCGACTTCCGCCTCGTGCGTCACGACGATCACCGTAAGCCCCGCCCCGTTGAGCGCCTGGAACAGGTTCATGATCTCGGTGCCCGTCGCCGTGTCGAGGGCACCTGTCGGCTCGTCGGCGAGCAGCATGTCGGGAGAGTTGACGAGGGCGCGGGCGATCGCCACGCGCTGCTGTTGGCCGCCCGAGAGCTGCGACGGCAGGTGTTGTGCGCGGTCGTCGAGACCGACCCGCTCCAGTGCCTCGCCAGCACGCCGGGTGCGCTCGGCCCGATCGACGCCCCCGTATAGCAGCGGCAGGGCGACGTTGTCCAGGGCGGTGGTGCGTCCGAGCAGGTTGAATTGCTGGAACACGAAACCGATCTTGCGGTTGCGCACGCCCGCCAGGTCGTCACTCGTCAGGTCCGATACGTACTCGCCGTCGAGTTCGATGCTGCCGCTGTTCGGCCTGTCGAGGCAGCCGATCAGGTTCATGAACGTGGACTTTCCGGAGCCGGACGGGCCCATCACGGAAACGAACTCGCCCCGGTCGATGGTTACCGATACGCCGTCGAGCGCGCGCACCGTCTGCGTGCCGACGATGTAGTCCTTGTGGACATCCTGGCAGCGAAGGAAGGCCATCAGCTCTCCGCATACACGGCGCGCACGACCACCTCCTCGCCTTCCTCCAGACCGGAGATGACCTCCGTCGCCTCATCGTCGTGCAGGCCGACCAATATGCGCCGCTCTTCCGGCTCGCCGTCGTCTCCCAATAGCCAGACCGTCGCCCGGTGCCCGCCAGCGGTCCTGTCCTGCAAGGCCCGCAGTTTCTCCAGTTGCTCCGGCGTCAGGATGGCTTCGATTTCCCGCTCCATGGCCGCGCGCATCGACTGCATGCGAGCGCGCATGGCCTCGCGGTCGCCGCCGGCCGACTGAAATGCCTCGCGCCTGCTGTCGCGTTGCGCCTCCGTTATCTCGTCCAGTTGCCTGTCTTGTTCGGGGGTCAGCTCAAGCTCGGTTCGAACCGTTTCAGCGAGGCCGCCTCGACCTCCGCCGCCTCGACCGCCTCCAGCGAAACCGCCGTCCCGGCCGCCTCCGCCAAAGCCTTCTCCGCGACCGCCTCCCCCTGGCCCGCCGCCGCGGGCACCTCCACCGAACTGTGCCGGTGAGGCAGAACGTTGAGAGCCAGCGCGCGGTGTTTCCCGGACGGTGCCCCGCGGGGCGAAACGCAGCGCCGCATTCGGCACCTTGAGTACATCGCTCTTGCTTCCCAACACGATCTGCACGCTCGCCGTCATGCCGGGCAAAAGCGCCAGGTCGTTGTTGTCGGCGGTAATGATGACCTTGTACGTCACCACGTTCTGCACGATGTTCGGGGCCTTGCGTATCTGCTGGATGCGCCCGAAGAAGCGCCGGTCCGGGTATGCGTCCACCGTGAACCGGCACGGCATGCCTTCGCGGATGCGACCGATGTCGGCCTCGTCGACGCTCGCTTCGACCTTCATCCGATGCAAATCCTGGCCGATCTCGAAAAGTTCCGGCGCCGAGAAACTCGCCGCCACGGTCTGACCCAGCTCCACCCGCCGGTTGATTACGGTGCCGGAGACCGGTGAACGGATGTAGGTTCGTTCGAAGTCGAGTTTGGACTGCGCCAAGGCCGCCTGGCGCTGCTCCAGCGTCGCCCGCGCATTGCCGATGGCCGCCTTCGCCACGGCCACCTGCGCCTGCGACGTTTCCACCAGCGTGATGTCCCGGTCAAGCTCCGTCGCCGAAACATGCCCGCGCTCCTGCAGCGTCTGCCGGCGCGCGAGTTCGCGTTCGGCCTGCCGCAGGGTCGCCTCGGCGCGCTCAAGATCCGCCTTGCGGCTTTCTATGTTGCCTGTCGCGACGGCGACATCCGCCTGGTTCTGCAGCACCCGCGCCTCGAAAGTCCTCGGGTCGATGCGGGCCACGATCTCGCCCGCCTCCACGGTGTCATTGAAGTCGGCATGCAGTTCGGCCACCTGCCCCGAGAGCTGGGAGCCGACCACGACCGTATTCAGCGCCGCCAGGGTTCCGGCGGAGAGGACGACGCTCTCGATGTCACCCACCTCCACGGCGCTCAGCCGATAGTCGATCTGCTCTCCGGACGGCGCCAGGGCATACAGCGAGGCGGCGCCGCCAGCGGCGACCAGTACGACGGCGATCAGTACGACGCGCGGTTTTCCCGTGATGCTCATGCTTGGTAACTATACGTCGATACGCGTTCGATCCGTCGCGCAATCAGACAGCGCGGCGGTCGCGCAGGTCTTTGATCGACCCCGCATCGTAGCCGAGCTCGGCCAGAATCTCGTCGGTGTGCTCGCTCAAGGTCGGCGCCCGGCGCCTGATGGCGGGATCAATGCCCGAAAAGTCCAGCGGCATCCGGGCCAACGGGGCAGGTCGCGAAAGTCCCGGATAGTCGACGGGTTCGAAGAACTCCCGGTCGACCACCTGCTCGTTCGTTAGGGCGGCGGCGGGCGTCAATACCTCGCCGCACGGAATGCGCGCCGCCGCCAGTTCCTCCATCGCCTCCGCCGTGGTCCGCTCGGCGGCCCAGATCGCGGTGCGTTTGCTGATCTCGATACCGTTGTCGCCCCGCAACTGGTCCGTCGCGAAACGGGGATCATCGAGCCAGTGCGGTTCGCCCATCAGTTTCGTCCAGCGCTCGAACAGCGGGTCGCCCGCCACCTGCACGAGCAGCCAGCCGTCCTTCGTGCGAAAGGTGTCGGAGGGCGCCGCGGTCTGGCCCCGGTTGCCCGTGCCGACCCGGTTCTTCTCAAGCACCGCCTGCTCGATCAGCACGCCGTTGGCGATGGTGAGCGCCGAACCCAGGAGGCATCCTTCCACGTGCTGGCCAACGCCGGTGCGCATGCGATGGATGATCGCCGCCAGAGTGCCCACCGCGTTCAGGGACGCGGTGGCGTAGTCGACGTAGGGCAGGTGGTTCTTCAATGGATCTTCGTACCCGGTCAGGTGCATGTTGCCGGACATCGCCTGCGCCACGCCGTCGAAACCGACCCGCGATCCATACGGACCGCCGGATCCGAAAGCGGTGCTCGTGGTGAGAATGATGTCCGGCTTGATGGCCGACAGGCTCGCGTAGTCGAGGCCCATGGACGCGAGCGTGTCCGGCGGCAGGTTCGCGATGACGACATCCGCCGTTGCGACGAGCCGTCGCTGGATCTCCTGACCTTCCGGTTTGCGCGGATTCAGCGTCATTCCGCGCTTGTTCCGGTTCAGCGCCATGAAGGTGCCGCCTTGGCCATCCTCGGTCACCGGCTGGTAGTAGCGGTCCTCGCTGCCGTCGACCTTCTCGATTCGAATGACATCGGCGCCGAGATCGGCAAGCAACATGCCGCAGAACGGCCCGGCGATGTAGCGGCTGTAGTCCAGCACCCGAACGTCCTGCAGGATGGCCATGTCGTCCTCGCGGTCACGGTAGGCGCGCATAGTATGCGCCCCCGGACTTTCCGCACGGGAACCGGGTTCGCGCCTCGACTTCCGGTCGATTCGGGCGGCAAGTGCCCCGACGGGGCGCTGGGTCGGAAGGTCGCCCTTTACTTGACCTGCGGGAGCACCTTGTCGGTCATGACCCGCATGACTTTCTGCATGCTTTCGCGCGTGACGGAGTTTCCCAGGTGCAGTTCGCACAACAGCTCGTCTACGCCGAAGAGTTCCTGCAGTTCGTGAATCCGATCCACAACCTCTTCCGGCGTCCCGAACAGTTCCGTCGAGTTCGCGGAACGGCCATCCAGGCGACCTGCGGCGGGACTCGGCCGTCCCATCGCCACTGCCCGTTGCGCGCGCTCTTCAGCAAGGGCTTCCTTGAAGCGGTTGGCCTCCTTCCGGGTCCCGGCGACGTGCGTGGGGATGCGGATCGCCACACCCGGATTGCCCGTGTGCCCAGCGTCCATATAGGCCTGCCGGTACTTGTCGACATCCTGCTTCAGGACGGAGTCCCCCTCTTTCCCGTACTTGGTGCCGCGTTGCGCGTCGATGTTGCCCCGGATGCCGACCCGGTAGCCCATCTCTCCCATGGGCACGAAGCCTTGCTGGCTGTCGACCGCCAGCAAAATCGGAGGATGGGGCTTCTGGACCGGCTTGGGGCTGACCTTCATGCCGGCCGGGGGCGCGGGATAGTTGTAGAACTCCCCCTCGAATCCCGAGAAGTCCCCTTCGTCCGTCCAGATGGTCTTCAGGACCTCGAGGAACTCCAGGAAATGCCTCCGGCGTGTCTCGTCGCCCGCCGTGTCTCCCCCGACGCCGTAGATGAAACGGCCATTGCTGATGTGGTCGACCATCGCGACTTCCTGCGCGATGATGATCGGGTCCGGCGGCAACAACTGATCGAAGGAGTAGCTGCGCCTTTCGGCCACGATCCCCCTCCTGACGATGGTTTGACCGCCCGCCTGAACGTCCGTCAGATATTTTTCCCCGGGCAGCTTCAGGTTATGCAGAAGGTGGACCGCGGTCCCGATCTTGATCTGCTTGGTCATCCCGGCGATCGCGGAGGACAGCACGAATGGCTCGGGGTTCACCCCCGCCAACGGGGTTGACGCGGTCCAGACGACGTCCCACCCCATCTCGTCCACGGTCTTGCAGTCGTTGAAGTTGTTGGCGAAGCATTCCGCTTCGGATTCGCCGTGCTTCGCCGGCCAGGTAGTAAAGTACCCAATGTCTATGACAATTCTCCCTTCCCAAAGTGAGTTGGGGGGTCCCCAACGGGTTCCCGACGGGTTCCGGAATGGTTCCCCCAAGATTCGCCGTTCTTTTTTAGCACAGGGGTCATTCGCGAACAAACGCTACGCGCACGCGGGAGTTCAGGTATCTGGAACCGAAGGGAAGGGCCGTTGGCAACGTGGCAACGCCGTGAACACGATCCCCGCAGCGCCTTCGGTGTACGATTCGCAGAATGCATGCGCGGGATCATTGAGGTCTTCTGGGGGCCAAGCGGGACTCTTTGCATGGGGGCGAATTGCATGGGGGCGAAAACGATGCGCGTTGTCTACCACCTGCTGCTGCTGCTCGCCTTGCCCCTTGTTTGGCTAAGACTGTTCGCAAGGGCCAGGAGCGAACCCGCTTACGCCGAGAGACGCGCCGAGCGCTGGGGCCGGGTGCCCGACAGCGTGGGACGGGACGTGGTCTGGTTCCACACGGTTTCCGCCGGCGAGGCGATCGGAGCGGCGCCGACGATACGCGCGCTCAAGGCCCGGATGCCGGACAAGCGATTCCTGGTGACCGCCACGACGCCGGCCGGCAGCGAGCAGGTGGTCAAGCGGCTGGGTGGCATCGTCGATCACTGCTACGCGCCCTACGACTATCCCTGGGCCGTCGCCCGGTTCCTGCGCCGCGTCGAGCCGCGGGCGCTGGTGCTGATGGAAACCGAACTGTGGCCGAACATCCTCCGCCGGACCAGGCGCCGCGGCGTGCCCACCTGCCTCGTCAACGCCCGCCTGTCGGAACGCTCCGCCCGCGGCTACGCGCGCGTCTCCAGCCTGACGCGCTCGATGTTGCGGGACGTTGATCACCTGTTCTGCCAATACCCCGAAACCGCGCGCCGGTTCGAAACCCTCGGCGCGGACGCGGCGCGGCTCGAAGTGACCGGCAGCATCAAGTTCGATCTCGATATCCCGGAGGATCTGGACGGCGAAGTCGCGCGCCTGCGCCAGCAGTGGACGCCCGACCGGCAAGCCTGGATCGCCGGCAGCACCCATCCGGGCGAAGAGGAAATCGTGCTCTCCTCGCATGCGGAACTGCTCCACCGGTTCCCGAATCTGTTGCTGGTACTCGTTCCTCGCCACCCGCGTCGTGCCGCAGACGTGTCCCGCCTGTGCGGGCGGGCGGGTCTGACCTGCGTCCGTCTGTCGGAAGGCAGGTCCGGAGAAGACAGGACGCAAGTGTTGATCGTCGACGTCATGGGCCAACTGCTCTACTGGTACGGAGTCGCGCAGGTCGCCTTCCTGGGCGGCAGCCTGGTGCCCGTCGGCGGTCATAACCCCATAGAAGCGGCGATCCACGGTACGCCGATGCTGATGGCCGGCCACCGCTTCAATTTCGCCGAGATCACCCAGCGGTTCGAGGAAGCCGGCTGTTTGGGTTCAGTTGATGCCGACACCTTGATTGGCGCCGTCGCAGACCTCCTCGGCGACCCGGAGCGGCGCCGATCCCAGGGCCAAGCGGCGCGCGACGTCGTCGACGCCAACCGGGGCGCGAGCGACAAGCTGCTCGCCCGGCTCGAGAAGATCATTCCCTAGCTCACGGGACCAAATTCGTATTCAGAACGTTCTACCTATTTTTTCTTAATAGATTGATAAACTTACACCTATAATCTGTAGCTTCGGCGGCGGGGTGACGGGGCGTGAACCGGCATGAACGGCTCCTGCGCACGATACTGGGCGGCAGATCGGACGCCAACATCCGTTTCGCGGGCCTGCGAGCGCTGATGCGATACCTTGGCTTCGACGAGCGTATACGCGGCAGCCACCACGTGTACCGCAGGCAGGGCATTCCCGAGAAGGTGAACCTGCAACGGGATAACGGGCACGCGAAGCCGTACCAAGTCAGGCAGTTTCGACGTCTGGCACTGAAATACCGACTAGGAGGCGACGACTGATGTACAAGTACGAGATCATCCTCTACTGGAGCAACGAGGATGTGGCCTTCATTGCCGAGGTACCGGAACTGCCCGGTTGCATGGCACACGGCGAAAGCCAGGCGGACGCCCTGAATAACATCAACGAAGCAATGCAGCTGTGGATAGATACCGCGCGGGAGTTCGGCGACGCGATCCCGAGCCCGAAGGGCGACCGCCTGATGTACGCATGATCACAACCACCGCACACCGGGGCGAAACTCGTTGAAGCTCCGGTTCGAACCCGATCTCGACTTCCAGCGGCAGGCGGTGGACGCCGTCTGAGACCTGTTCCCCGGCCAGGAGGTCTGTCGAACCGAGTTCACGGTCATACGCGATCGGACTGATCGTCAAGAGAGAATTGCCTTTGTCCGCAGCGAACTGGGCATCGGCAATCGTCTTGCGCTACTCGACGACGCGATTCTCGAAGACCTGCCGCCGTCCGAGTGGACCGCAGCTCGCTGTGGTAAGCAGTACCTCTGAAACGCCCTGTGGATGCCTCGTCTATCGGCCAGTCGGGCTTAACCGACAGAGCCCTGCCAACTAACCCGCTCGCATCCTCGCAATCACGTCCTTGGCGAAGTCCCCGTACGCAGCGCGCGCGTTGCCCCCGGGGGGAATGAAGCAGATCGCGTCGAGCCCCTCGGCTTGCAAGGCCTGAAGTTGCTCGATGATCTGATCGGGCTCTCCGACGATACCGAAAGCTCTCACCAGCTCCGGCGTGATGAACCGAGCCTCGTCCTCGTCGATGTAGCTGTAGTGGCTTTGGTGCAACAACTGGTGCCGGTGTCTCTCGTCGCGCGACTGGTGGAAGGCCAGGTAGTCGTCCCAGATCGGCTGTATGTAGTCCGGCGGCTCCATGCCGACATCCCGGGAGGCGTCCACGAGGTAGTGCACGTTCGCCATGATGGAAGGACCGAGCTGCCGGATCACCCGCTCCGAGTCGAGCGCCTCGCCCGGTTCCAGCACCATCAGGTTGACCAGCGCGGTGGTCTCGAACCGATCCAGCACGCGACCGGCGCGCTTCGACCCGCGGCGCACGTTCGCGAGCGCCTCGGTGATGGTCCCGCCCCGCGGGATGCCGGTAATCAGCCCATCTCCCAACTCGCCCGCAAGCGCCTGGGCGCGGGGGCCGAAGCCGCCGACGTGGATGGGTATGGGGCCGCTCAGATCGTAATTGCCATGCCCCGGCCGCTGGAATCGGATGGCGTGGGCGTCACCGTCTTCGGCGTACTCGACCTCCTCGCCATGCAGCAACCCCCGAACCAGCCGAATGTAATCGGCGAAAGGCTTGACCCGAATGGGCGGGCGGCCGAGGGTCCGCATCGCCGTATTTCCCGTGCCGATGCCGAAAAAGACGCGCCCCGGCGCGAGCTGATTGATCGTGGCGATGCCGTTGGCCATGTCCGGCGCCGTGCGCAGTCCAGGGATCGCGACGCCGGTTCCGATGCGCATGCGCCGGGTGCGCTGCGATATCAGCGCGAGTGCGGCCCAGGGATTGGATGCGAGCATGGGCGAGTCGCCGACCCAGCAGAAGTCGTAGCCGAGCGCTTCGGCCTCGGCGACGAAGTCGACGCGCGTAACGCGACCGCAGGAAATACCGAATTTCACTCGTTCGCCTCCGTTGCGGATGGTCCCTCAGGGGATGATGCGGACCACCGGGTTCGACGGGTCGGTATAGGCCGCGAGATCGCGGATATCTTCCTCCGCGAGCGACCCCGCGCTCAGTTTGAGCTGAAGCATGTCGAGCACGTAGTTGTAACGCGAGTCGGCGTAGTCGAATTGCGACTGGAACAGCCTCTGCTGCGCCTGAAGCACATCGACGATATTGCGCGTGCCGACTTCGTATCCTGTCTGCGTCGCCTCGAGCGCGGACTCCGCCGACTTGATGGCGCGGATTCTGGCCTGGACGCGGACGACATCGGTAACGACGGCGCGGAACAGGTTTCGCGTGTCGCGGATCACCGTCGACTCGCGTTCCTGCAGGACTTGGCGCGCCCGTTCGACATTGTGGCGGGACTCGCGGTAGCGCGACCACAGCGCCCCGCCCTGGAAGATCGGAATACTCGTCGAGAGGACATAACTTTGCGCCTCCGACTGGCTTGCGACCAACTCGGTTCCGCCGGTGTACGAATAGTTGTGAGAAATGGACGCCGAGAGGGTCGGCAGGAGACCGGAACGCACCGCCCTGTGACCGCGCTGCGCCGCCGTGAGTCCTTCGCGCGCGCTCAGGATAGCCAGATTGGAATTCACGGCCCGCGCCACCCACGCGTCCTCGTCGTCCGGCTCGGGATCGACAATGGGAAGCTCGCTGTCGAGACTGTCGACGCTCTCGTGCGCCACCCCGGTGATGGTCTTCAGCGTCTCGAAGAACACGTCGTGATCGCCATCCGCCTGGATCCGCCGCACCGCCGAGGCATCGTACGCGGCAGTCGACTCGAGCACGTCGGTGATCGCGACCAGGCCGACATCGAAGCGCTGCTGCACCTGTTCCAGTTGCCGCTTCACCGCCTGCTCCTCGGCGCGGGCCGCTTCCACCCGCGCCTGCGCGCGAAGCACGTTGAGATAGGCGGCGGCGACCCGAACGATCAGGTTGCGTTCGGCATTGGCGAGATCGTGATCCGCCTGGACCGACAACGCCTGGGCGCGGCGATAGTTGAACCAGCTGGCCGCATTGAATACGGGTTGCCGAAGCTGCGCGTTCCAGCCATGACTGTTCGAGGTCTGGGACGGGATCGTGAAGATCTGGCCAAAGCTCGGGCTGTTGGGATCGATATCGAGGCGCGAGCCGGGGAAGCTGCGGCGGTTCTTGGACGTCGACCCGCCCATCGAAATGCTCGGCAGCAGCGCGGCGCGAGATTGGGGCACGATCTGCTTGCGTGACAGGTAATCGGCTTTCGCCGCGCCCAAGACCGGATCGTTCGCTTTCGCCGCGTCGTAGAGATGTTCGATGCTGCCGCCATCGGCGGCCTCCGAAGACGCGGCAATGCCCAGCGCCAGGAAGGTCGCGCCCAGCCGCCGCAAGGACCTCCCGGAATAGCGCTGCGCGCAACGGGCCAAGCGGCGCAAACTACCCGCTGCCGATCTGTTCATGGACTCTCTCCGCTTCCAAATGCCGCCCCCGACAGGCGCGGCGCAGTCTATCAAAAAACCTCTCCGACACCCGGTGCGCTCCCACCGCCGCCGTTCCTCGCAGACGACCGCATTTTCCGGGGGAAAGTCTCCCGGCGCGTTCTAGTACAATGCCCTTGTACGAAGCGGGAGGTTTTTCTCGTCGCTCGGCTCTGGTTAAATCAACAGTCAAGGATCGTGCACGGCACAAATCATGTTTGGCGGCAGAATCGGCGGGATCGGCGCGCAGGGTGTGCGGAACGCCGCACGCAAGCGCTACAGCATCGATCTCAACGCGCACATGGCCGAGTGCGAGGCGAACTATGCGCGCCTCATGCGGATCATGCCGATGCTTGCCGACGGCGACCGGAGTGTTTTCGCCATGGTGCTCGGCGAGAGCGAGCCGAGGGTGATTCTCCGGGTCGTTGAGCGCCACAAGTACACGACAGTGATTGAACTCAAGCAGGAAAACGCGCCGGGAACTTCCGAGGACGTGCCGGAAACGCGCTTGGGAATTCGGTTGTACCACGACGCCAAGGCGGCGGAAGTGATCGCCTTCCAGGACCAGCGCAGGTTCAAGGCGGTGTACGGATATCCGAACCGGCAAATGCGGCATCCGGACGAAAAGGTGCAGATCAATCGCTTCCTCGGCGAATTTCTACGCATGTGCATTGCGCACGGCATCTCGCTTGAACCCCCGCATGGGTTCGATGGAAGGGAGGCCACTCTACGAGCGTAAATGGGCCTGACCGTATTGCAGATAACGGATTCGCATCTGCTTGACTCACCCCTAGAAACGATGCACGGGGTGAACACCCAAACCTCCCTGGAGGCCGTGCTGGACCAGGGCTTGAGCGAAGTCTCCCCCGATGTGGTGCTGGCGACCGGAGATATCGCCGAGTCGGCCACGGAAACCGTCTATCGGCGATTTCGGGAAACGATCGCGTCACGTTACGGCGGCCCCTGTCTTTGCGTGCCGGGCAATCACGACCGGCAAGATCCGTTCGACGCGATCCTGCCGGTCTCCCGCCACAGCGGGGCAGGTTGGGACATCATCGGTATCGACACCCACATCGAGGACCATGTGGAGGGCCATGTTCGCCAAGCCGAACTGCGTCGCCTGGAAGCGGAGCTCGCCGACGCCGCCGGCGACGTTCTCGTGGTCGGCCATCACTGCCCGATCGACATCGGCTCGCCAAGATTCGACGCCCATCGCATCGTCAACGGCGACGAGTTGACGCGGCTGCTGAACGCCCACGATCGCGTGCGCGGCTACGTCTGCGGCCACATCCATCAGCCGTTCGACGAGTACGCCGGAGACGTGCGGATTCTCGCCGCGCCATCCACCTGTTTCCAGTACGCGGCGGGCGATACCGATGACCCGCTCGACGATGCGGCGCCGGGATATCGCTGGCTCGAACTGCTCGAGTCCGGAAACTTCGACACCGGGGTTGCCCGCATCAATGATCGATAGCTATTCCGCCGAATCGATCCAGGTGCTGTCCGGCCTGGAACCGGTGCGCCGCCGTCCCGGCATGTACACGGACACTGCGTGTCCGGATCACATGGTGATGGAGGTCGTGGACAATTCGGTCGACGAGGTGATCAGCGGCTACGCCACCGAAGTCGAGGTCACGCTGTTCGCCGACGGGTCCGTCGAGGTCCTCGACGACGGCCGCGGCATGCCTGTGGACATGCACCCGGAGCACAAGCTCACGGGGGTCGAACTCATCCTGACCAAGCTCCACGCCGGCGGAAAGTTCGACCAGAAGAACTACACCTTCTCCGGCGGCCTGCACGGCGTCGGCGTATCGGTGGTGAACGCGCTGTCGAGCTGGCTCGAAGTCGAAGTGAAGCGCGACGGCAAGGCGCACTCTCAGCGGTTCGAAAACGGCGATCCCGTGACGCCCCTCGAGACCGTCGGCGCCGTCGGCAGGCGCAACACCGGCACGCGCATCGTCTTCGCGCCGAACCCGGCGTACTTCGACACGCCCGTTTTCGGACTGGCCAAACTGCGTCATGTTCTGCGCGCGAAAGCGGTGCTGTGTCCCGGGCTTCGAGTGAGCCTGACCGTGGAAGAGAAACCGGAACAGACCGCGACGGAGACCTGGCTGTTCGAATCGGGTCTCGCGGAATACCTCGGCGGTTCGCTGCCGGCGGACGACCCTATCCTGGCCGAGCCGTTCACGCACAGCGCCGAAGGCAGCGCGGAGGCCGTGGACTGGGCGCTGCAGTGGATCCCCGGGCAAGGGGCGCTCGTGGCCGAGAGCTATGTCAACCTCGTGCCGACGCCGCTGGGGGGAACCCACGTGAACGGTCTGCGCAGCGGCCTGATCGATGCGCTGAGAGAGTTCTGCGAATTTCGCGACCTGCTCCCGCGCAATCTGAAACTCGCCCCCGACGACCTCTGGGACCGGTGCGCCTACGTATTGTCCGCCAAGCTGGCCGAACCGCAGTTCAGCGGCCAGACCAAGGAGCGGTTGTCGTCTCGCCGGGCGGCCGCTTTCGTCGGCGGCGTGGCCAAGGACGCCTTCAGCCTCTGGCTGAACGAGAACCCGCAGGAGGGATCCAAGCTCGCGGAGATGGCGATCGCCAACGCGCAGAACCGTTTGCGGGCGAGCAAGACCGTTGCCCGAAAGAAGGTCCTGTCGGGTCCGGCCTTGCCGGGCAAGCTCACCGACTGTTCGAACCAGGATGCCGGGCAGGCCGAACTGTTCCTGGTCGAAGGCGACTCCGCCGGCGGCTCCGCCAAGCAGGCCCGCGACCGGGAATTCCAGGCGGTCATGCCGTTGAAGGGCAAGATACTCAATACGTGGGAAGTCGACGCGAGCCAGGTGCTCGGTTCGCAGGAGGTGCACGACATCTCGCTCGCCATCGGCGTCGAGCCCGGGTCCGGGAACCTCGACGGCCTGCGCTACGACAAGGTGTGCATCCTCGCCGACGCGGACTCCGACGGCGCCCACATCGCGACGCTGCTCTGCGCGCTGTTCCTGAAACATTTCCCCGCGCTGGTCGAAGCCGGCCATGTGTACGTCGCCATGCCTCCGCTCTATCGCATCGACATCGGCAGGGAGGTTTTCTATGCCCTCGACGACGAAGAGCGTCAGGGCGTGCTCGACCTGATTGCCGCGGAAAAGAAGCGCGGCAGTCCCGTGGTGCAGCGGTTCAAGGGGCTGGGCGAGATGAATCCCATGCAACTGCGCGAATCGACAATGGCGCCCGACAGCCGGCGGCTGGTGCAACTCTCCCTGGGCGCGAAAGCGAAGACGGTTGAGGTCATGGACATGCTGCTCGCGAAGAAACGCGCCTCCGACCGGCGCGACTGGCTGGAGGCCAAGGGCGACCAGGCGGTGATCGCATGACCGAAACCCCGGACACCGCCAACGGCACCGAATCGGTTCCGCTCTGGCAGTACTCGGAGAAGGCGTACCTCGACTATTCGATGTACGTCATCAACGACCGCGCGCTGCCGCATTGCGGCGACGGTCTGAAGCCGGTGCAGCGGCGCATCGTCTATGCGATGTCGCGGCTTGGACTATCGCCGCAGGCGAAGTTCGCGAAGTCCGCGCGCACGGTGGGCGAAGTGCTGGGACGGTTCCATCCGCACGGCGAAAACGCCTGCTATGAAGCCATGGCGCTCATGGCGCAGCCCTTCTCGCTGCGCTATCCGCTGATCGAAGGACAGGGGAACTGGGGCGCGCCGGACGATCCCAAGTCCTTCGCCGCCCAGCGCTACACGGAGGCGCGATTATCGAGGTACGCGGAATTGCTGCTGTCCGAGGTCGGCCAGGGCACCGTCGATTTCGTTCCCAACTTCGACGGCACGGTGGACGAGCCGAAAGTGCTTCCCGCGCGCGTTCCGGTGGTATTGCTGAACGGCTGCACCGGCATCGCCGTCGGCATGGCGACGGATGTCCTGCCGCACAATCTGCGGGAGGTGGTGGCCGCCTGCGTCCGCCTGCTCGACCAGCCGGACGCCACCGATCGGGACCTGATGGAACACATCCCGGGGCCGGACTTCCCCTCCGAAGCGCTCATCGTCACGCCGCCCGAAGACCTGCTCGCGGCCTACCGGGCCGGACGCGGCTCGGTGCGCGCCCGCGCCCGCTACGCCCTGGAGAACGGCGAGATCGTCGTGGATGCGCTTCCCCACCAGACATCCTCGTCCAAGATCGTGGAGCAGATCGCGCAGCAGATGCACGCCCGCCGTTTGCCGATGCTGGTGGACGTGCGGGACGAGTCCGACCACGAGAGTCCGACCCGCGTCGTCATCGTGCCGCGGTCCAATCGCGTCGATATCGAGCGGGTCATGAGCCACCTGTTCGCTTCGACCGATCTCGAACGCAGCTACCGCATCAATTTCAACGTCATCGGACTCGACCAGAAGCCGAAGGTGCTGGGCTTGAAGGCGCTGCTGGCGGAGTGGCTCAAGTTCCGGCGCATCACCGTGCGCGCCCGCCTCGCGTTCCGCCGGGATCAGATCGATGCCCGGCTGCACATCGTCGACGGCCTGCTCAGGGCATTCTTCAACCTCGACGAAGTGATCAGGATCATCCGGGAGGAAGACGATCCGGCTGCGCAGCTCATGGCCCGGTTCGACCTCACGTCCGAGCAGACGACCGCTATTCTGGACCTGCGGTTGCGCCAACTCGCCAGGCTCGAGGAGAACGCGCTCGTCGATGAGCGAGCCGCCCTCAACGACGAGCGCGACGAGTTGGAAAGCATTCTCGGTTCGAGTTCGCGCCTCAAGACCCTGATCAAGCGCGAGCTCGACGCCGACGCCGAGAAGTTCGGCGACCGGCGGCGTTCCGAATTCCTCGAAGCCGAGGAGGCGCGCCCGTTCGCCGCCGAGGAACTCGTGTCCAATGAACCGATCACCGTCATCCTGTCGGCGAAGGGTTGGGTGCGTTCCGCCAAGGGTCACGAGATCGACGCCGAGGCGCTGTCCTATAGGGCCGGCGATGAACTCGGCGCATTCTGCCGCGGGCGCACCAACGACACGCTGCTGTTCTTCGACTCGACCGGACGCTGCTATTCGGTCGCCGCGCATACGCTGCCGTCGTCCCGGGGCCAGGGCGAACCGCTGACCGGTCGCCTGAACCCGCCCGAAGGCGCGCGTTTCGTCGGTACGCTGATCGGTTCGGCCGATACCAGGATTCTCATGGCGTCGGACTTGGGCTACGGCTTCGTGGGAACCATCGGAGCAATGACGACAAAGAACCGCGCGGGAAAGAGCGTGCTGACCGTGCCGAAGGACAGCCTGGTCATGACGCCGTCACCGGTTGCGGACAAGAGCCACGTCGCCGCGGCGACGAACCGGGGGCGCCTGCTGGTCTTTCCCACATCAGACCTGCCCGAACTGACGCGCGGCAAGGGCAACAAAATCATCAACATCCCCCCAGAGACCTCAAAGGCCCGCGAGGAGTTCCTGGCCGGCATCGTTCCCATCGGCAAGGGAGACCGCCTGATCGTGCGCGCCGGCGGACGGAAGATGAAATTGCCATTCAAGAACCTGGCAGGCTACATGGGCGAACGCGCCCGGCGCGGCCGCCTCCTGCCGCGGGGCCTTCAGCGGGTATCCGCCCTCGAAGTGGAAGAGCGGCGCCGTCCGGCAAAGAGCTGAGCCTGGCGTTCGATCACGGTTCCGTACGAACCGAGCGCGTCGTGGACGAGGCGGTATCCGCTCAGGCTGGTCCCAGCCAGGGCTTCCATGGCTCGGCGAGCCGACAGGTCCGCCGACAGCTTGTCCGGCCGGTCGATCCGGGAGAACACCTCCTCGCTGACCGCAAGCTTCCCATCCGGGGCCAAGGCGGACAGAAGCAATGCCTCGCGAACCTCCTCGGACTCCTCGACGGTCGCGTCCGGGCCAGGCTCGCCGCAACGATGCAGGCCGAAGCGAAACGTCGGGCGCGAGCGCGCGGCGCGCCGGAAGCTGGCGAGGGCCATCACCCGCGCTGCCAACAGCGCGGCGCAAATCACCTCGAAGCAACGATCGCTGCTTCCGCTATCGGCGAACACCACGAGGATCCCGGTACCCATCAATGGCTCCGCCCTGCCTCCGTAGATGTTCGCCAGCTGATCCGTCCGTTCCAGCGCCAGCCCCAGCACCGTCCCCTTTTCCTCCGGATGGACATTGTTCTGATCGAACAGGTTGACCACCA
Source organism: uncultured Pseudomonadales bacterium (assembly GCA_964518405.1). Classification (GTDB taxonomy): domain Bacteria; phylum Pseudomonadota; class Gammaproteobacteria; order Pseudomonadales; family Azotimanducaceae; genus VXNE01. Next base: position 5,627 of record CAZFGB010000044.1, on the reverse strand, counting down.
GAACGAATGCGGCCTGGACGTCATCGTGCGTCCGGGGTCCGGAACGCACATTGGCGGTTCGGCCCATGCGGCGGCTAACGACCACCAGACCTATGGTGCAGGCCAGCGCGAGCAGCCAGAACGGAGCCGACAGGAAAGCCAGCTCCGCGACCGACGGCCGAAATCGCCCGCGATCCAGCACGACGCGCGCGTAGCCGACCACCGCATCATCCACCGTTACCGGATACGTATAGTGCACGGTTCCCGCATCCTTCGCGTCGCGACCGGCGAACACCAGAACGCGATCATCGACGGTATAGACGCTGAATCCCACCACTTCATCGAAGGACTGCATGCGATGACCGAGATTGCCGATCGCCACGGGGTTCGGCCGCAGCATGGGCTCGACCGCCAGTTCCGCCGCCAACGTACCCAAGGAATCGCCGAAACGGTCCATGCGCGCGAGCGCGCGCCGCTCCAGCACGTGGTCCACCAATACGAAAATCACCACCGTCGCGACCATGAATCCAGCGACGGACGCAAGCACCGCCGCCGGGACGCGTCGGATGAACTGAAACACTGACGTTGGAATCACACCGAGGGGGAGCGAATCCTCCGACCGTAGCACGGCGGCGCATCGGAACTCAATTCAAGGACTCACCGCCGACATCGATTCGGCGACGTCACAGGCGCCGCGGTGCTTCGCATCCCATGGAGTGATGCGCCGCGACAGCGGGCGATCCATGGGAGCGTTCTGCGTCCCCGACCGTTCGCGTATCATTCGCATTTTCCCGAGCTCGCAAAAAACATGGCCACCTACGCGACCAATGAATTCCGAGCCGGCCTGAAGGTTCTGCTCGAGGCGGATCCCTGTTCGATCATCGAAAACGAATTCGTCAAGCCGGGCAAGGGGCAGGCGTTCAATCGCGTCAAGTTCCGCAACCTGAAGACCGGGCGCGTCTGGGAACGCACCTTCAAGAGCGGCGAAACCATCGAGGCCGCCGATGTCATGGAGGTCGAAATGGAGTACCTCTACACGGACGGGCAGTTCTGGCACTTCATGAGGACCGACGGCAGCTACGAACAGTTGGCGGCGGGACATGCGGCCGTCTCCGAGGCGTTGAACTGGCTGAAGGAGCAGGACCCGTTCATGGTCACGCTCTGGAACGGTGATCCTATCTCCGTCACGCCACCGAATTTCGTTGAGCTCGAGGTTGCCGACACCGACCCCGGCCTGAAAGGAGACACCGCCCAGGGAGCGACTAAGCCCGCCACGTTGACGACCGGCGCCACCGTGAAGGTGCCCCTGTTCGTCAATATCGGCGATGTCCTCCGTATCGACACGCGCACCGGGGAATACGTCGGCCGGGTCAAGAGTTGACCCCCGCCCGGGAACCCGCCTGCGGCATCGAAACGCTCAAGGTGCGGGCCCTCATGCTCCGCACCATCCGGCGTTTTTTCGAGCAGCGCGGCGTTCTCGAAGTGCAAACGCCCGTGCTCGGGCGACACGCCGTCACCGATCCGGCGATCGAGTGCATCCAGACCCGGGACGGCCGTTACCTTCAACCGTCGCCCGAGTACCACATGAAGCGCCTGCTCGCCGCCGGAGGGCCCTCCATTTTCAGCATCGGTCCCGTTTTCCGGGCGGACGAAGCCGGCCGATGGCACAACCCCGAATTCACCATGCTCGAGTGGTACCGGCTCGGTTTCGACGCCGATGACCTGATGCGCGAGGTCGCCGAGCTGATCGACGCGCTGCTCGGCCCGTCGGAGTACGAGCGACGCACCTTCGAAAGTCTCGCCGCCGTCGACATCGATGCCGCCAGCACCGAAGCGCTGGACCTCGCCATCGCCGACGCCATTTCGGAGTTGGCGGGCAGACGCGTATTCGTTACCGGCTACCCGGTGCGCCAGGCCGCACTGGCCCGAATCTCCAATGGCGTCGCCGCCCGGTTCGAACTCGTCGTGGACGGCCTGGAGGTCGCGAACGGGTATCACGAACTGAAGGATGTCGAGGAACTCGCCCGGCGTTTGGTCGAAGACAACCTCCTGCGCTGCGAAAGGAATCAGCCGGTACCCGACATCGACAGGACATTCCTGTCGGCCCATGCCCGCGGTTTGCCGGACTGCGCCGGCGTTGCGGTGGGATTCGACCGGCTGGTGGCCCTCAAGCTGGGCGTCGACGTCCTGGCGGACGTCCTGCCATTCCCTTGCGACCGGGCATGACGCCGTTTTACGTCGCCGACGAACCGAGGCCGATGCGTTGGCCCATGCGCACGGGCATGCCCGGTTCGAGATCCGCATCGAGTGCCAGCGCGCCAGGCGGAAACAGCGCGATCGCGGTCGAGCCGAGCAGGAACCTGCCCACCTCGTCGGCGCGACCGAAGCGCTTCCCGGCTCGACGCTCCAGTCTCATCCGGTAGGGGGAATGCGGACCATCCGGCCACGCCGTCTCGATGCTCGCGACGATCAGCGCGCCGACGAAAACCAGGGCGTAGCCGTCGAAGTCGCAAACGAGCCGCTCGTTGCGGCAAAAAAGTCCTGAAATCGACGCCTGGGATCCCTCGTTCACCGGGAACAGCCGGCCGGGAACCTCGATGGTGCGGACAAGGCGTCCGGCGGCGGGCGCGTGGACGCGATGGTAGTCCCTCGGCGACAGGTAGACCGTGACGAAGGTGCCGCCCCGGTACCGGCGCGCCAAGTCCGCGTCGGTCAACAGCGCCGCCGCGGAATACCTGTGGCCTTTTGCCTGCAACAGCTGGCCGTCTTCGACGACGCCGAGCTGACTCAGGAAGCCGTCCGCCGGACTGACGACCGTCCGCGCGTCGTCCGGAACGGGACGCGCCCCCGGTTTCAGGCGACGCGTGAAGAAGTCGTTGAACGACCTGTACTCGCCCAGCGACGACCGTTCGGCCTCGCCCAGGTCGACGCCGTAGCGCTGCGCGAAGGCATGCACCAGCGCATCGGAGATCGGACGGATCTCCGTTCGCCCAAGGAAACCCGCCAGGCGCGAGATCGCCTGGGTCGGCAGCGCCTGAAGCAGCGCGGTCGGGTTCAACGTTCGATCGGCGTGTCGCCGCGATTTCCCCACTCGGACCAGGACCCCGGGTAAGCGCGAATCCGGGGAAACCCGAGCAGGCGGGCGGCCATGTAGGCGAGTCCCGAACGGTGGTGCGTCTGGCAGTGGACGATGACGTCGCGCTCCGGGCCGATTCCGCTCGCCGCGAGACAGCCGTGGAGATTCTCGATCAGGCGCATGTCGCGTCCGCGGTCGATCAGGTCGAGCCAATCGAGATGCACCGCCCCGGGGATGTGTCCGTTCCGCGCCGCCGTTGCCTTGACGCCCGCGTATTCCTCGGCGCTGCGGCAATCCCAGATGGTCAGGTCCGGCTGTTCCAGCGCTTCCCGCACCGCATCGATACGCGCGATCGGACCGGCCTCGAGGGCGATGTCGATGTCGGAAGGAGACGGCGGAGGCGGCGTTCCCGACTCAAGACCCAGGCCCGCCGCGGCCCACGCGTGCAAGCCGCCGTCGAGATAGAGCCAGTCGCCGTGACCGATCACGTCCAGCGTCCAGGCCAGCCGGCCCGCCCAGCCGCCGCCCTCGTCGTCGCAGGTCACGACGGTTCGTCCGGGAGTCAGACCGACGCGACGGAACAGCGCCGTCAGCGCCGCCTCGGACGGCAGTTCGCCCGGGGCCGGCGGATGGCCCCGAACAAGGTCTGCCGGCGCCACGTGCTCCGCGCCCGGAATGCGCGCTTGGACAAACACCGCGGGCGAAGTGACCTGCAGGATGAGGAGATCGCCGTCGGACGACCGAGCGGCGAGTTCGTTCGCCGTAATGATTGCGGGGCTGGTCACTTGGATCACGCAGCTGAACGCGGTTTGGGCTCCCGCCGAATGATATATGCTCCCAAACGCAGTTACGCCATCAAGCAGCGAAGCATGCCGCCGCACCTTGTCTGGATGGACATGGAAATGACCGGCCTCGACCCCGAGGTCGACGTCATCCTTGAAATCGCGACGATCATCACCGATGGCGAACTCAACGTGATCGCAGAGGGGCCGGTGCTGCCTGTTTCCCAACCGGAGGCGGCGCTCGCCCGGATGGATGCGTGGAACACCGAACACCATACCGCGTCCGGACTCGTCGACCGGGTGCGCCGCGACGGCGTTTCGCTCACCGAGGCCGAGGCGCAAACACTGGACTTTCTGAATCGCTACACGGAGCAGGGCACTTCGCCCCTCTGCGGCAACACGATATGGCAGGACCGGCGGTTTCTCATCAAGTACATGCCGGAAGTCGCCGCATTCCTGCACTACCGCATCATCGACGTATCCAGCATCAAGGAACTCGCCTGGCGTTGGCGTCCCGGGCTTGTCTCGCAAATACGAAAGAACAACGCCCACCGGGCACTGGAAGACATTCGCGATTCCATCAATGAACTCAGGTTCTATCGGGAAAAGTTCTTTCGAAGCTCCTGAGCCGCGGGGCCGCCGTCACGCCGCTGTTCCGGTCGTTTCGGCCCCGGGTCGATTCGTGGCCTGGCGGGCGAGGGCCCAGTCGATGTGCTCCGTCACCATCTCGTCCGCGTCCTCCCGCCGGCGGCGCAGGAGACCGATCAGTTTCTCCCCGTAGGGCGCATTCCCCGCCGCGACGGCGAGGTTGCGAACCCATTGCCGATAGTCGACGCGCCTGAGCGCCATCCCCTCGGTCTTTGCCGCAAACGTCGCTTCGTCCCAACCGAGCAGTTCGGCGAGACTCGCGTCGTCGAGCCCGTGACGCGGCGCGAAGTCCGCCTCCGCGGTCTTTTTCGCATAGCGGTTCCAGGGGCAGACGAGCTGACAGTCGTCGCAACCAAAGACCCGATTGCCGACGCCCTCCCGCAGTTGCGGCGGAATGGCGTCCTTGTTCTCTATCGTGAGGTAGGAAATGCATTTCCTCGCATCCAGCCGCCGGGGGCCGAGGATGGCCCCGGTGGGGCAGACATTGATGCATGCCTTGCAGGCGCCGCATTGGTCCGGCGCGTTCGCGGCAGATAGCGGAAGCGGGATATTGGTATAGATCTCGCCGAGGAAAAACATGGAACCCGCGTCTTCGTTCAGGAGCAGCGTGTTCTTCCCCATCCATCCGAGCCCCGCCTTGTCCGCGAGGGGTTTTTCCAGCACGGGCGCCGAGTCCGCGAAGGCGCGATAGCGGCCGCCGGCCACGCGCGCGTTGATGCGCTTCGCAAGCCGCGCGAGTCTTCGGCGCACGGTCTTGTGGTAGTCGCGGCCCAGGGCATAGCGGGCGACGTAGGCGCTGCCGTCGTTCTGCGGCAGCGCCGGCAACGCATCGTCGGACATGTAGTCCATTCGCGCGGAAATGATCCGTATCGTGGAATCGACCAGGCGTTCGGGATGCAGGCGCTTGTCGACGTTGCGCGCCATGTATCCCATCGTCCCGTTCAGCCCCCGAGCGATCCAGCGGCGCAGGTCCGGGGCGCAGCGGGACAGGTCGGTGTCGGCGATTCCGACCTGCTGGAATCCGAGCTCCTTGCCCCAGGCGCGGATTTCGTCGGCCAGCGCCATGAAATCCGTCGCCGCTTCGCGACGACGTGTTTCACCCCCGCCCAAGCCTACTTTTCGCCCATCCCGCCCGTCCCGTT